>NZ_JBIWEL010000017.1:0-149804 GCF_044762525.1 Pseudomonas sp. NPDC096950 | reverse complement strand
CGGCGTGTGCTTGAGTTCAGTCAGATTCAGATAGGAATGACGTAATCATTTATGGAGGGGGGGAAATTAAGCTTTTGGCTTAATGAGGCCGCGCCGCAGAGACGGCGACAGGATCGCGTACTTATTCGAAAAGGAGTGCGTCGGCGACGGCTAGCAGGGGGCATTGGAGAAACCAGTGCGGGGCCGAATGTACCACCTGAGTTTCGGAGCGTCTAGCCCTGAATACGCAAAAAGCCCCGCAATATGCGGGGCTTTTTTTACAACGTCGCCGACTTAGATGTTGGCGTCGAGGAATGCAGCCAGTTGCGACTTGGACAGCGCGCCAACCTTGGTCGCTGCAACTTCACCGCTCTTGAACAGCATCAGGGTCGGGATACCACGTACGCCGTGCTTGGCCGGGGTTTCCTGGTTTTCGTCGATGTTCAGTTTGGCGATGGTCAGCTTGCCTTTGTAGGTCTCAGCGATTTCGTCCAGAACAGGAGCGATCATTTTGCAAGGGCCGCACCATTCAGCCCAGTAGTCGACCAGTACAGCGCCTTCGGCCTTGAGTACATCGGCCTCGAAGCTAGCGTCGCTAACGTGTTTGATAAGATCGCTGCTCATGGAAGTCTCCAGGTTGTAAGCAAAAAAACGTGGCCCATCATAGCCGCCCTTCCCTCGTTCAGGAAGGTGCAGATGATTGAGTCTCGCTATGGTGGTCCATGAGTTTGGGTATAGCTCAAGTCAAGACGTGGCGGGAGCGACGAAGGCAATTCCGGTGCGCAGCGCGGCATTGCGCACATGTTCCTGCATTGCCTTCTGCGCGGCGGCGGACGAGCGTCGCGCCAGTGCGCGTAGGATTTTGCGGTGTTCCTGCCAGGTTTCCATGGCCCGCTCGGCCCGGATGAACGGTAGCTTCTGGCTCTCCAGAAAAATGTCGGCGCTGGCGGTCAGGATGCTCAACATCGCCTGATTACCGCTGGCCAGCAGGATGCGCCGGTGAAATTCGAAGTCCAGCCGCGCCGCTGCATCGAAGTCGCCGGCCTTCAGTTCGTTACGCATGGCGGCCACATTGTCTTCCAGGGCATCGAGCTCGACAGTGCTCAACGTCACGGCTGCCAGCCCCGCCGCAAAACCTTCCAGGGCATAGCGCAACTGAAAGATATCCAGCGGCGAAGCCTGGGCCGCGAACGGCCAGCCCACCGTCGCATCACCCCGAGGCAAATCCACCGGCGACTGAACGAAAACGCCCTTGCCCGGCTGGATGCTGATCACCCCCAGCGCACTCAGGGACGACAACGCCTCACGCAATGACGCCCGACTGACGCCCAATTGCACCGCCAGGTCCCGTTGCGAAGGCAAGGCATCCCCCGGCCCGAAGCCCTGTTCGGTAATCAGTTTGCGGATGGCTTGCAGCGCCACTTCGGGTACGGCGCGAGAGATCGAATTCATGGTTTTTCAAACGAACCAGGCCAATGAGCGGCTAGTTGTAAAGCTATTCGAGGCGCCCGGCAAGTCGTGCCCCACCGGGGTTCGGTGCTTCAACGCGATGCGCTATCGAGGTGCGAAACGCGACCTGACTGTTCAGACCAGTAAGACCGAACAAAACCAGCAAAACCGCGGTCTGTCGCCCTCAAATCCCGATGTTGGCATGGCCCGTGCTCTGTCGAACCGCAGAAATCACTTCTCGCCGATTCGGAGATTTGCCATGACCCAGCGTTACAGCGCCCTCCTCGCCGCCCTGTTTGCCAGCTTAATGCTGAGCCAGGCACCCGCCCACGCCGACGGTCTGGAGGATGTAGTCAAGCGCGGCACCCTCAAGGTCGCCGTGCCCCAGGACTTCCCGCCGTTCGGTTCGGTCGGCCCGGACATGAAACCCCGCGGCCTGGACATCGACACTGCCAAACTGCTCGCCGACCAACTCAAGGTCAAACTTGAACTGACCCCGGTCAACAGCACCAACCGCATTCCGTTCCTGACCACCGGCAAAGTGGATCTGGTGATCTCCAGCCTCGGCAAAAACCCTGAGCGCGAGAAAGTCATCGACTTTTCCCGCGCCTACGCACCGTTTTACCTCGCCGTGTTCGGTCCGCCAGACGCCGCCATCAAGGGCCTGGACGACCTCAAGGGCAAAACCATCAGCGTCACCCGTGGCGCCATCGAAGACATCGAGCTGACCAAAGTTGCCCCGGAAGGCGCGACCATCAAGCGCTTCGAGGACAACAACTCGACCATCGCCGCCTACCTCGCCGGCCAGGTCGACCTGATCGCCAGCGGCAACGTGGTGATGGTCGCCATCAGCGAGAAAAACCCGAAACGCGTGCCGGCGCTGAAAGTGAAGCTCAAGGATTCGCCGGTCTACGTCGGCGTGAACAAGAACGAGCCGGCGCTGCTGGACAAGGTCAACCAGATCCTCGCCACCGCCAAGACCGACGGCTCCCTGGAGAAAAACGCCCAGACCTGGCTCAAAGAGCCGCTGCCGGCCGATCTCTGATCGTCGCGCCGGAGGCTTGATATGGCTTACCAGTTCGATTTCTTACCCGTGGTGCAAAACACCGACCTGTTGCTGCGCGGTGCGCTGTTCACCCTGGAACTGACGGCCATCGGCGCGGTGTTCGGGGTCGGCCTGGGCATCGTCGGGGCGCTGGTGCGGGCGTGGAACATCCGCCCGTTCTCGGCAATCTTCGGGGTCTACGTCGAGTTGATCCGCAACACGCCGTTCCTGGTGCAGTTGTTCTTCATTTTCTTCGGCCTGCCGTCCCTGGGCGTGCAGATTTCCGAATGGCAGGCGGCGGTGTTGGCGATGGTGATCAACCTCGGCGCTTATTCCACCGAGATCATCCGCGCCGGCATTCAAGCGATTCCCCGGGGACAGCTGGAAGCCGCCGCCGCGCTGGCGATGAGCCGTTTCGAAGCCTTTCGCCACGTGGTCCTGTTGCCGGCGCTGGGTAAGGTCTGGCCGGCGTTAAGCAGCCAGATCATCATCGTCATGCTCGGCTCGGCGGTCTGTTCGCAGATCGCCACCGAAGAGTTGAGCTTCGCCGCCAACTTCATTCAGTCGCGCAATTTCCGCGCCTTTGAAACCTACGCCCTGACCACGCTGATCTATCTGTGCATGGCGCTGCTGATCCGCCAACTGCTGAACTGGATTGGTCGGCGCTACATTTCGCGGAGCAGCCAATGAGCGATTTCACTTTCTGGGATGTCGTGCGCAACTTGCTCACGGGCCTGCAATGGACCCTGGCGCTGTCGCTGGTGGCGTTTATCGGTGGCGGCGTGATCGGTTTGCTGATCATGGTCATGCGCATTTCGAAAAAGAGCGTTCCCCGCAGCTTCGCCCGCACCTACATCGAGCTGTTCCAGGGCACGCCGCTGCTGATGCAGCTGTTCCTGGTGTTCTTCGGCGTGGCGTTGGCCGGGGTGGAGATTTCACCGTGGATGGCGGCGGCGGTGGCGTTGACGCTGTTCACCAGCGCTTACCTGGCGGAGATCTGGCGCGGTTGCGTCGATTCGATCCCCAACGGCCAGTGGGAAGCTTCGTCGAGCCTGGCGCTCAACCCGCTGGAACAATTGCGCTACGTGATCCTGCCGCAAGCCCTGCGCATTGCCGTGGCGCCGACCGTGGGCTTCTCGGTGCAAGTGGTCAAAGGCACCGCTGTCACCTCGATCATCGGTTTCACCGAACTGACCAAGACCGGCGGCATGTTGGCCAACGCGACCTTCGAACCGTTCATGGTCTACGGCCTCGTCGCCCTCGGTTACTTCCTGCTCTGCTACCCCTTGTCCCTCAGTGCGCGCTACCTGGAAAGGAGACTGCATGCCTCTGCTTAGAATTTCGGCCCTGCATAAATATTACGGCGACCACCACGTACTCAAAGGCATCGACCTGAGCGTCGAGGAAGGCCAGGTCGTGGCGATCATCGGCCGCAGCGGCTCGGGCAAATCCACCTTGCTGCGCACCCTCAACGGTTTGGAGTCGATCAACGACGGCGTGATCGAAGTCGATGGCGAATACCTCGATGCCGCCCGTGCTGATTTGCGCAGCTTGCGGCAGAAAGTCGGGATGGTGTTTCAGCAATTCAACCTGTTTCCGCACCTGACCGTGGGCGAGAACGTGATGCTGGCGCCACAAGTAGTCCAGAAAGTGCCCAAGGCTAAAGCTAAAGAACGGGCAAAGGAAATGCTGGAGCGGGTCGGGCTCGGGGAGAAATTCGATGCGTTCCCCGATCGCTTGTCCGGCGGCCAGCAGCAACGCGTGGCGATCGCCCGGGCCTTGGCCATGTCGCCCAAGGTGTTGCTGTGCGACGAGATTACCTCGGCGCTGGACCCGGAATTGGTTAACGAAGTGCTGAGCGTGGTCCGGCAACTGGCCAAGGAAGGCATGACGCTGATCATGGTCACCCACGAAATGCGCTTCGCCCGGGAGGTGGGGGACAAGTTGGTGTTCATGCATCAGGGCAAGGTGCATGAGGTGGGGGATCCGAAGATTTTGTTCGCGAATCCGCAGACGGCGGAGTTGGCGAATTTCATTGGCACCGTGGAACACGCCATCTGATCGTTCCCACGCTCCGCGTGGGAATGCCTCAATGGACGCTCTGCGTCCGCTTTTGGGACGCGGAGCGTCCCGGGCTGCATTCCCACTCGGAGCATGGGAACGATCAGGCGGACCAGGCTGCTCTGGATCAAGGCTTTCAGCGTTGCGCGTTGGCGTCAGCGTTTGATCGTGGCACGATGTCGAGGTTATCGACCGAGACCCCCTGACCATGCCGCAATCCCAAGCCAAGAATCTGTCCCTGATCGCCGCAATCGACCTGGGCTCCAACAGCTTTCACATGGTCGTGGCCAAGGCCCAGAACGGCGAAATCCGTATTCTTGAGCGCCTCGGCGAAAAGGTCCAACTGGCCGCCGGCATCGACGATGAGCGCCAGCTCAACGAAGAATCCATGCAGCGCGGGCTTGATTGCCTGAAGCGCTTTGCCCAACTGATCAACGGTATGCCGCCCGGCGCCGTGCGGATCGTTGGCACCAACGCCCTGCGTGAAGCGCGCAACCGGGTTGAATTCATCCGCCGCGCCGAAGACATCCTCGGCCACCCGGTGGAAGTCATCTCCGGCCGTGAAGAAGCGCGCCTGATCTACCTCGGCGTGTCCCACACCCTCGCCGACACCCCGGGCAAGCGCCTGGTGGCCGACATTGGCGGCGGCAGTACCGAATTCATCATCGGCCAGCGCTTCGAACCGCTGCTGCGCGAAAGCCTGCAAATGGGCTGCGTCAGCTACACCCAGCGCTATTTCAAGGACGGCAAGGTCACCCCGGCCCGTTACGCCCAGGCGTACACGGCAGCACGGCTGGAGATCATGAGCATCGAGCACGCCCTGCACCGCCTGACCTGGGATGAAGCCATCGGCTCCTCGGGCACCATCCGCGCCATCGGCCTGGCGCTGAAGGCCGGCGGGCACGGCACCGGCGAGGTGAATGCCACAGGCCTGGCCTGGCTCAAGCGCAAGCTGATCAAGCTCGGCGATGTCGAGAAAATCGACTTCGAAGGCATCAAGCCTGACCGCCGCGCGATCTTCCCTGCTGGTTTGGCGATTCTCGAAGCAATCTTCGATGCCCTCGAACTGCAACGCATGGACCACTGTGAAGGCGCCCTGCGTGAAGGGGTGCTCTATGACCTGCTGGGCCGTCATCATCACGAAGACGTCCGTGAGCGCACCCTCAGCTCGCTGATGGAGCGTTACCACGTTGATCTGGAACAAGCGGCGCGGGTTGAACGCAAGGCTTTGCATGCCTTTGATCAGGTGGCCGAAGACTGGGACCTCGACGACGGCGTCTGGCGCGAGTTGCTGGGCTGGGCCGCCAAGGTCCATGAAGTCGGCCTGGACATCGCCCACTATCACTACCACAAGCACGGCGCCTACCTGATCGAGCACTCGGACCTCGCCGGGTTCTCCCGCGAAGACCAGCAAATGCTCGCCCTGCTGGTGCGTGGCCACCGCCGCAACATTCCCCGGGACAAATTTGCCGACTTCGGCAGTGATGGCAGCAAGTTGATTCGCCTGTGCGTGCTGCTGCGCTTTGCGATCCTGTTCCACCACATCCGCGGCACCCAGGAAATGCCACAAGTCACCTTGCGCGCCAACGGCGACAGCCTCGATGTGCTGTTCCCGGCCAATTGGCTGGACGAAAACCAGCTGACCCAGGCCGACTTCGCGCTGGAAGCAGAATGGCTGACGCGGGTCGGGTTCACGCTTAACGTCCGCTGAAAACGAAAAAGGCCTTCTTCGGAAGGCCTTTTTTGTACCCGCGATTCAGCGGGCAATGCAATTCCCCTTGTGGGAGCGGGCTTGCTCGCGAATGCAGTGTGTCAGTCGACATCTCTATTGACTGACACTCCGCTTTCGCGAGCAAGCCCGCTCCCACAGGTATTGCGGTGTTAACGCACGGCGAGAATCGGGCTACCCAACCGCTCCAGCAATGTAGCCTGGGCGCTGCGCGGGTTCTGGTTGCCGGTCGGTGTGTTGCGGATGTAGCGACCGTCCGACTGCAGGCTCCAGCTGTGGGTGTTATCGGTCAGGTAAAGCTCGAGCTCTTTCTTGACCCGCATGATCAGCTTCTTGCCTTCCACCGGGAAGCAAGTCTCGACGCGCTTGTCGAGGTTGCGTTCCATCCAGTCGGCGCTGGAGAGGAACATCTGCTCTTCGCCGCCATTGAGGAAGTAGAAGACCCGGGTGTGTTCCAGGAAGCGACCGATGATCGAGCGCACGTGGATGTTGTGCGAGACCCCGGCGATGCCCGGACGCAGGCAGCACATGCCGCGCACCACCAGATCGATACGCACCCCGGACTGACTGGCCTTGTACAGCGCGCGGATGATCTTCGGATCGGTCAGCGAGTTGAACTTGGCGATGATGTGCGCCGGTTTGCCCTCGAGGGCGAACTGCGTCTCCCGGGCAATCATGTCGAGCATGCCCTTCTTCAGCGTGAACGGCGCGTGCAGCAACTTCTTCATGCGCAGGGTCTTGCCCATGCCGATCAACTGGCTGAACAGTTTGCCGACGTCTTCGCACAAGGCGTCATCCGAGGTCAGCAAGCTGTAGTCGGTGTACAGGCGGGCGTTGGCCGCGTGGTAGTTGCCGGTGCCCAAGTGCGCGTAGCGAACGATCTCGCCGGCCTCGCGGCGCAGGATCAGCATCATCTTGGCGTGGGTCTTGAAGCCGACCACGCCGTAAATCACCACCGCACCGGCCGCTTGCAGACGACTGGCCAGTTGCAGGTTGGACTCTTCGTCGAACCGTGCCCGCAACTCGATCACCGCCGTGACTTCCTTGCCGTTACGCGCGGCATCGACCAGTGCATCAACGATTTCCGAGTTGGCGCCAGAGCGGTACAACGTCTGGCGCACCGCCAATACATGCGGATCCTTGGCAGCCTGTCGCAGCAAATCGACCACCGGAGTGAACGACTCGAACGGGTGCAGCAACAGGATGTCCTGCTTGCTGATCACGCTGAAAATGTTCTCGCTGTTTTGCAGCAGTTTTGGAATCTGCGGCGTGAACGGCAGGTATTGCAACGCGCGCTGGCTGTCGAGGCCGGTGATGCTGAACAGACGGGTCAGGTTGACCGGACCGTTGACCTGATACAACTCGGTCTCGTGCAGGTTGAACTGCTTGAGCAAGTAGTCGGACAGGTGTTTCGGGCACGTGTCCGCGACTTCCAGGCGCACCGCATCGCCGTAGCGACGGGAGAACAACTCGCCGCGCAGGGCGCGGGCCAGGTCTTCCACGTCTTCGGTATCGACCGCCAGGTCGGCGTTTCGGGTCAGGCGGAACTGGTAGCAGCCCTTGACCTTCATGCCCTGGAACAGGTCATCGGCGTGGGCGTGGATCATCGAGGACAGGAACACGTAGTTGTCGCCAGGGCCGCCGACTTCTTCCGGGACCTTGATGACGCGCGGCAGCAGACGCGGTGCCGGGATGATCGCCAGGCCAGAGTCGCGGCCGAAGGCGTCGATGCCTTCGAGCTCGACGATGAAGTTCAGGCTCTTGTTCACCAGCAGCGGGAACGGGTGCGTCGGATCGAGGCCGATCGGGGTGATGATCGGCGCGATCTCGTCACGGAAATAACGGCGCACCCAGGTTTTGATCTTGGTCGTCCAGTGACGGCGACGGATGAAGCGGACCTGATGTTTCTCCAGTTCCGGCAACAGAATGTCGTTGAGGATCGCGTACTGGCGGTCCACATAACCGTGCACCAGCTCGCTGATCCGGGCCAGGGCCTGATGCGGTTGCAGGCCATCGGCGCCGGCCTGTTCACGGGCGAAGGTGATCTGCTTCTTCAGGCCGGCCACGCGAATCTCGAAGAACTCGTCCAGGTTGCTGGAGAAGATCAGCAGGAATTTCAGCCGCTCCAGCAACGGGTAGGACTCATCCAGCGCCTGTTCCAGCACACGGATGTTGAACTGCAGTTGCGAGAGCTCGCGATGGATGTACAGGCTGCTGTCATCCAGGCCGGGAATGGCAATCGCCGGGGCTGCGGGTGCAACCTCGACCACCACCGCGGGTGGAGTAGGCTCCAGCTCCGGCGGTGTTTCGGCGATTTGCTCGACCACGGCTTGAGCTTCCTTTACTGCAACTTCAGAGAGTCCTTCGGTATTCATCGAATGTTCCTGGGAGGGCTATTTTTGCTCTCGTAACAATTGGGCAGCGCGCACGGCAAAATAAGTCAGGATGCCATCTGCGCCTGCACGTTTAAAAGCGGTCAGGGATTCGAGGATAACCCCTTCGCTCAACCAGCCATTCTGGATCGCCGCCATGTGCATGGCGTATTCGCCGCTGACTTGGTAAACAAACGTCGGCACTTTGAATTCTTCTTTGACCCGGTAAAGGATGTCCAGATACGGCATGCCTGGCTTGACCATGACCATGTCCGCGCCTTCTGACAAGTCCGCCGCCACTTCGTGCAGGGCTTCGTTGCTGTTGGCCGGGTCCATCTGATAGGAGGCCTTGTTGGCCTTGCCCAGGTTCAACGCCGAACCCACCGCATCGCGGAACGGGCCGTAATAGGCGCTGGCGTACTTCGCCGAGTAAGCCATGATCCGCACGTTGACGTGATCGGCCAGCTCAAGGGCTTCGCGGATCGCCTGGATGCGACCGTCCATCATGTCCGACGGCGCCACGACTTGCGCGCCGGCTGCGGCGTGGGACAGCGCCTGCTTGACCAGTGCGTCGACGGTAATGTCGTTCTGCACGTAGCCTTCTTCGTCGAGGATACCGTCCTGGCCGTGGGTGGTGAACGGGTCCAGGGCGACGTCAGTGATCACACCCAACTCAGGGAAGCGATCACGCAGGGCGCGGGTGGCGCGCTGGGCAATGCCCTCGGGATTCCAGGCTTCGGCGGCATCCAGCGATTTGAGTTCCGGCGGCGTCACCGGGAACAGCGCCACGGCCGGAATCCCCAGCTCGACCCACTTGGCCGCTTCTTCGAGCAACAGATCGATGGTCAGGCGTTCGACGCCCGGCATCGACGCCACCGCTTCGCGACGGTTTTCACCGTCCAGCACGAACACCGGCAGGATCAGGTCATCGACGGTCAAAACGTTTTCACGGACCAGTCGACGCGAAAAATCATCACGACGGTTGCGACGCAGGCGGGTTGCAGGAAACAAACGGTTGGCGGGGGTAAAGCTCACGGCAGACTCCTGAGCCCGCGCTGGCGGGCGAGCGTGACAGTTATAAGCGGCCATTATGACGAACAGATGACAGTTGTGCTTACCCCTGCGTCACGTAGCCGCAATCCATTGTCGTTGTAGGAATTGTTCACGTCGAGACACATTTGGACACTTTCATGAATGTGCACGAAGGGTTAGGCTGCGCGTTCATTTCGCCAGCACCCAGACAATGCTCCAACAATTTCTGCATGACTTCGGCTACTTTGCCCTTTTTCTCGGCACGTTCTTCGAAGGCGAAACCATCCTGGTGCTCGCGGGCTTCCTCGCGTTTCGCGGATACATGGACATCAACCTGGTGGTTGTCGTGGCGTTCTTCGGCAGTTATGCCGGCGATCAGCTGTGGTACTTCCTGGGGCGCAAGCACGGCCGCAAATTGCTGGCGCGCAAACCGCGCTGGCAAATGATGGGCGACCGGGCGCTGGAGCATATCCGCAAGCACCCGGACATCTGGGTCCTGAGCTTCCGCTTTGTCTATGGTTTGCGCACGGTGATGCCGGTGGCGATCGGCCTGTCGGGCTATCCGCCGGGGCGCTACCTGCTGCTGAACGGGATTGGTGCCGCGATCTGGGCCAGCGCCCTGGCGGCGGCGGCCTATCACTTCGGTGCGGTGCTTGAGGGCTTGCTGGGCAGCGTCAAGAAGTACGAGCTATGGGTGCTCGGCGCCCTGCTGGTCTTGGGCCTGATCCTGTGGCTGCGCCGGCGCTTCAAGAATGCTCGCCTGGCGAAGAAGATCTACGCCGACGAGCAAGCCCTGAAAGCCGAACAGGCGCGGATCAGCGAGCCTAAGACGCCAATCGAGTGAAACGGTTTCTGCAGCAGTAGAGACCGATCCCGCTGAGCAGGCTGTAGCTGAGCAGGCCGACCCAGCCCACCGCGCTGGCCGGCCACAGCCCGACTATCGGCGCCAGCCACACCAGCGGCAGGTTTGACGCCAGCCGCAGCAGCTCCAGCTTCAACGTCCACGGACGATTCTCCAGGGCCACGCCCAACGTAAACAACCCCAGCGCTACCGCACTCCAGCCGAGCACCAGCGCGGCGGTCGGCAGGCTTCGCTCCAGATTCATCAAGTAGCTGCCCAGAGCGATGTAGACGCAGAACTGCAACGCCACATAAATCTGCTGGCGCCCATCCAGCGGCACTTCGAATTTACGGAACTGACTCAGGTCGGGCTTGTTCATCGGGTACTTTTCCGCCACGTCCGCCGGCCGCCAACCGGTGCGCATGAACCAGATCCGCAGCTTGTCCCACTTGCTCTGCGCCCGCTTCGCGTCATCCCACAATTGCGCATAGAACTGCACGTTGGCCCACAGTGGATTCCAGCTCGCCAGCGGCGTAGTCACACCGAAAATCACCGGTTCGTTGTCGTCCTCTTCCTGGAACGAGCCAAATAGACGGTCCCAAATAATGAACACCCCGCCGTAGTTGCGATCCATGTAGAGAGCGTTCTGTGCATGGTGGGCCCGATGATTGGACGGCGTGACGAAGAACCACTCGAACCAGCCGAGCTTGGGAATGTGTTTGGTGTGCACCCAGAATTGATACAGCAGGTTCAGCGCCGCGACGCTGACGAATACCAGCAGCGGCACGCCGAGCACCGCCATGGGCAGGTAGAAAATCCAGCTCAACAGAAACCCGGTGCTGGTCTGGCGCAAGGCCGTGGAGAGGTTGTAGTCCTCGCTCTGGTGATGCACCGAATGCGCGGCCCAGAGGATGTTGCGTTCATGGCCCATGCGGTGCAGCCAGTAGTAGCAAAAGTCGTAGAGGACAAAGGCGAATACCCAGACCCAGACGCTGTCGCCCGAGAGTTTGAACAACGCCAGATGGTCGAGGGCAAACGCATACGTCAGCAGCCCCACGCCCTTGGTCAACAGGCCCGTGGTGGTGGACAACACGCCGGTGCTGATGCTGTTGATCGCGTCGGCCAGGCGATAGTTGCTCACCCCGCGCCAACGGTCGGCCAGCAGTTCGACGGCAATCAGCACAAAGAAAAACGGCACCGCATACAGAATGAAGTCCATGACGCGCCCTGATCGGAATCGTGATGACAGATCCTAGGTGTAGCCGCGAATTAACCCTATGGCAACGAGTGACAAATTAGTGGACATTTAACGCCATGAATCTGGAGAAAAGCCCATGAGCAAAAAAATTGCAGTGATCCTTTCCGGCTGTGGCGTCTACGACGGCGCCGAGATCCACGAAAGCGTGATCACCCTGCTGCGCCTGGACCAGCGCGGGGCTCAGGTGCAGTGCTTTGCGCCTAATATCGCGCAGTTGCATGTGATCAACCACCTGACCGGCGAAGAAATGCCCGAGTCGCGCAACGTCCTGGTGGAATCGGCGCGTATCGCCCGGGGCAACATCAAGGACCTGCGCGAGGCCAGCGTCGAAGACTTCGATGCGCTGATCGTGCCCGGCGGTTTTGGTGCGGCCAAGAACCTGTCCAACTTCGCGGTGGAAGGCGCCGGCTGCACGGTGCAACCGGAAGTCCTCGCGTTGGCCGAGGCGTTTGCCGAAGCGGGCAAACCGGTGGGCTTGATCTGCATCTCGCCAGCGCTGGCGGCCAAGATCTACGGCCCGGGCGTGACCTGCACCATCGGCAACGACGCCGACACCGCGGCGGCCATGAACAAGATGGGCGCCACCCACACTGAATGCGCCGTGGGCGACATTGTCGAGGACAAGGCGCGCAAATTGGTGAGCACACCGGCGTATATGCTGGCGCAGACGATTAGCGAAGCGGCTTCCGGGATCAACAAACTGGTCGACCGCGTCCTCGAACTGACCCACGAAAACGACGTGTAACGCGGACTAAAATGTGGGAGCGGGCTTGCTCGCGAAGAGGGCGTGTCAGTCGATGCAAATGTTGACTGACAGGCCGCTTTCGCGAGCAAGCCCGCTCCCACAGGGGTTTTGGGTGTGGCTCAAGCCTTGCGCGTTAGCCGGGTAAGAATCCGATCCAGCGCATTCGCAAACGCCTGTTTCTCCCGCTCGCCAAACGGCGCGGGCCCGCCGCTCATCTGGCCTTGCTCGCGCAGGTCGGTAAACAGATTACGCACCGCCAGCCGGTCGCCCATGTTCTGCGCATCGAACTCTTTGCCGCGCGGGTCGAGAGCCGAAACGCCCTTTTTCACCAGGCGATCCGCCAGCGGCACATCACTGCAAATCACCAGATCACCGGGCACGGCGTGTTCCACCAGGTAATCGTCGGCGGCGTCCGGGCCGCTGGGCACCACGATCAGCTTCACCAGGGCCAGGCCCGGCTTGATCTGCGGCTGACCGGCCACCAGCACCACTTCGAACTGGCGCTTGAGGGCGAACTTCACCACCAGATCCTTGGCCGCCCGTGGGCAGGCGTCAGCATCGATCCAGACACGCATAATATTTTCCTTCGGCTAAAAAGCTTCGCGAGCAGGCTCGCTCCCACAGGTTATACGCAATCCTGTGGGAGCGAGCCTGCTCGCGAATATGAGCCCTGCGAATAACCTTTAAGAAACCTGCACCCGCCGCTTCTCGGCCATCCGGCTACGGCTGTAAAGCACGACAATCGCAATGATCGCCACCGCCTGCGCACTCAACGAATACGCATCCGCGTGAATCCCCAGCCAGTCGAAGTCAAAGAACGGCACCGGCCGGGTGCCGAAGATCCCGGCTTCCTGCAATGCCTTGACGCCATGCCCGGCAAACACCACCGACAACGCGCACAACAATCCGGCGTTAATGCCGAAGAACAACGCCAGCGGCAGTTTCGCCGAACCGCGCAGGATCACCCACGCCAAACCCACCAACAGCACCAGCGCCGTGGCGCCACCCGCCAATACCGCGTTATGCCCGGCAGGACCGGCCTGCAACCACAGGGTTTCGTAGAACAGGATCACTTCGAACAGTTCGCGATACACCGAGAAGAACGCCAGGATCGCAAAACCGAAACGCCCGCCGCCGCCCACCAGGCTGCTCTTGATGTAATCCTGCCAGGCCGCCGCGTGGCGCCGGTCGTGCATCCACACGCCGAGCCACAGCACCATGACGCTGGCAAACAGCGCGGTGCAGCCTTCCAGCAGTTCACGCTGGGCACCACTGACATCGATCACGTAAGCGGCCAGCGCCCAAGTTGCCAAACCGGCCACCAGCGCCAAACCCCAACCGACGTTAACGCTGCGCACCGCCGATTGCTGGCCGGTATTGCGCAGGAACGCGAGGATCGCCGCCAGCACCAGAATCGCTTCCAGGCCTTCGCGCAGCAGAATCAACAGGCCGGAGATGTAGCTTAGCGACCAGCTCAAGCCATCGCTGCCCAGCAGACCGGCGGATTCCTTCAACTTGGACTTGGCCGCATCCAGGCGCTGCTCAACCTGAGCCACCGGCAAACCGTCCTGCAACGACTGACGGTACGCCATCAGGGATTTTTCGGTGTCTTTGCGCACATTGGCGTCGACGTTATCCAGAGAGCTTTCGACCAGTTCGAAGCCTTCCAGGTACGCCGCCACCGACAGGTCGTAGGCCTGATCGTGCTCGCCGGCACGGTAAGCGGCGATGCTCTTGTCCAGGGTCGCGGCGGTGTAGTCGAGCAATTGCGCCGGGCCACGCTTGACCTGCGGCGGCTGCGCCCGTTGTGCGCGGAAGGTCGCTACAGCTTGCGGGCCTTCGGCAGCCAGCACTTCGGCCGGCGTCTGACGGGCCAGGTCGGCGATGTTGTAAGTCTTTTCGGATTTCGCTGCGGCCGGATCGGCGCTGAAGCCCGCGATATAAGTCGCCAGGTCCCAGCGCTGACGATCATCCAGCTGATCGGCGAAGGACGGCATGTCGGTGCCTTCGATGCCTTGGCCCAGAGTGTTGTAGATCCCGTAGAGGCTCAGGCGATCCAGACGCGTCGCATCACGCAGATTGGCCGGCGGCGGTGTCATGCCGACGCCTGCCGGACCGTCACCGGCGCCCGCATCGCCGTGGCACACCGAGCATTGCTGGGCGTACAGCGGCGCACCGCGAGTCGGGTCCGGGGTAATCACTGGCGCCTGGCTGACTTCATAGGCCACCGCCAGCTTCGCACCGAGCTGCCGGGCCTGACGGACGACGTCTGCGCTGTCCTTGCGCGCAGCGATAGCGGCGCCGAGGCTGCTGACGCCTTGCTCCAGTTCTGCACGCTCAGGCTTGACCGGCAATTCAGCGATCAACCCTTTGAGCACGCCCAGGAATTCCTGCAGTTCACGGTATTCAGACTCATCAATGACCTTGCCGGCCTCGACCGTCGCCGGGTAATCCGCACCAATGTAATCGAGCAAATGCAGCGCTTTAGGCGCGCCTTCGGCGGTGTCGGCCAGCGCATTGAGGCTGCAGAACGCAATAACCGGCAGCACTAGCCACGCCAGAAAACGGGAGGAGGCAGTCATGAATGAATCTCAAGGGGAAATACGAAGTAACACATTGTTAACTTCCAATGACTTTCACTCAAGCTTTGTTGGCGTTTCCTGCACGGCTGCGTATAAATTCAGCGGCGAATCGCCACCTCCTCGCGATATCCGTTCAGGGAAGAATCAACGTCCATGCGCTCACACCTCTATTTCTCGCTGTTGCTAAGCCTCGCCCTGCAACTGACCGGTTGCGCCGCCTATCGCAACTACGACCTGGAACTGGCGCAAACGACTGACCAGTTGAAAGCCGGAAATCCCCAGGGCGCCCTTCAACTGCTGGAACTGCACAACCCGTCGGAAGATCGGGATCTGCTCTACTACTTCGAAAAAGGCGCCGTGCTGAGTGCCGCCGGTGAGCTACCGCAAAGCCAGGTGGCCTGGCGCAGCGCGGAGCAAATGGTGATTCAGCGCCAGGACACCGTTGAAACCACCGGCACCCAGCTCCTTTCCGCGATGGGCGATCATTGGGGCAGCATCATCAATGACAAACTGCGTCGCTACGATGGCTACGACTATGAAAAGGTCATGCTGACCACGCAAATGGCCCTGAACCAGTTGGCCGTGAATGACTTCGATGGTGCCCGCGCCGATATCAAGAAAACCCACGAACGCGAAGCACTGATCGCCCGCCAGTGGGAAAAGCAATACGAGCAAGTCGAGGAACAAGCCAAGGCCCAGGGCGTTCGCGTGCACTACAAGGATCTTCAGGGCTACCCCGTCGCCACCCTCGATGCGCCCTCCGTCATCGCGCTGAAGAACGGTTATCAGAGCGCGTTCAGCCACTACCTGGCCGGGTTTACCTATGAAGCGCTGGGCGAGCGTGACCTCGCGGCACCCGGTTATCGCCAGGCCATCGAGTTGCGACCCGACCTGCCCTTCTTTCAACAGGCCTTGCGCGAACTCGACAAACCCGCCACCAAAGCCAATGAAAGTGATGTGCTGATCATTGTACAAAGCGGCCTGGCGCCGGCACGCAGTTCGGTTCGGGTGCCCTATCCGGTTCGCCTGCAAGACGGCCAGGTCATCGTCGCCAACGTTTCGTTTCCGGTGATGGTGCCCGACACCTCGACCCCGGCATTCACACAGATGACCGTCGACGGGCGCAAACAGCCACTGATCCTCGTCAACAGCATCACCGACATGTCGCTGCGGACATTGCGCGACGACATGCCCGGCATTATTCAGCGCACCGCCTATCGCGCCTTCCTGGCGGCTGACGTTCAAGGTACCGATAACCGGCGCGACCCAAGCAAAGCCTCCTACGTGACGCAGCATGATGGCTTTGAGCACGCGGACACCCGGACCTGGCGCACCTTGCCCAACATCACCCAAGTGGCGCGCCTGCGCCTGAAAAAAGGCGAGCACCTGATCAGCCTGCCCAACGCTCCCGGCGCCGCACCGCTTAAAGTCCGTATCGATCAGAACCATCAGGTCATCGGTCTGAGGGCGCTGGGAACGCGTAGTTACAGTAACGGGCTGGCCTTCAAACCGTCCTCTGCGCCTGAGAACGCTGTGGTATCAGGCCAGAAATAAGTGATGGCACAATGTGAAAATATGTAATTAAAAAGCCATTACATAGCCAGCATCCAAGCTTATAATGCCGCGCCCTCGTGATAACGAAGTGGCATTTAAGCTCCTCTTTTTGAGGAATTGGCAGGACGCCAGTGTCCCTGCCGATAGGTCCCAACAGCCCGACCAGCACGCGCGGCTGCTTCTACTCAGGGAAGAAGTACCCCTATGGCCTCTCGCGCCCTTACCTCGATCGCACTCAGCGCGGTCACCTTGCTCTCCGGCTGTTCCGCCTTTCGCAACTACGACTCCGAACTGGCGCAAACCAACCAGCAACTGGCCGCCGGCAACGTCGATGCGGCGCTGACGATGCTGGAAAAGAACAACTCCGGCACGGACAAAGACCTGCTCTATTACTTCGAAAAGGGTGAACTGCTGCGCGCCAAGGGCGACCTGTCCGGCAGCCAGAATGCCTGGACCAGCGCCGATCAGGTGGTGGGCAAGTGGGAAGATTCGGTCAAGTTTGATACCGACAAGTACCTGGCGCAGTTCGGCAGCTTCCTGGTCAACGACAAGGTCCGTCGCTACGAAGGCTACGACTACGAAAAAGTCATGCTGACCACCCAGATGGCCCTGAATCTGCTGGCGGTAAACGATTTCGACGGCGCGCGCATGTCGATCAAGAAGACCCACGAACGTGAAGCGGTGATCGCCGATCTGCGGGACAAGGAATACCTCAAGAGCGAAGACGAGGCCGAGAAAGAAGGCATCAAGACCCAGTACAAAGACCTGCAGGGTTACCCTGTCGCCAGCCTCGACGCGCCGGACGTGGTCAGCCTGAAAAACAGCTACCAGAGTGCGTTCAGCCACTACCTGGCCGGCTACGTCTACGAAGCCCTGGGTGAAAAGGACCTCGCCGCGCCGGGTTACCGCAAGGCTGCCGAACTGCGCCCGAACACCCCGCTGCTGGAACAGGCCCTGGTCAACCTCGACAAACCGGCCAAGACTGACGACAGCGATATCCTGATCGTTGTGCAGAGCGGCCTGGCGCCGTCCCGTGACTCGATCCGCATTCCGCTGCCATTGCCGATCAGCAACCAACTGGTCATCACGCCGTTGTCGTTCCCGATCATCAAGCCGGACACCTCGACGCCGGCCTTCGCCCAAATTGGCGTGGACGGTCAGCAGTTGAACCTGACCCAACTCAACAGCACCACTGCCATGTCCCGCCGCGCATTGCGTGACGACATGCCGGGCATCATCCTGCGCACCACCGTGCGGGCCATTACCAAAGGCGTGGCGCAGAAGAAGATCAACGAAACCAATCCGCTGGCCGGCCTGGCGGTGGGTATTTCTTCAGCTGTGCTGGAAGGTGCCGATACCCGTACGTGGCGCACCCTGCCGGACAACACCCAGGTGGTGCGTCTGCGCTTGAAGAAAGGCGAGCACCAAGTCACTCTGCCGAGCGCCGTGGGCGGTTCGGTGGTCAAGATCACCGTGGATCAGCGGTACCAGGTCATCAGCCTGCGCGCCGTGGGTAATCAGGTATTCGCCAGCGGCTTGGCCGCACATGTGATCACCAGTGCCAACCCGACCGCCGTGGCCAGCTTCAAACAACCTTAAGAACGGAGTCTTTGCATGCGCTTCAAACTCATCGCCGTTGTCGCCCTGGCCTTGCTGGCCGGGTGCGCCACCCCGCCACCGCCAGAGCCGGGCAGCGCTGCCAGCAAAGTCGTGGCCATGGGCAAGCTCAAGAACATCGTGGTCGGCGCCATGCGCGTCGCCCGGGAAAACGGCTTCCAGACGGTCAATGTGCAGCTGAGCAACACCAGCTTCAACAACAAGACCTTCTACTACCGTTTCGCCTGGCTCGGCCCTGAGGGCTTCCCGGTCGCGGAAGAAGAAACCTGGAAAAGCCAGATGATGTACGGCGAGCAGACCAGTTTCATCCAGGCCATCGCGCCGACCGCCAAAGCCGTGGATTTCCGTCTCGAAATCAAGACGCCTTAACCCGACCCTATTCGTTCAGTTCTAGAGAGCATTCCCATGTTTGCACGCTTTTCGTTTATCGCCGTTCTCGCCCTCCTGGCCAGCGGTTGCGCCAACACTTCGCCGACCCTGGGCAGCAAGAACATCAGCTACGGTGACACCAAGGCTGTGGAAACCGTGACCAACGAGTTCGGTTCCACCGACCTGCAGATGATCGCCGAGTCCATGACCCGCTCTCTGGCCCAGTCCGGCATTCTGCAGAATCGCCCGGTGGTTCAGGTCTACGACGTGAAGAACAAGACCAGCGAGTACATCGATACCCGCGAAATCACCACCAGCATCAAGACCCAGCTGATGAAGACCGGCACCGCCCGCTTCGCCAGCGACAACACTGCAATGCAAAGCCAGGTTGACCAGCTCAAGCTGCAAAACCAGAGTGGCCTGTACAAGAAAGCGACCGTGGCCAAGACCGGCAACATGATCGCCGCCAAGTATCGTCTTGAAGGTTCGATCAGCTCGATCGTCAAGCGCAGCAGCGACTACAAGGACGTCTTCTACAAATTCAGCCTGCAACTGATCGACGTTGAAAGCGGTCTGGCCGAGTGGATGGACGAAAAAGAGATCCGCAAAACCACGGAGCGTTAATCGATGCGCACATGGATTGGCATGATGGCCCTGGCTTGCGCGTTCACCGTGCAAGCGGCCCCGAAAGTTGCAGTCACGGATCTGGCGTATCAGGAGCGGGTGGAGCAGTACATCCACATCGTCTCGGCGCAGAACAATTACCGCGAGGGTTACTACAGCTCCAGCGGTTCGTCGAACTACAACGAGATCGAAGCCACCACCAGCTACATCGAACAGACCGAGCTGCGTAAATTCACCGGCGACATCAAGGGTGAAATCCTGCGCACCGGCATGTTCCAGCTTATTCAGGGCACGCCTTACACGGCTTCGTCCAAGGGTGACGTCTACGATGTGATCAAGCGGATCAAGGCTGGCAGCTTCAAGGGCGCGGACTACGTGCTATTCGGCACCGTGTCAGACATCGACTTCACCCAGGACATGAACGAGCTGGCCAACACCGACAGCTATTCGGCGGTGCTGGCGTTGACTCTGGTGGCGGATTTCAGCCTGATCAACACCAAGACCTTCGAAATCACCTCGGCCTTCACGGCGATGGGCGAAGGCCAGGACACCAAACTGGTGAATGGCCGGGACATCAAGATCTCGCTGAACCGCCCTCGGGTGGTACGTGACGTGTCCAAGGCCTTGGGCGAAGACGTGGCTGCGCAACTGAGCCAACAGCTTGGTGGTCCTGGCTATGAACAGCCTCGCGAGCCGGCTCAACGCAACAATCTGCCGCGCGATACTGCACCGGTGATTTTGCGCTGAGTCTGACGCTGATCGCTCCCACGCTCTGCGTGGGAATGCAGCCCGGGACGCTCCGCGTCCCAAAATGCCGAACGCGGAGCGTCCGTTGAGGCATTCCCAAGCGGAGCGTGGAAACGATAAGGCGACCTGAAAAGGTCGCCTTTTTTGTGCCTCGCGGTTTTACACCACGGCTTTACGCAGCGTCGCCATGAACGCCGCTGCGCCAATGAATAACCCGGCAAATGTGCGATTCATGCGTTTCTGCTGTTTGGGCGTGCGCAACAGGCGCAGCACTTTGGCCGCAAGCCCGGTGTACCCCGCCATGACGATCAGATCGACGCAGACCATGGTGACGCCAATGATCAGGTACTGGGCCAGCAGCGGCGCGTGGGGGTCAATGAACTGCGGCAACACCGCCAACATGAACACCAACGCTTTCGGGTTGCTGATGTTCACCAGAAAACCCCGGAACACCAGGGCCAACGGCTTGCCAATCTGCCGCACCGCCCCTTCGTCACTCATGTCGCTGGGCAGCGCCCGCCATTGCTTGACCGCCAGGTAAACCAGATACGCCACACCGAACCATTTGATCGCATAGAACGCCGTCGCCGAAGCCGTGAGAATGGCCCCCACGCCCAAGCCGACAATCGCAATCTGCAACGCCAGGCCCAGTTGCAGGCCCAAGGCGTTCCAATAACCTCGCCAGAAACCGTAGCGCAAGCCGCTGGACATAGACGCAATCGCGCCGGCACCGGGAGACAGACTGATCACCCAGCAGGCGGCAAAAAACGCCAGCCATGTTTGAAGCACCATCGCACACCTCGACTCAGACTCGTGACAGACGTCTAAGCTAATGCGGCTTTGGGCGGATGACTACCGATTTTTTGTAGGACAGGGGGACAGGTGACCAGCGTTTGCGGCTGTGAGGGCCCCTTCGCGAGCAAGCCCGCTCCCACATGAGATCTTCAGCGAACACCCAACAGGTGAACAACATTGATCTACTGTGGGAGCGGGCTTGCTCGCGAAGGCAATGGGTCAGGCAACAGAAGTCTTACTTTTCGAAACCACTGGAAGGAAACACATCACTCCCCCGCCACCGCCGAACCGAGCGCTGGAAGAACAGGCTGTTCGGCACTTGCACCATGGCACTGCCGGTCCCCGCCTCTTCCGCTTCGATCAGCGTGGTAAACAGCAGATTGATCGCCACCACCCGGCCTTTGACGCCGGGCTTGTCGAGGGTGTCCACCAGTTCGACCACATCACCGATACGGAACGGGCCGACGGTGAAGATCAGGATCGCGCACAGCAGGTTGGAGAGCACGCTCCACATGGCGAAGAACGCCACCGCAGCCACCGCCACGAACCCGGACAACGCGGTCCAGAGCACCGTGGCCGAGACGCCGAGGCGTTCCAGCACGAAGATCAACGCGCTGCCCATGATCAGCCAACGCAGGCCACCGCGTAGCGGCATCAGCAGTTGCGGCGGAAACGGGTAGCGCTCGCCCAGGCGAGTCAGGCCTTTGGCGACGAAGCGCTGGGCGAGGTAACCCGCCAGCAGGATCAGCAGGATTTGCACGCCGAGCCAGATCGGCTCGGCCCACACCGCAGGCAGTGGCAGCTTGAAGGCCTCCATCAGGACAACGCCTCCAGCTCCGCCTGCATGCTTTCCAGCAGTTCCAGGGCTTCCATCCAGGACTCTTCCAGCTCCGCTTCACGCACCTTGAGCTTGGCCTGCTCGGCCAGCAGATCACGCAGTTCGTTCTTGCGCGCCGGTTCGTAGATATCGCTGTCGCCGAGGCTGGCATCGATCTTCGCCAGTTTCTCGTGCAGCTTGCCCAGCTCGGCTTCGAGCTTGTCGGCCTCGCGCTTGTGCGGTGCCAGTTGCTGACGCAACGCAGCAGCAGCCTGGCGCTGGGCCTTCTTGTCGGTCTTGTCCGGGTTCACCGGCGTGTTGCTGACCGGGGCGTTGCGCTGGCGATAGTCCACCAGCCAGCGGGTGTAATCCTCCAGGTCGCCGTCGAACTCTTCGACCTTGCCGTCCGCCACCAGGTAGAAATTGTCGGTGGTGCTTTTGAGCAAATGACGATCGTGGGAGACCACCAATACCGCACCACTGAATTCCTGCAACGCCATGGTCAGCGCCAGGCGCATTTCCAGGTCCAGGTGGTTGGTCGGTTCGTCGAGCAGCAACAGGTTCGGCCGGCCCCAGGCGATCAACGCCAGTGCCAGTCGGGCCTTTTCGCCCCCGGAGAAATTCAGTACCGGCTCATCGATGCGCGCCCCACGGAAGTCGAAACCACCGAGGAAGTCGCGCAACGTTTGCTCGCGCTCGGTCGGCGCCAGGCGCTGCATGTGCAGCAACGGGCTGGCCTTGGAGTCCAGCGAATCCAGCTGATGCTGGGCAAAATAGCCGACCACGGTGTTCTCGCCACGGGTCAGGCGACCGGACAACGGCGCGAGTTCACCGGCGAGGTTTTTGATCAGGGTCGATTTACCCGCACCGTTGGGGCCGAGCAGGCCGATGCGTGCGCCCGGGGTCAATTGCAGCTTGACCTTCTCCAGCACCGCGCGCTCGCCGTAACCCAATCGTGCGTCGGAGATATCAATCAACGGGCTGGAGATTTTGTGCGATTCGCGGAACACGAAGTCGAACGGCGAATCGACGTGGGCGGCAGACAACTCTTCCATCCGCTCCAGCGCCTTGATCCGGCTCTGGGCCTGGCGGGCCTTGGTGGCCTGGGCCTTGAAGCGGGCGATGTAGCTTTCCATGTGCGCACGTTGCGCCTGCTGCTTCTCGTAGGCCTGTTGTTGCTGGGCCAGACGTTCGGCACGCGCACGCTCGAAGGCGCTGTAGCCGCCGCGATACAGGGTGATTTTGCGCTGATCGACGTGAGCCACGTGATCGACCACGGCATCGAGGAAGTCCCGGTCGTGGGAAATCAGCATCAAGGTGCCGGGATAGCTCTTGAGCCAGTCTTCCAGCCAGATGATGGCGTCGAGGTCCAAGTGGTTGGTTGGTTCGTCGAGCAGCAACAGGTCCGAAGGACACATCAATGCCTGCGCCAGGTTCAGACGCATCCTCCAGCCACCGGAGAAATCTCCTACCTGACGATCCATCTGATCGTTGGTGAACCCAAGACCGGCCAGCAGCTTGCGGGCCCGGGCATCGGCGGTGTAACCGTCGGCGCTGTCGAGTTCGGCGTGCAGGCGGGCCTGAGCGGCACCGTCATGCGCCGCTTCGGCCGCGGCGAGGTCGCGTTGCACCTCGCGCAGGCGCAGGTCGCCATCGAGCACGTAGTCGACCGCGATGCGATCGAGGGTGTCGATCTCCTGGCGCATGTGGGCGATGCGCCAGTCCGCCGGCAAGAAGCAATCACCCGAGTCCGGGTGCAGGTCGCCCAGGAGCAAGGCGAACAGGCTCGATTTGCCGGCGCCGTTGGCACCGATGAGGCCGGCTTTGTGGCCGGCGTGCAGGGTCAGCTCGGCGTCTTCTAGCAGACGTTGCGGGCCACGCTGTAAAGTCAGGTTCTGAAGTCGAATCATAATGGCGGCGGAGTCTACCAGCTTCGCTCGCAACTGGCGCGAGTAGCACTATGTCCTCTGACCTGTGGAGCTTTTCCCTTGGCACTTACGCCCGTCCTGGCGTTGAAGAGCTGTGCCTGCAATTGCAGTCGGCGGGGGCGAATGTCTGCCTTTTGCTGTGTGGACTGTGGCTGGAGCAACGGGGCGTGGGCTGCACCGAGCAACGCTTGCAGGCGCTGTTTCAGGTGGCCGGACCTTGGGAAGTGAATGTCGTACAGCCGCTACGGGCTCTTCGGACGCAATGGAAAGCCGCCGCCGTGGATGACGTTGGACTCAACGCATTACGCGAACAAGTGAAAACTCTGGAGCTGGAATCGGAACG
Source organism: Pseudomonas sp. NPDC096950 (assembly GCF_044762525.1). Classification (NCBI taxonomy): domain Bacteria; kingdom Pseudomonadati; phylum Pseudomonadota; class Gammaproteobacteria; order Pseudomonadales; family Pseudomonadaceae; genus Pseudomonas; species Pseudomonas sp. NPDC096950. Next base: position 125,917 of record NZ_JBIWEL010000017.1, on the reverse strand, counting down.
GCATCTGCTGTTGCAACTGGAGCGCACGGCCCAGGATTGGCCGCAAAACGAGACGACCGAACAATCGGCCTGGCTGGAAGGTGTGGCGGCAGGCGCCGCCAACCTGGACCGCGACGCGCTGCATCAGCTGCGCGTCGCGGTAACCGGCACTTAGGAAGCGCTGGTTGGGGTGGTGGCAGTGCTCGACGCGGCAGCCGGGGTTGGCGCAGCGGTCGCTGTCGAGGTGGTAGCGGCTGGAGCAGGCGATGCTGCCGGAGCCGGGGTGGCAGGCTTGGCGACTGGCGCGGTAGCCGGTTTCGCCGCGACTGGTTTTGCAGCGACTGGTTTTTTCACCGCTGGTTTTGCAGCTGGTTTTGCAGCAGCAGGTTTGGCGGCTGGCTTGGCGGCTGCGGGTTTGGCAGCGCTGGCGGTGGCCGGTTTAGCGGCAGCTGGTTTTGCAGCAGCTGGCTTGGCGGCCGGTTTAGCAGCAGCGGTTTTTGCAGCAGCAGGTTTAGCAGCGGCAGGCTTGGCAGCTGGTTTAGCGGCTGCGGTTTTAGCAGCTGGTTTTGCCGCTGGCTTGGCTGCTGGTTTGGCGGCAGCTTTTGCTGCTACTGCCTTCGCGGCTGGCTTGGCAGCCGGTTTCGCTGCTGCGGTTTTGGCAGCTGGTTTAGCAGCTGGTTTGGCAGCCGGTTTTGCGGCTGGTTTAGCGGCTGGTTTAGCGGCCGCTTTTGCAGCAGGTTTAGCGGCTGCAGTTTTCGCCGCAGTCGGTTTGGCAGCAGCCGTTTTTGCAGCAACTGACTTGGCGGCAGCTGGCTTGGCAGCCGTCGTTCTGGCAGCTGGTTTCGCAGTGCTGGCCGCGACTGGTTTTTTCGCTGCAGGTTTCGCTGCGGCTTTGGCCGGCGCTTTAGCGGCCGGTTTGGCAGCAGGCTTGGCGGCTGCTTTTGCGGCAACCGGTTTGGCAGCGGCTTTCTTGGCAGGTGCCGCAGCAGGCTTGGCCGAACGCAGGGACAACGCCTTGCTGACAGCCTCTTGTACGCGACCAACGCCCTGGGCCAGTTTCAGGCTTTCTTGAGCGTCACGCTTGAGTTGCAGAATGTAGGCGCGGGTCTCGGACTGACGATCCTTCAGGGCATCGAGCAAGTCTTCGAGTTGCTTCACTCCGTCCTTCGCCTTGGCTTGTGCCTTGGCTTTGCCGGCCGCCGCAGCGTCTTGCAATTTGGTACGGGATTTGTGCAGTTTTTCCTGCGCTTTTCCGCGTTGTTTTTCCAGTTTGGCGAGCAGTTTTTCAGCATCAGCCAAGGCTTGGGAACAAGCGGTTTCCAAATGCTCGAGCAGGCTGCCCGAGAGTTGTTGGAGTAAGTGCAACGGAGTATTTACAGGCTTCTTGGTGGCCGACATGGTTTACCTCCTGGCTGACGTGAATGCGGCTCATACTAGACCTCTGCTGACACCGCCGCTAGGCCATGTTGACAGTATCCAAAGCACTACGTTGCAACGAATCGAAAATGTTCTGCGTCTACGCAAAAGCAGTTCACCGTTTAACGCATTCTCACTGGCATAATCCTCCGCATCTCAGGTCGGAGAGTGCCCATGTCGCGTTACCTTTTTTTATCCCTGCTGGTGTGTTTTTCCGTCGTTCAAGCAGCGGAAAAAACCGCTGCCGATGATGCTCACGATCTCGCCTACAGCCTGGGCGCAAGCCTCGGCGAACGCTTGCGCCAAGAGGTGCCGGATCTGCAACTCCAGGCACTGGTCGAAGGTTTGCAGCAAGCCTATCAAGGCAAACCCCTGGCGCTGAAAGACGCACAGATCGAACAGATCCTGGCCGACCACGAAGCCCAGGTCGCCTTGCAAACGCCGGCGCCGCAAACCGAAGAAGCCCTGGAAAAAGAGCAGCGTTTTCTGACCCAGGAAAAAGCCCGGCCTGGGGTTCGTGAATTGGATGATGGAATTTTGCTAACCGAGTTGGCGCCCGGCAACGGTGCCAAGGCAGGACCGAACGGCAAGGTTCAGGTGTTGTACATCGGTCGTTTGCCCGACGGCACGGTGTTCGATCAGAACAGCCAGCCGCAATGGTTCAGCCTCGACAGCGTGATCACTGGATGGCGCATTGCGCTGCAAAATATGCCAGTGGGTGCGAAGTGGCGTCTGGTGATTCCGTCGGCCCAGGCCTATGGCGCTGACGGTGCCGGCGACCTGATCGCGCCGTTCACGCCGCTGGTGTTCGAAGTGGAATTGCGCGGCGCCACCAGCTGAATAGCGGAAACGAAAAACGGCGCGCATAGCGCACCGTTTTTTGGGTCTTGCACGGAAGAGATTCAGGCCTGAACCGAATCCTCTTCCTTGTGAGCGGTGTGCAGCACTTCGATCAGGCAATCTTCCAGTTCGAAGCGTTCATGCAACAGGCCACCCAGCTCCTTGAATTTTTCCGCGACACACTTGCCTGCATCACACAGGTCATTGAACGCGAGCAGCTTCTCGGTGATGACGTCGATGCGCGGGTAGATTGTCTCGGCCAGCTCGAGACCACGAGTGTCGCCAAAGGCCTTGGCTTCACCGGTGAGCTGTTCGTAGATCTCGAAATGCCCCGCCGATACGTAATCGACCAGCACGCCGCAGAATTCCTGCAGCGGCTTTCGGTTTTCGCCCAGAGCCTCAGGCTTGGCGCCGAGAGCATCATAGGCCCGAACCAGTTCGTGACGCTCCTGCAACCAGCGGTCGATCAGCAGATGCACTCCACCCCAGCGTTCCTGAGCATTCTGACAACTTTCGAGCATGGTGATCTCTCTTCCCTTGTGGGTCATGCTGCTCCACACCTGTCGCACCCTTGAAGATCAAGAATCGGCCAGGCAGAGCGTCATCGAGCAACATAAATCCAATGACACGTGCGGGCCAGATTATGCCCGCACGACAATGGCTTCAAGGTACGCAGGAGATAAAGTTCATACAAGTGTTTAATCGCCTGCCATGGCCCGGTGCGACGACTCGCCGCTGGGCGGTCGCTGACAGGCGATCCAGACAAGGCGCAGCAGCTGATAAATCCCCAGGATCAGCATCGCGACGAAGAACAGCAGGCTCCATTCCGGGATGCTCAAGTCAAACAGCGTCCATGAAATCTCGGCGCAATCGGCAGTGCCCTTGAGCAACCGTTGCACGGCGCACACCCAGGGCATGTTTGCGAACAAGCCATCCAGATTGGGCGAACACGACGAGAGTTGCGCCTGCGGATCGCTCTGCAACAACACCTGTCGCCATGCCGCGACCGTCCCGCCCAGGCTGGCGGACGACCCCAGCAGCCAATAGACGAAAGAACCGAACCGCTGTGGGCCATGCACCGACGCCGCCAGGCAAACAACCATGAGCAGTGTCAGGCAAAGCCGTTGCAACAAACACAACCCGCAAGGTTTGAGCCCGACGACGTATTCCAGGTAATAGGAAACGCCCAAGACCAGGGCACTTGCGGTGAAAGCCATGAAAAACAAGGAGCGTGAGCAGGCCAAAGACATGGCTAATCCGTAACAGTAGAGACAGGCGGTTACGGTAGAGGAAAGCGCGCCAGCCTTTCAAGGCAGGCCACCACGGACACTTCACCAGAGGTGTAGGGAATTCCCGACAGGATCGAGAGGATTCGAAGTAGTCCCTTGTAGGACGATGCCGATGAGGGATTACACGAGATCAACACAAAGGACTGAGCGCACGTTTTATGGTGTGGGAGCTTGCCCTAAATCAGTCAGACAAGGCTCCCACAGGGTTGCGGTGATCAGGCGCGAACCGGTACTGGCAACGGCGCCGCCAGCAGACGTTCGTCCAACAACCCAAGGCCTTCCTGGAACAACTGGTTACTGCGCTCCGTATCGCCCAGTTGCGCCAGCAGCCTGGCCAGTTCCGCACAGGCTTCCGGGTTACGCTGCATGCGCAGGCTGCTTTCCAGATAATCCCGGGCCTTGCCCCACAGGCTGCTTTGCAGGCACAGGCGACCCAGGGTCAGCAACAGACTCGGGTCAGCCGGGTGATCCTTGAGCCAGCCTTCGGCGGTTTGCAACTGCCGCGCCGGATCGCTGCCGCGCACCAACCCGTAGAGGCGCGCCAAATGACTGTCGTACTTGCGCTTGAGCGCTGCACGCAGAATCTCTTCGGCTTCGACCTGTGCGCCCAGTTGCCGCAACTGCTCGGCATAGGCCAACACCAGTTGCGGCTCCTGGCGTTGCGCATTGCTGAGTTGCTGCCAGGCGCGGGTGAGCGACTGCAACCCGACCGTGCCGTCTTCTTCACGATGGGCCGCCAGGCTGAGGTTTTCGCCCCAGGCGCGACGCTCCAGTTCAACCAGTTCCGCCGGGGGCAGCACTTTGTCCTTGCGCAGTTCGGGCAACAGGCGAATTACCGCCGACCAGTCGCCCCGCTGCTGATGCAGGCGCTGCAACTGACGCAAGGTCTGCACGTTATGCGGATGACGCTCGTGCATGGCTTCCAGGGTCGCCAGGGCGCCGTCGGTGTCGCCGCGATCGGTCTGCAACTGCGCGTGACTCAAGGCAATCGCCAACTCGGCCTGGGGCTGGCGATCAAGCGCACGCTCCAGCAGCTTGTCGCATTCCTCGTAGAGACCTTGTTCGTTGGCGGCGCGGGCCGCGCCGAGGTAGTACAGCAGCGGCTGGCGCTCGGCTTCAGCCGCTCGATGCAGATGACGCTGGGCGCTGGCCCAACGGCCTTCGGCCAAATCCAGCTGACCATGTTCGATCGCCACTTGCACCCGGCGACTGCGATTGCGCCGGGACCATGGATTGACCACGCCGCCGGACGTCGTCACCAGCTCGACCAACGCCTTGATGCCCCAGAACACCAGCCAGAGCACTGCCACCAAGGCCAGGGTCGCCCACAGGCTCGACTCATAGCGGAAGCTTTTATAGGCGATCAGCACGTAGCCGGAATGCTCGGCGATCGCCAGCCCCAGCACTGCGGCGGCAGCGATGACCAGGAACAGGATCACGTAGAGGCGTTTCATGGCGTGGCCTCCTGCGCAGTGTTCGCGGCAGGTTTGGCCAGCGGCTTGATCGAATCCTCGGCGCTGACATTGCGCCGTTCCAGGTACGCCTGGACCGCGCTCAGCGTGCCGGTCAGGTCCGGCGTGATAACGGTGACCGGTTGTGTGCCCAGATCTGCAACCTGTTCAAGCATCACTTTGCTCTGCGGGTTGTCCGGGTTGAAATTACCCTTGAGCACATCCCGCGCCTCGGTCAGCGCCTGGGTATACACCGACGCCTGGCCATTGAGCGCAGCCCACTGGGCCTGCTCCAGCGCCAGGCTCAAGGCCAGGCGCACCTGGCTCAGGCTCTGCCCGGCCAGCAACGGGCGGACATTCTTGTCGGCATTGAAGTCGATGCGGATGTAGCGCGAGACCTCGTCCCACCATTGCGCCCAACGGCTGGCGCCGTCGCCATCGGCGGTCAGGCCCAACAGGGATTCGCCACGGTCCTTGTACTCCGGCGCCAGCTCGGTGAGATTGATCACCTGATCGCGCAACGCACCCAGTTTCAGGAACAACCCGGTACGGTCCGGCTGCTCGGTGCTGCGCAGCGCCAGCAGGGTCTTGGCCACTTGCTCGCGAGCGGCGAAAGCGCCGGGGTCGTTCTGTTCCCGGAGAATTTCGTCGGCGCCCTGCACCAGGGCCTGGGCGCTGCTGATGTCCTGTAATGCGGAAAGACGCAGGCTGGCCAGACGCAACAGATGCTCAGCCTCGGCCAGGCGCCAATCCTTGCGGCTGGCGCCGAGGACGGTTTCCAATTTCTGATTCAGGCGTTGCTGATCGCCCTGCAGCTGCGTCACCAAGCGGCGACGGTCTTCCAGCTCATCGGCGGCCGGCAGTTGTTCGAGGCGCGCAGTCAGGCGTTGATCATTGAGCTTGAGGCTCTGAGCCTGATCGTTCAGCGCCTGGACTTCGCTCAATTGCTGCTGGGTACTGGCCTGCAGGTGACGCACCTGCCAGACACCCCAGCCGCCAACGGCAACGCCGGCAGCGCCCAGCAACAGGGCGACGATTGCGAGTCCATTGCCTCTACGCTGCACCGCAGCAGGTGGTGGAGTTTCAACAGGCGCATCAAGCACCGGCTGCACGTCATCTTTAGGCAAGACTGTTTCGCTCACGTATCCATCCTTTGCATTAGAGAACGGGTACGGGTTGCTCCCGTAACGCCGTCAGCAAAGCCGTGGCACTCGCGCCACGACAATCCACAACTGTTTGAGCCCCGGCGGCACGTGCCAGCTCGGCGACCCTTGGGCTTGGAACAAACAACGGCAACTGCGCCAAACGCGGCCAGGCATCGCCGGCCAACTGGTGCAGGTGCTCGAAACCCTGTCCACTGCTGACCACCAGCCCGTTCAAGCGTTCCGCTTCAATCCGGTCCGGCAGTGCAGTCGTCGCGTACTGCGGCAGGCCACGACGGTACAACTCCAGATACTCGACACTAGCACCAAGCTCGCGCAAACGCTCAGCCAGCAACTCGCGCCCACCCTCCCCGCGCATGATCAACACCCGCGGATCGGGCCGGGCAATAGCCTCGCGCAATACCGGAAGATCCAGCAAGGCTTCGCTGTCATCGCCATCAACCGGGAAGCTCACATCGAGCCCGAAATCCTCGAGGATTTGCGCAGTCGCGGCACCCACTGTGAACCACTTCAACAACGGTGGCTGCGGCCATTGCCTGTTGAGCAGATCGATCCCGAACCGGGCCGCCGGTTTGCTCACCACGATTACCGCGCAGTAGCGATCCAGTTCCCGGATCACCCAGCGCATTGTGTCAGAGGCGGCAATCGGCTCGATCTCCAAAAGCGGCAGGCAGCTGCTGAAAATCCCGCTCTCGGCCAACACGCTGCTCAGCGCCGCCGACTCATCTGCGGGGCGCGTCAGCAGCAGTCGCCAGCCAGTCACTCGTGACCTGCCTCGCCGTAGACCGCTTTCAGAATGTCGCCGGCACCCTGGTTCAGCAGGTCTTCGGCGACCTGCACACCCAGGGACTCGGCGTCACTGCGCGGCGCTCGGGCCTCGGCGTTGAGCAGCAGGCCACCGCTCGGATCGCCCACCAGACCACGCAACCAGATCTGCTCGCCTTCGAGCACGGCGTAGCACGCGATCGGCACCTGGCAGCCGCCATTCAGATGTTTGTTGAGGGCACGTTCGGCGGTGACGCGGGTGGCGGTGTCCTGGTGATGCAGCGGCACCAACAAGGCGTGGATTTCGCTGTCGACGCTGCGGCATTCGATCCCGACCGCGCCCTGACCACCGGCCGGCAGGCTGTCGTCGACGCTGATGGCCGAGGTGATGCGGTCTTCGAAGCCCAGGCGAATCAAACCCGCCGCGGCGAGGATGATGGCGTCGTATTCGCCGGCGTCGAGCTTGGCCAGGCGCGTGTTGACGTTGCCGCGCAGGAAGCGGATTTCCAGGTCCGGTCGACGGGTCAGCAACTGGGCCTGGCGGCGCAGGCTCGACGTGCCGACGATGCTGCCCTGGGGCAACTCATCCAGGCTGGCGTAGGTGTTGGAAACGAAGGCGTCGCGCGGGTCTTCGCGCTCGCAGATGCAGAACAGACCGAGGCCTTCGGGGAAGTCCATCGGCACGTCTTTCATCGAGTGCACGGCGATATCGGCTTCGTTTTCCAGCAGCGCGGTTTCCAGTTCCTTGACGAACAGGCCCTTGCCGCCGATTTTCGAGAGGGGCGAGTCGAGCAGCTTGTCGCCGCGACTGACCATGGGCACCAGCGTCACCAACAGGCCCGGATGGGCTTGTTCCAAGCGAGCTTTGACGTATTCGGCCTGCCAGAGGGCCAACGCACTTTTACGGGTGGCGATGCGGATTTCGCGAGAGGACATGGATCAATCCGTACTGAATAGATACGGCGGATAATAACAGCTCAGCCAAATCCACTTTGACTTGTATCAGGAACTGCTCGGCCTCCCTGGCCCTCAACGTCCGGCAATCGGGTGCAGGATCCGCCTGTGAACGGCGGATTAAAGCTGTTGCATCATCTTGCGGACACCCGCCACGTGACGGCGGCTGACTATCAGTGCATCGCCATTGAGGCCTTTGAGGAACAACTGGAAGTGTCCCAGGGGCGTGCGTTGCAAGCGTTCGATGCGTTCGCGGGCGACCAGAGCATTGCGGTGGATCCGCACGAAACGGTCGCCGAATTCGTCTTCAAGCGCCTTGAGCGGTTCATCCAGCAACACTTCGCCGCCTTCGTGGCGCAAGGTCACGTATTTGTGGTCGGCAATGAAGTAGACCACCTGACCCAACGGGATCAGCTCAATACCTTTGCGGGTGCGGGCACTGATGTGGCTGCGGGGGCCGCTGCCGGTTTCGGCAGCCGGGCGCGTCAGGGCGGCGAGCTGGACCCGATTGGGTCGCTCGGCCTTCTTCAAGGCCTCAAGCAACAATTCGGTTCGCACTGGCTTGACCAGGTAACCCACGCCGCTGGCCTGCAAGGCTTCCACGGCGAATTCATCGGGGCCGGCGCAAAACACCACGGCGGGCGGTGTTTCGCGTTCGCACAATCGTGCAGCCACTTGCAGGCCATCGAGGCCCGGCATGCGGATATCGAGCAACACGATATCCGGCTTGTGGCTGTCGATCAGCGCCAGCGCCTCTTCGCCGTTCGTGGCGCCGGGCTCCATGACACTGTATCCCTCGAGTTCGCCGACCATTCGGCTCAGGCGCTCGCGGGCTAGGGGTTCGTCATCAACGATCAGGACATTCATATTGCGCTGGATTCCTGCGTGAGTCTCGCACAAGGATAGCGTAGACAGGTGAAGTGACATCCGTCACCGCGATCCACGCTAAGACTGGCGCGAGGGCCAAAAAGTGCCGCGAGACCGGCGGCTAAATTTTCATCTGCCGGGCGATTGGCGGCCCAGGCCCGCGTTGGCGAGGCATCGCCGTAGGGTTTGCTGATACACAATACGAACACCCCCTCTTTTTATAGGCAGCGGCAACGCACAGAAGTGCGCTGTTCCTACTGTCCAACTGTAGACGGTTGCCGGCGCGATATTGCTCAAATGAAAAATATCGTTGCGCAATTCCTTCAGACATTGCCCGGAGTATGGTCCGACGCATGAGAAAAAAACGTATCGACCAGTGTCAGCGACAGGATTGGCAACCCTGTTATTATCCGCCACAGCGTTCAACGCCAACTTTCTTCAAGCCGATACGAGCGAATTCATGAGCACTGACAAGACCAATCAGTCCTGGGGCGGCCGCTTCAGTGAACCCGTCGACGCCTTCGTCGCCCGCTTCACCGCCTCCGTCACTTTCGACCAGCGCCTCTACCGCCACGACATCATGGGCTCGATCGCCCACGCCACCATGCTGGCCAAGGTCGGCGTGCTGACCGATGCCGAGCGCGACAGCATCACCGATGGCCTGAAGACCATCCAGGGTGAAATCGAGGCCGGCCAGTTCGACTGGCGCATCGACCTCGAAGACGTGCACATGAACATCGAGGCGCGCCTGACCGACCGCATCGGCGTGACCGGTAAAAAGCTGCACACCGGCCGTAGCCGTAACGACCAGGTGGCCACCGACATCCGCCTGTGGCTGCGTGACGAGATCGACCTGATCCTGGCGGAAATCACCCGCCTGCAACAAGGTCTGCTGGAGCAGGCCGAGCGCGAAGCCGGCAGCATCATGCCGGGCTTCACCCACCTGCAAACCGCCCAGCCAGTGACTTTCGGGCACCACATGCTGGCCTGGTTCGAAATGCTCAGCCGCGACTACGAGCGCTTGGTGGACTGCCGCAAGCGCACCAACCGCATGCCACTGGGCAGCGCCGCGCTGGCGGGAACTACCTACCCGATCGACCGTGAGTTCACGGCTCAGTTGCTGGGCTTCGACGCCGTCGGCGGCAACTCCCTGGACAACGTGTCCGATCGTGACTTCGCTATCGAGTTCTGCTCGGCCGCGAGCATCGCGATGATGCACTTGTCGCGTTTCTCCGAAGAACTGGTGCTGTGGACCAGTGCGCAATTCCAGTTCATCGATCTGCCGGACCGTTTCTGCACCGGCAGCTCGATCATGCCGCAAAAGAAAAACCCGGACGTGCCAGAGCTGGTTCGCGGCAAGACCGGTCGCGTCTTCGGCGCACTGATGGGCCTGCTGACCTTGATGAAGGGCCAACCGCTGGCCTACAACAAGGACAACCAGGAAGACAAAGAGCCGCTTTTCGATGCCGCCGACACCCTGCGCGACTCGCTGCGGGCCTTTGCCGACATGATCCCGGCGATCAAGCCAAAACACGCGATGATGCGCGAAGCGGCGCTGCGCGGTTTCTCCACCGCCACCGACCTGGCGGACTACCTGGTGCGCCGTGGCCTGCCGTTCCGTGACTGCCACGAAATCGTTGGTCATGCGGTGAAGTACGGCGTGGAAAGCGGCAAGGACCTGGCGGAAATGAGCCTGGAAGAACTGCGCAAGTTCAGCGACCAGATCGATCAGGACGTCTTCGCCGTACTGACCCTGGAAGGCTCGGTGAATGCCCGTGACCATATCGGCGGGACTGCGCCGGCACAGGTCAAGCAGGCAGTGGCGCGCGGACAGGCTTTGTTGGCTAGCCGCTAAATCGCTAAAAGCTTCGCGAGCAGGCTCGCTCCCACATTAGATTGATGGTGAACACAAAATAGGTGAACACCAAAGATCCACTGTGGGAGCGAGCCTGCTCGCGAAAGCGGTCTTGAAGACGCTAAAAAACCTACTTCTTGGACGCGACCATCGCCAAAAACGCTGGCATCGCCGCTTCCTTGTCCGCCGCAATCCGCGGCACATGCGGGTTCTGCTCCAGACGTTCCAGCAACGCCTTGGCCGCTGGCATCTCGGCCAACAGGTCGATCCCGAACAGCTTCTGCCCGACCGCACAGGCCAGTGGCACGCTGTAGAGGAAATACAAATCCGCAATGCTCAGGCTGTCACCCGCCACATACGGGGCGAACTTGCCGTGCCTGCCCAGCGAGGCAAAGCCCAGCAGCAATTCGGCTTTGGTCTTGTCCTTGATCGCGTCCGGCAAGGTCATACCGAAGAAGGCTTCGGCGTAGCAGGCGCGGCCCGGCAGTTCGATGTACAGCTCGATTTCCTTGGCCAGCGCCAGGGCCTGCGCTCGCTCAAAGGGCTCGCTCGACAGCAGCGGCGTACCTTTCTGGCTTTGTTCGAGGTATTCGAGGATCACGCTGGTTTCGTTGATGAACCCTTGATCGACGCCCAGCACCGGCACCTTGCCGCGCGGGCTGATGGCCAGTGCCTCGGGGCTCGGCCCCGGGTAGAACACGACTTCTTCGAACGGCAGTCCTTTCTCCAGCAGCGCCAGTTTCACCATGTTGTAGTAGTTGCTGACGGAAAATCCATAAAGCTTGAGCATCACAAAGCCTCCAGGCCGTGCGGGGTGGGCAGTGCCTGTTTATAGAACGCCCGGGCGTTTCTTGCCAGCAGCATCACAGCGCTGAATGCAGGTAAACTGCCCGCCTTAACTTGAGGAGCCTGCCATGAGCGAGCCAACAGACATCGAGATCGACGAAGAAGAATTCGCCGAGAACACCCTGATCGAAGCGATTGAAAACCAGATCGAAAGCGACAACCCACCGGCTGCCAAAGCGACGTTCAACAAGCTGACCCTGGTGGGTTACGAGCGGGAAGAAATCCTCAACCTGATGGCCCATGTGCTGGCCGTGGAAATTGACGCGATCCTCGAAGAAGACCGCGCGTTCAACACCGAATGGTACGAAACCGCCCTGCGCGCGTTGCCAGAGCTGCCGCCAGAGAAGAAGTAAGCGAATCCCCTGTGGGAGCGGGCTTCTGTGGCGAGGGGCTTGCTCCCGCTGGGTCGCGCAGCGGCCCCAAAAACTTTGCGACTGCTTCGCAGCCGAACGGGAGCAAGCTCCCTCGCCACAGGCAAGCCCCCTCGCCACAAACACAATTTGTCACCCATCCTTCCTGCCTTTCTGCAGACCCTGTCTACACTGGTAACACCCCGCCGCCGCACCACCCGCCGGGGAATGTTTCCCGAGGCGAAAAAACCCTGCTGCCAGCACTGGACATGCCGCACGAGTGGGCTCACCTTAGGGACGCTGTCGTCTAATTCCTAGAAAGTCTGGAGTCCTTATGTCGCTTACCCCTGAGTTGGTTGCCGAACTGGAAATCCTTGCCCTCTTCAACCTGGACAGTTCCCAGGAAGGTTTGAAAATTCATCAGACCGCTGCCCCTAAGGCCATTGCCGCCGCCCAACGCCTGTTCGACAAAGAACTGATCACCCAGCCCGATGGCGGTTACCTGACCAGCCTGGGCCGTGACGCCGCGCAAAATGTGCAAACCGTGCTGACCATCCTGACCGTACAAGAAACAGCCTGAATCCCCCTGCATCGCCCACGGGAACCCCGGCTACGGGATTTCCGCGGGCACACTCGATCACCTGTCGTCGCCTGGCGATAGAAATTTGACGCCAGAAATACAAATACAGCTTAAAAGTCCCGGGGCCGAGGCGCTAAACTGCCCCTCATCCGCAGACACCTACGTCCGCGCTTCGCGAGCCGGTTTGAGCTGACATGACCCGCACCCATGAAATCCGCCCCGATCTGGACGAGGGAATCGACCGCAAGGTTCTCAGTCAGCTGCGCGCCCGTTTTCTGAAACTCAACGAAGGCCGCATGGCCCGCGCCATGGAAGGGTTGTCGACGCGCCAGCAAGGGGTGTTGACCCTGCTGCCGCTGTTCTTCCACGTCAATCACCCGCTGTTGCCCGGTTACGTTTCCGGCAGCACGCCGGCCGGGTTGTCGAATTACGAGCCCGATAACACCACCCTCGCCGAAGCCCAGCGCCTGACCCGTTCGTTTTCCTATAAGCCACGCCACGGCAGCAATCCGCCGCGACCGATTCATGGTCTGTTCCTGATGGGCAGCCTTGGCACTCTGGCCCAGGCTGACCAGAGCGACATGGACGTGTGGGTGTGCCACGGCCCGGACTTGAGCGATAGCGAACTCACCGAGTTGCGCAAAAAGTGCCAGTTGCTCGAAACCTGGGCCGCGAGCCAGGGCGCCGAGGCGCATTTCTTCCTGATCGACCCGACCCGCTTCATGCACGGAGAGCGGGATACGCAACTGAGTTCGGAAGACTGCGGCACCACCCAGCACTACTTACTGCTGGATGAGTTCTATCGCACCGCGATCTGGCTGGCGGGGCGCACGCCGATCTGGTGGCTGGTGCCGGTCTACGAAGAGGCGGGTTATCTCCAGTACACCCACACACTGATTTCCAAGCGCTTTATCCGCGCCGACGAAACCCTGGACCTGGGGCACCTGGCGCACATCCCGCCGGGAGAATTCATCGGCGCCGGGCTCTGGCAATTGTTCAAGGGCATCGAGTCGCCCTACAAGTCGGTGCTCAAGCTGTTGCTGATCGAGGTCTACGCCAGCGAACACCCCAAGGTCCATTGCCTGAGCCTGCGCTTCAAACAGGCAGTGTTCGCCAATCGGCTGGACCTTGATGAGCTGGACCCGTACATCGTGGTCTACCGGCGTATCGAGGAATACCTGACCGCCCGGGGCGAACCGGAGCGCCTGGAACTGGTGCGCCGTGCGCTGTACCTGAAGGTCAATCGCAAGCTCACCGGCAGTAACAGTCGTACCGCGAGTTGGCAGCGTTCGCTGCTGGAACGCCTGGCCAGCGAATGGCACTGGGATCAGCGGCAACTGGCGCTGCTCGACAGCCGCAGCCAGTGGAAAGTCCGCCAGGTCAGCGCCGAACGCCGGGCCCTGGTCAACGAACTGAATTACAGCTACCGCTTCCTGACCCAGTTTGCCCGTACCGAGCAAACTGTCAGCCTGATCAATAAGCGTGACCTCAATGTGCTCGGTCGGCGGCTGTACGCGGCGTTCGAGCGCAAGGCTGACAAGGTCGAGTTCATCAACCCGGGCATCGCCCCGGATCTGGCCGAAGACACCCTGACCCTGGTGCAGGCGCCGAACAAGAAAGAACCGGGGCAAACCCAATGGGGTTTATACAACGGCAGCCTGAACGCCCATGAGTGGGAGCATTTCGCGCCGATCAAACGCAGCCGCCAATTGCTGGAGCTGCTGACCTGGTGCCACCGCAACGGCGTGATCGACAGCAGCACCCGCCTGGCCTTGCACCCCGGTACCAGCGATTTGAGCGAGTTCGAACTGTTCAACCTGCTCGGCAGCCTGCAGCAAAGCGTCGCCCTGCCACTGACCACCGTTGCCGAGGAACCGTTGCTGCGGGCCGCCGTGCCGAGCGAAGTGCTGATCCTGGTGAACGTCGGCGTCGATCCGCTCAAGCATCACCGCGACCTGAATATCCTGATGACCACCGAGCGCACCGACTCCCTGAGCTACGCCGGCGTGCGGGAAAACCTGGTGCTGACCCTGGATCAGGTCACGCTCAACAGCTGGAACGAAGTGTTGGTCAGTCGCTACGACGGCCCTCACGCGCTGCTCGACTGCCTGCGCGATTACCTCAACAACCTGCCCAAAGGCCTGGATCAACCGCGCTTGCGGGTCCGTTGCTTCTGCCACAACCGCGCGCAGTTCATCGCCCGGCGGGTCGAAGAAATCATCGATACCGCGCAGAACCTGCTGTTGAGCAAGCTCAACCATCGCTATCTGATTCAGGTGCAGCAGCATTACCACGTGCTGGAACTGGTGCCCGGCCAGGTCAACCATATCGCCCTCGCCACCCTGCCGGCGCTGTTCGACTACCTGGGCGAAGAGCAGGCGAGCTACAGCCCGCTGCATCTGGACCCGATGGCCCTTGAAGAACAGGACCTCGCGTTGCTGTTGCCCATGGGCCAGCCCGAATGCATTCAGGTGTTCTACCGGATCAACGAACAGCAGGCCGATCTGTACGTGCTGGATGAGTTCAACGCGTTGTGGCAGCAGCGCCTGCCCTACCACGACGAGCAAAGCCTGCTGGTGCCGCTGCAACGTTTCCTGCAGTCGATCCTGTATCGCCGGGACGCCTTGCTGCCGATGGAAGCCGCCCAGCCTCTGAGCCTCGAGACGTTGTATTACCAACTATTGCCGTCAGGCACCGGGCGGGCGCGCCGGGTCGAAGCGCGGCCGGCGCCGCAAACGCCAGTCAACAAACCGTTCTACGACGTGCAAGCGATCATCGGCAAAGCCGCACCGGGCCAGGTGCAGGTCACGTTGTATTGCAATCAGCGGGAGTTTTCGGAGCTGGAGTTTGGCGATCAGCTGTTTACCGTGGTCGCCCGGGAGATCATCGATCAGCGCCGCGAGACGGAACGCTATCGCTGCTACATCACCGACCTGGACCTCTCGGGCCTGCTCGGTGATGGGCAGAGTTCAAGCAATCTGTATCTGCGCTACAAGGCTGACCTGGAGCGCGCATTGAACGAAGCGCTCGAGCAGGTCTGAGGGGAGTTATTCCGGGAAGTCGCCGCCATGGGCTGGCTGCGATTCAACTTCCAGCAGCGTCAGTTTCAACGTCTTGCCGCCCGGTGCCGGCCAGTCGATATGCTGACCGACTTTCAGGCCGAGCAAGGCACTACCCACCGGCGCCAGAATGGAAATCTTGCCTTCGTCGGCATTGGCATCCTTGGGATAAACCAGCGTCAGGTGGTAGTCCTTGCCGCTGATTTCTTCGCGGCAATGCACGCGCGAATTCATGGTCACGACATCGGCGGGCACTTCATCGTGACCGACCAGTGTATCGGCGCGATCCAGTTCGGTTTGCAGCGCGATAACGCCCGGCAGCGTGTCATCCAGGCTGTCGATCAGGCGCTCCAGACGTTGCACGTCCAGACGGGTAAGGGTGATGGAAGGTACGGTCATGATCCGGGCAGACTCCTTTCTTCTGCACAAAAAAAGCAAAACCCCGCCAGAAAAAGGCGGGGTTTTCACGAGCCTCGATGGGTTGAGGCGTTTCTGGACACTATCACAGCTCAATAAATATACAAGCCAGGTCGCGGCGGACCCGATGGGGGGGGGAAATTTTGATCAGGTTCAGAGGGGGCTTTGTGGGAGCGGGCTTGCTCGCGAATGCGGTGTGACAGTCAGCGATGTTGTCGACTGATACACCGCATTCGCGAGCAAGCCCGCTCCCACAGGGTTTTAGGTCAGGCGGAAGTTTTGCGGTGTGCAGCCTGGGCACAGATGACACGACGGCGGTCGTCGTCGGCCGAGCGCCATTCACGGATGTCTTCGACATGGCGAAAACAGCCCAGGCACACTTTCTGCTCATCCAGCCGGCACACGCCGCTGCACGGCGAAGGCACCGCCGGGCTGATATTGCTGTAAAGCGGCTTGGGCGGGCGAACAGGTACAGGCTCGGTCACGATCTCACAGGCCTTCGAAATCGAATTCAGCGCCGGCTTGCTGCTTGACGATGCGCTCGAGCATTTCACCCAACTGCTCTTCGCTCTTGTCGCACATCCAGCGCTCGCTTTCTTCGTCGTAATCGAAGTGGAAACCGCCGGACACCGCCGCCAGCCACAGCTGACGCAACGGCTCCTGGCGGCTGAAGATCAACTGGCTGCCATTTTCGAACTTGACGGTGAGCACACCGGCCGAGCTCTCCAGATCGATATCCAGGTCACTCTCGTCGAAAATATCTTCCAGCGATTGCTGGGTGGCATCGACCAGGTCGTGGAAACGGGCTTCGGTCAAACTCATTGCAGGAACCTCAAAAAGTGTCTGATCACGCTCAAGCGCCGCAAGATACGGGCGAGCCCCGGTGATTGCAAAGGATAACGACTGTGGGAGCGAGCTTGCTCGCGAAAAGGTCATCATATTCAACATCAATGTTGACTGACATACCGCATTCGCGAGCAAGCCCGCTCCCACAATGGATTGCACATAACTGCCGGCATCGGGCCAAGGCCCGCCGGACGGGAGCCGCGTTACATAGGCAAGCTGCCGGGTGGCCGGTATACTCCGGCGCAATTAACGCATTTTCAAGGATTTCGCCATGAAGCGCCTGATCTCTTCCCTTGCTGCGCTCGTCGCGGTTGCCTGTCTTGTGTCGGCTTGTGGTCAAAAAGGCCCGCTGTACCTGCCTGATGAAAACCAGGACCCTGCCGAGCAGGCCAAGTCCTCGCAAAAGCCGCCTGCCTCTAAAGCACACAAGCACGACGTCTACCAATAAGGGAACGCCATGGACGCTTTTAATTACCGTGACGGTGAGCTGTTCGCGGAAGGTGTTGCCCTGTCTGCCATCGCCGAACGCTTTGGCACACCGACCTACGTCTACTCCCGCGCCCACATCGAAGCCCAGTACCTGGCGTATGCCGATGCCCTGGCCGGCGTGCCGCACCTGGTGTGCTACGCGGTCAAGGCCAACTCCAACCTGGGTGTGCTGAATGTCCTGGCCCGTCTCGGCGCCGGTTTCGACATCGTCTCCCGTGGCGAACTGGAACGCGTCCTGGCCGCTGGCGGCAGCGCCGACAAGATTGTGTTCTCCGGTGTCGGCAAGACCCGCGAAGACATGCGTCGCGCCCTGGAAGTCGGCGTGCACTGCTTCAACGTCGAGTCCACCGATGAGCTGGAACGCCTGCAGGTGGTCGCCGCCGAACTGGGCGTTCGCGCGCCGATCTCGTTGCGGGTGAACCCGGACGTTGATGCCGGCACCCACCCGTACATTTCTACCGGTCTCAAAGAGAACAAGTTCGGCATCGCCATCGCCGACGCCGAAGACGTGTACATCCGCGCCGCGCAGCTGCCGAACCTGGAAGTGCTGGGCGTCGATTGCCACATCGGCTCGCAACTGACCAGCCTGCCACCGTTCCTTGATGCCCTCGATCGCCTGCTGGGCTTGATCGATCGTCTCGGTGAATGCGGGATTTACCTGCGTCACATCGACCTCGGTGGCGGCGTCGGCGTGCGTTATCGCGATGAAGAGCCGCCACTGGTGGCCGACTACATTAAAGCCGTGCGCGAGCGCTGCGACGGTCGCGACCTGGCCCTGGTGTTCGAGCCGGGCCGCTACATCGTCGCCAACGCCGGCGTGTTGCTGACCCAGGTCGAGTACCTCAAGCACACCGAGCACAAAGACTTCGCCATCGTCGATGCGGCCATGAACGACCTGATCCGCCCGGCGCTGTACCAGGCCTGGATGGACGTCACCGCCGTGCACCCGCGTGATACCGAAGCTCGCGCCTACGACATCGTCGGGCCGATCTGCGAAACCGGCGACTTCCTGGCCAAGGAGCGTGAACTGGCCCTGGAAGAAGGCGACTTGCTGGCCGTGCATTCGGCCGGTGCCTACGGGTTTGTCATGAGTTCCAACTACAACACCCGCGGGCGTACCGCCGAAGTGTTGGTGGACGGTGATCAGGCATTTGAAGTGCGTCGCCGTGAGACGGTAGCCGAGTTGTTTGCTGGCGAAAGCCTGCTGCCGGAGTAAAACCATGCTGCTGCGTTTTACCAAGATGCACGGCCTGGGCAATGACTTCATGGTCCTCGACCTGGTCAGCCAGCACGCGCACATCCTGCCAAAGCACGCCAAGCAATGGGGCGATCGGCACACCGGCATCGGTTTCGACCAGTTGCTGATCGTCGAAGCGCCGAGCAACCCGGACGTGGATTTCCGTTACCGGATCTTCAACTCCGACGGTTCCGAAGTGGAGCAGTGCGGCAACGGTGCGCGCTGCTTCGCCCGCTTCGTGCTCGACAAGCGCCTGACCGCCAAGCGGCAGATTCGCGTCGAGACCAAAAGCGGCATCATCGAACTGGATATCCGCAGCGACGGCCAGATCAGTGTCGACATGGGCGCACCGCGCCTGGTGCCGGCCGACATCCCGTTCGAAGCCGAAGGCCAGGCCCTGAGCTACCAGCTCGAAGTCGACGGTACTACGGTCGAATTGGCAGCAGTGTCCATGGGCAACCCCCACGCCGTGCTGCGGGTCAACGACATCAATAACGCACCGGTGCATGAGCTGGGCCCGAAAATCGAACACCATCCGCGCTTCCCGGCGCGGGTCAATGTCGGTTTTCTCCAGGTCATCGACCGGAACCGTGCGCAGCTGCGCGTCTGGGAACGCGGGGCCGGGGAAACCCAGGCCTGCGGCACCGGCGCCTGCGCTGCTGCAGTGGCCGCGATCAGCCAGGGGTGGATGGATTCGCCGCTATTGATCGACCTGCCCGGCGGGCGCCTGTCCATTGAATGGGCAGGCCCAGGCCATCCGGTGATGATGACCGGCCCGGCAGTGCGCGTATATGAAGGACAAGTGCGTCTTTGAGAGAGCCAAATCCATGAAAGATAAGCCCCAGGTCCCCGCCCTACAGCCCGACGAATCTCCTTCCGAAAGCCTTGAGGCGGCGGCGATTGCCGCGTACCTGGAGGCTCATCCGGATTTCTTCGTCGAGCACGAAGAACTGCTCCCGGCCTTGCGCATTCCCCACCAGCGCGGCGATACCGTGTCCCTGGTGGAACGCCAGATGACCATCCTGCGAGATCGCAACATCGAGTTGCGGCATCGCCTGTCGCACCTGATGGACGTGGCGCGGGACAATGATCGCCTGTTCGACAAGACCCGCCGCCTGATTCTCGCGCTGATGGACGCCACCAGCCTTGAAGACGTGGTGATCAGCGTCGAAGACAGCCTGCGCCAGGACTTCCAGGTGCCTTTCGTCAGCCTCATCCTGCTGGGCGACAACCCCATGCCGGTGGGTCGCTGGGCTACGCATGCCGAAGCGCAAACCGCCATCGGTGGCCTGCTCTCGGAAGACAAAAGCGTCAGCGGCAGCCTGCGTGAGCACGAACTGGACTTCCTGTTCGGCGAAGAGCAACGCAAGCAGATCGGTTCCACGGCCGTCGTCGCCATCAGCCATCAAGGCATTCACGGCGTCCTGGCCATCGCCAGCCGTGATCCGCAGCACTACAAGAGCTCGGTGGGCACGCTGTTCCTGAGCTACATCGCCGAAGTCATGGGCCGCGTGCTGCCACGGGTCAACAATTCCCTGCGCTCGGTACGCTGATCGTGGAACGACAACTGGACGCTTACTGCGAACACCTGCGCAGTGAGCGGCAAGTGTCGCCCCACACGCTGTACGCCTACCGCCGCGACCTCGACAAAGTGCTGGGCTGGTGCGTCAAACAGAACATCAGCAGCTGGGCCGCGCTGGATATCCAGCGCCTGCGCAGCCTGATCGCACGCCTGCACTCACAAGGCCAATCGTCCCGTAGCCTGGCGCGATTACTGTCGGCGGTGCGCGGGCTCTATCACTACCTGAATCGCGAAGGCCTGTGCGATCACGACCCGGCCAACGGCCTGGCGCCGCCCAAAGGTGAGCGTCGCCTGCCGAAAACCCTCGACACCGACCGCGCATTGCAACTGTTGGAAGGTGCCGTCGAGGATGACTTTCTGGCCCGTCGGGATCAGGCGATTCTGGAGCTGTTTTATTCCTCGGGCTTACGGCTTTCCGAGCTGACCGGGCTGAATATGGACCAACTCGACCTCGCCGACGGCATGGTCCAAGTGCTCGGCAAGGGCAGCAAGACTCGCCTGCTGCCGGTCGGCAAAAAGGCTCGAGAAGCGCTGGAACTGTGGCTGCCACTGCGCGCCATGACCAACCCGGCGGACGACGCGGTCTTCGTCAGCCAGCAAGGCCGACGCCTCGGCCCACGGGCGATTCAGGTGCGGGTCAAAGCCGCCGGCGAACGCGAACTCGGGCAAAACCTGCACCCGCACATGCTGCGGCACTCCTTCGCCAGCCACTTGCTGGAATCCTCGCAGGACCTGCGCGCAGTGCAGGAACTGCTTGGCCACTCGGACATCAAGACCACCCAGATCTACACCCACCTGGACTTCCAGCACCTGGCAACGGTCTACGACAGCGCCCATCCGCGGGCCAAACGAATCAAAGGCGATGAGTCATGAGAATCCAGTTGATCACCTTCGACCTCGACGACACCCTGTGGGATACCGCCCCGGTGATCATCAGCGCCGAGGCCACCCTGCGCGAATGGCTGACCGAGCATGCACCGAACCTGGGCGCGGTGCCGGTGGAGCATTTGTGGGCCATCCGTGAGCGGGTGCTGAACAACGAACCGGGACTCAAGCACCGCATCAGCGCTTTGCGCCGGCGTGTGCTGTTCCATGCGCTGGAAGAAGCCGGTTACGATCACGCCGAGGCTTCGGACCTGGCGGATCAGAGCTTCGAAGTGTTTTTGCACGCCCGGCATCAATTGCAAATCTTCCCGGAAGTACAGCCGACCCTGGAAACCCTGGCCAACCATTACGCCCTCGGCGTGGTCACCAATGGCAACGCCGATGTGCGTCGCCTGGGGCTGGCGGATTACTTCAAGTTCGCGCTGTGCGCCGAAGACATCGGCATCGCCAAGCCTGATGCGCGGCTGTTCCACGAGGCCTTGCAGCGTGGCGGTGCGACGGCCGAGACGGCGGTGCACATTGGCGATCATCCCGGTGATGACATTGCCGGCGCCCAACAGGCAGGCTTGCGCGCGATCTGGTTCAACCCGACAGGCAAGGCCTGGGAAGCGGATCGCTTGCCGGATGCGGAGATTAGTAGCCTGACAGATTTGCCGGCATTGCTGGCGCGCTGGAACGCCGCTTCCGCCTGACCCAAAACCCTGTGGGTGTGTAACACCCTGTGGGAGCGGGCTTGCTCGCGAAGAGGCCGTATCCGTCAACATTGATATCGACTGATACACCGCTTTCGCGAGCAAGCCCGCTCCCACAGGGGTTGTGTTGCACAGGCCACTTTTATTACGCCCATGAAAAAGCCCGCAGCGACGGCGGGCTTTTTCAGCAAGCAAGCCAGTAGCAGGCGCTTAGATAGGCCGGCTGCCGTACTTGTTGTCAGGCTTCTTGGGCGGATCGGCGACCACATTGGCCTCCACTTCCTGCACCTTGCCACCTTTGGCCAGGAACTCTTCCATGGCCTTGGCCAGGGCGTCGCGCTCCTTGTTCTTGGCTTCGACGCTCGGCAGCTCATCGACTGACACAGCAGCCTTGGCCTTGCCTTTGGCGGTCGGAACCGGCGCATCACCACCGTCGTCGTCAGCAACGTCTTCCGCTGCTGCTTCCAAGCCTTCTTCGGCCTCGTCTTCGTCACCTACTTCGAGGTCGTCGTTTTCCAGATCATCGTCGCTCATGTTCTACCTCATGACTTGCGAAAAGCAGATTAGTTATAGCCCAGCTTCGCCATCTGTCGAAGGCCGCCGGAAAAAAATCAACAGCCGCTGGCAACCAGCGACTTATGCCTCTTCACCGTGCACGGTGGCGAGGACTTTACGGGCACCGCCAAAATCACGGTGCTCGCCCAGATAAACGCCTTGCCAGGTCCCCAACGCCAGTCGGCCTGCCGAAATCGGCAAACTAAGCTGACAGCCAAGCACGCTGGCCTTGAAGTGCGCCGGGAGGTCGTCCAGGCCTTCGTCGTTATGCTCATAGCCGTCTGTTCCTTGTGGGATCAGACGATTGAAAAATCGTTCGAAGTCGCGACGTACCGCCGGATCGGCGTTTTCGTTGATGGTCAACGACGCCGAGGTATGCTGCAGCCACAAATGCAACAGACCGACCCGACACGCCTTGAGTTCAGGCAGGCCGGCGAGTAACTCGTCCGTTACCAGATGAAAGCCCCGTGGCCTCGCCCGCAGGGTAATCAGAGTCTGTTGCCACATACAGTTCTCCGCACGTTCGGGGCGCATTCTAGCGCGCTCTGGGAAAAAACAAAGGCCCTAATATTCCTGCATTGCTGTAAGTTTTTCGCCCCAGAAAAACGCTCGCCGTAAACACGACATAAGCCGTAGGAAAAAACCTTTCAGCTACCTCGTTAATGACAAATCCCGGACAAAAAAATGCCCGGCGAGCCGGGCAAGTTTTTTTCTGCGCGTCTTACAAGTTGTAGCCGCGTTCGTTGTGTTGTGCCAGATCGAGGCCAACCGCTTCTTCTTCCTCGGTCACACGCAGACCCATGACGGCGTCGAGGACCTTGAGAATGATGAAGGTGACGATCGCGGTGTAGATCACCGTGAAGCCCACGCCTTTGGTTTGAATCCAGACTTGTGCGGCGATGTCGGTCACGGTGCCGAAGCCACCCAGGGACGGTGCAGCGAACACACCGGTCAGGATCGCGCCGAGGATACCGCCGATACCGTGCACGCCAAAGGCATCCAGGGAGTCGTCATAGCCGAGTTTGCGCTTCAGGGTGGTGGCGCAGAAGAAGCACACCACGCCAGCCGCCAGGCCGATGACCAGTGCACCCATCGGGCCCACGGTGCCCGCGGCCGGGGTGATTGCCACCAGACCGGCGACCACACCCGAAGCGATACCCAATGCACTTGGTTTGCCGTGGGTGATCCACTCGGCGAACATCCAGCCCAGTGCAGCGGCGGCGGTTGCGATCTGGGTCACCAGCATCGCCATACCGGCGGTGCCGTTGGCTGCAGCGGCGGAACCGGCGTTGAAGCCGAACCAGCCGACCCACAGCATGGCCGCGCCCATCAGGGTGTAACCGAGGTTATGCGGTGCCATCGGGGTGGTCGGGAAGCCTTTGCGCTTGCCCAGCACCAGGCAGCAGATCAGACCGGCCACACCGGCGTTGATGTGCACCACGGTGCCGCCCGCGAAGTCCAGCACGCCCCAGTCCCACAACAGGCCGCCGTTACCGGACCAGACCATGTGCGCAATCGGTGCGTAAACCAGGGTGAACCAGATGCCCATGAACACCAGCATCGCGGAGAACTTCATCCGCTCGGCGAAGGCACCGACGATCAGCGCCGGGGTGATGATGGCGAAGGTCATCTGGAAGGTCACGAACACTGCTTCAGGAAACAGCGCGGCCGGACCGGTCAGGCTGGCTGGCGTGATGCCGGCGAGGAACGCCTTGCCCATGCCGCCGAAGAACGAGTTGAAGTTGACGACGCCCTGCTCCATGCCCGTGGTGTCGAACGCAACGCTGTAGCCATAAATGACCCACAGGATGCTGATCAGACCGGTAATGGCGAAGCACTGCATCATCACGGAAAGAATGTTTTTGGAGCGAACCATGCCGCCGTAGAACAGCGCGAGGCCGGGAATGGTCATGAACAGCACGAGGGCTGTCGAGGTCAACATCCAGGCGGTATCGCCGGAATTGAGGACTGGGGCCGCCACTTCGTCTGCCGCCATAGCCAGGCTGGGCATTACGAGGGACAACAGGGCTCCTAGCCCTGCGAATTTACGCAGAGTCATATTGTTTTCTCCTGGGGCGTTGGGTTTGTGGCGGCTTAGATTGCGTCGGTATCGGTTTCGCCGGTACGGATGCGAATCGCCTGTTCCAGATTGACCACGAAGATCTTGCCGTCACCGATCTTGCCGGTGTTGGCTGCCTTGGTTATCGCCTCGATAACCCGGTCAAGATCCTTGTCGTCAATGGCGACATCAATCTTCACCTTGGGCAGAAAATCGACCACGTACTCCGCGCCGCGATACAGCTCGGTGTGACCCTTCTGCCGACCGAAGCCTTTGACCTCAGTTACGGTAATGCCCTGCACGCCGATCTCGGACAACGACTCGCGTACATCGTCCAGCTTGAACGGCTTGATGATGGCAGTGACTAGCTTCATGAAAACTCTCTCCCGAATTGGTGGACTTGCCCCAGGAAAACAAACCCGTCTCAAGTCTAAGCGCAGTGCCTGGCTTTGTAACGCATCGTCGGCCTAACCTGCCCGTCCGACGCCAGCTAACCACTCCGTACGAAACTTCCCCGTTCCGCGTGGCGCACTGCATTCGTCACAGCGACTGCATCAGTGCATGGGTCACTAGCGACTAAGCAGAAAGCTTGCCATCTCGCCAAAACCCACTGAATTCAATCCTTTGGCCGCTGCTGCAAGCCACTTCCCACATCTGCCGATGACATTACGCACAACAACAGTGCGCGGCCGTCCGTCCGCCTGCGCGAAAAGCGTGCATCCCTGCCTGCGGATTTGACTATAGACACTGCGTGATACACTGCCCGCCATTGTTTCCAGGACCTTTCCCATGCTCGCGCCAAAAGACTTCCTCGACGCCCTGAGCGGCACCGCCTCCCGCCTCTTCAGCGGCGAAACCCCGTTGCCGAAAAGCGAAATCGAAAGCCAGTTCAAAGCCCTGCTGCAGAGCGGCTTCAGCAAGCTGGATCTGGTGAGCCGGGAAGAGTTTGATAGTCAGATGGTTGTGTTGGCGCGCACTCGGGCACGGTTGGAGAGCCTTGAGGCGAAGGTGGCGGAGCTGGAAGCGAAGCTCAACCCGCCAGTCGAGTAACACACTCTCTTCTATGTGAAATGCGATCCCCTGTGGGAGCGGGCTTGCTCGCGAATAGCGTCACCTCGGTCTCCCAGCCCTCCCACACTGGAAAGACCACCCCCTGTAGGAGCTGCCGAAGGCTGCGATCTTTTGATCCTATGCCCCGCAAAAATCTCGGCAACGTCCTACAAAGATCACACCGCCGTCCGATAGCGTCGCAAAGCCCCGGCTCCTAAGCTCATCCTCAGCTGAATATTCAGCACTGGGTTTGGCGACCTGGATAGCATCCAAACGCATCGTGACCACGTTCGAACAAGGGATTTTTCCCCATCTCGAATTATGGCGGCTGTGCGTGGGAGACCTTCGTGTCTGCCGGTTTTGCGGATGCACCGGTTCGCCAACCCGCGCACAGCTGCCACCCTCTTCGTTTGGCGACGATCAGAGGCAGTTTTCTTTATTCGCATCCGAGAACTGCACCATGCACGAAAACTATCTAATCCCTCACGTCTTCACCCGCCACAAACTCCACCTCCACACCCTGCTGTTGGAAAACCAGGCCTGGTTTAGCGCCCGAGATCTAGGCCGTCTATTGCGCCTTTTCCTCGACGAACGCGCCGTCCGAAAACTCGACCCTGACCAACACCAAACCGTGCAAATGCTCATGCACGGCACCATCGAAAACACCCTGCTAATCAGCGAATCCGGCGTCTACGCCCTGCTGATCTACCACTACTGCCCCGAATACCGAGGCCTGCGCGAATGGCTGACCCACGACGTGGTGCCAGCCCTCAGAGACGCCCAGCAACCGACCTCGACCGAACGCCCGATATTGAGCCTGCTGAACTGGCCAGAGATGTCGTTGAGCTTGCTGCACTGGAATAACCAGCCGTGGATTCGGTTACAGGATGTGCCGCATATGCTGTTGGAGGGTGAACAGCCACGGCGTGCGGTGAATGCGCCTTGGTGGAAGCGTGCTTCCCGAATGCTCCAGGCATTCTGAACGACACAAAAAACCCCACGCTTGCGGCGTGGGGTTCGTTCTAGAGCAGAGAATCAGGCGCAGTGCGCAAGACGCTCAACCTGATCCCGAATCGCAGCCCCCCGTTCAATTTCGGCTTTGCGCAAATCGTAAGTCGATTGCAGGTTCAGCCAAAACTCGGGAGTCGTGTCCAGACAGATAGATAATCTGAGAGCCATATCAGCACTGACGCCTCGACGCTGGAGCACGATGTCATTCACCGTCGGTGTCGAAACGCTCAATGCCCTGGCCAAAGCCGCCGCTGTAAGGCTCAGTGGCTCAAGGTATTCCTCTTTGAGGATCTCGCCGGGGTGGACCGGGCGCATACCGTTTTTAGTCATTACTCACCTCAGTGATAATCGACGATTTCGACATTCTCTGGTCCGCTAGGACCCCATACAAAGCAAATTCGCCATTGAGCGTTGATTCGGATGCTGTACTGACCTTTTCGACTCCCCTCCAACGCCTCCAAGCGATTGCCCGGCGGTGATCGAAGGTCCATCAGAACGGCAGCAGCATCAAGCATCGTCAGCTTTCGTTCCACGACATTCAGAAGGGCTGACCACATACGGGTCTTACCGTTGCGAAACAGGTACTCGGTCTCAGAACACTTAAAGCTAACGATCATAATTTAAAGCTTAACGTTATGCATTAAGCTTGAGTGTATAGCCTGAACTCACTTGCGCAAATGCGCCAGGGCGACTCTTTGGTATCCCTTCAAAATTTTAGGAAAAGGACTACCCAGGGCTTTCAAGACGCCTTCAAAACACAGACGTTTCCTACAAAAAGAAGCACCATTTCTCATTGCATCACTACCGCACTCACCTCTTAAGCTGACCGACCTGAAAAACAAACTTCAGATCCAAAAGAGGTCGCTATGAAACCCGGCAATCGAAAAGCCAAACTGGTACTCATCGCTGGATTTCATAACGAGGCGCTCCGTTTAGCCGGTAATGTGTCTGCGAATCAACGGCGCTTTCTTGAAGTAGGCGCAGCTCGCGGCAAAGAACTTGAGCCTCCGGGCCTGCTTGCCGGTGTGAGAGCCTGAGTCTCGCTGCGCCGGGCAGAGTCCACGCTTGCCTGGCTGAGCAAACTTGAATAGGCTTCCCATCGTGGGTGTATGCGTTGAGGAAGCACAGGCCTCGGCCTCACCGAAGCCTGTAAATAAAAAAACCGTCTACTCAAGGCGGTTTTTTTTCGCCTTCGATTCGGCTTTCGCCGCCGTCCTTCATCTCTCTAGGCAACGTCCTACAACAACCTAATCCCGCGACTGATTACGCCGGTACTCCCCTCTCCAATACGCTTCACCCACCAAAAGACACTCGCAACATCCTGCGAAAATTTGGCACCTGCGCCGCCACTCGACCCGACTACCCTTCAAAAACCGCAGGAAGCGGATCCCGTAAAAGCTCAAGGAACGACCATGTCCCTCTCCATCGTCCACAGCCGCGCCCAGATTGGTGTCGATGCCCCCGCCGTTACCGTAGAAGTCCACCTGGCCAACGGCTTGCCGTCGCTGACGATGGTCGGTTTGCCCGAAGCTGCCGTGAAGGAAAGCAAGGATCGGGTACGCAGCGCGATCATCAATTCCGGCCTGCAATTTCCGGCGCGACGGATCACGCTGAATCTCGCCCCGGCGGATTTGCCGAAGGATGGCGGGCGGTTTGATCTGGCGATTGCCTTGGGGATTCTGTCGGCCAGCGTGCAGGTGCCGACGTTGACGCTCGATGACGTGGAATGCCTCGGGGAGTTGGCACTGTCGGGCGCAGTGCGGGCGGTTCGCGGTGTGTTGCCGGCAGCGCTGGCGGCGCGCAAGGCAGGGCGGACGCTGGTGGTGCCACGAGCGAATGCCGAAGAGGCGTGTTTGGCGTCGGGATTGAAGGTGATTGCAGTGGATCATCTGCTTCAGGCGGTGGCGCATTTCAATGGCCATACGCCCGTGGAACCCTACGTTTCCGATGGCTTGCTGTACGCCAGCAAACCCTATCCCGATTTGAATGAGGTGCAGGGGCAGCTGTCGGCCAAGCGTGCGCTGCTGATTGCCGCTGCTGGCGCTCATAACCTGCTGTTCAGCGGCCCGCCGGGAACGGGAAAAACCTTGCTGGCGAGCCGCTTACCGGGGCTGCTCCCACCCTTGGCCGAGGCGGAAGCGCTGGAAGTCGCGGCGATTCAGTCAGTCGTCAGTTGTATGCCATTGAGTCATTGGCCACAGCGACCATTCCGCCAGCCTCATCACTCCGCATCAGGCCCGGCGCTGGTCGGCGGTGGTTCAAAACCGCAACCCGGCGAAATCACCCTCGCCCACCACGGCGTGCTGTTCCTGGACGAACTCCCGGAATTTGATCGAAAGGTATTGGAGGTTTTGCGAGAGCCACTGGAGAACGGTAGAGCTATTCATCACATATTGAGAAATAGGTTTCTTGCTGTAGTGGCCATTTGGAGTGTACAAATGACATCTATTTGCCATCATCCCAAGGAAGGTTCACATGTCATATTCGAAAACGTTTATTTGTCTAGCTTGTTCTCGCAAGCCAGACGGTCGTTGCGTCGCGGGGAAAGAACTCGTAAACGGGGCATTCGGAGGCTGGATCAGACCTGTTACTCCGGGAGGTCATTCAGCAGTCACTAACGACCAACGAAAATACCCTAACGGTTACAGCGCAGTAGTTTTGGACTACGTTACAGCTGAATTTACAAAGCAAGAAACAGGGGGATTCCAATCAGAAAACCACCTAATCCTAGAACCCAGCCAATGGAAGCTTGCGGGAAAAGAGAAACAGACAAAGCAATTTTTGGCTAAGTTGGTTGATGCTCCGGCTAGCCTTTGGACAAATACTTGCACAGACTCTTTAAAAGGACTGAATGATCGGGTATCGGTATTGAAACTGACCCAACAAATTGACACTCTTTACCTGATTCCCGTCACAGACCTCATCGTACACGTCGAGTTCATTGATGAAAAACGCAAGGTCAGAGGTGAATTCGTCTACAATGGAGTGCAATATAGGCTGAAAATTACTGACCCGAAGTTTGAGCAGCTTTTCGATAAGGCTGGCAAATTTGATGTCAGCATCGAGTATCTAACTATAAGCCTGGGTGAGCCTTTCGAAGGCTTCGCATACAAACTCATTGCCGCAGTATTCTGAGTGGACGAGGGGAAAATGAAAATATCCACTATCGGATTTACCGAAAAAAAGGCTGAAAAATTCTTTTCCCTTATCCAGCTATCGCGCTGTAGGCAGTTAATTGATGTCAGATTAAATAACGTCTCACAGCTGGCGGGATTCGCAAAAAAAGAAGATTTAAAATATTTTCTTTCTGAAATCTGCAATGTTGATTACAGGCATGAACCTGATCTCGCACCAACAAAACAGCTGCTGAAGCCATATCAGCAGAAGGAGATCACATGGGAAAAATATGCTGATCAGTTTATGGAACTAATGGCAAAAAGAAAGATCGAAAAACTCCTAACCCCGGAGTCGTTAGATGGGACATGCTTATTATGCAGCGAACACTTGCCTCATCAATGCCACCGAAGGTTAGTGGTGGAATATTTTCAGTCACAATGGCCAAACCTAAAATTTGAAGTGAAACATCTAACGTGAAAACTGCCTTTGTAATATACCCAGCGGAGTTCCTCTGCTATAGCAAGTTCGAAAGAAAACTACTTAGAATCCTTGAAAGTGGTGAATTTTCTATTGCATACAACGAGGATTCCAACGGGTATATTTCGAAGTTTTGCGATTCACATGGATTCCCAGCCCAATTTTTTGATAAAGCAGAAAACGCAATCAAGGGATCGACACACGCAGTTTTTTTCGAAGACCGCGAGTCATACTTTACTTTGAAGCAACAGGTCTTTGACCTTGGAATTCCATATCGCACTATCGTTTTAGATTTGACAGTGGTTGTAAACAAAGATCGCGGTGACGAGTACGAGGTTTATATCGGCAGAGGAACGATCTGGGGAAACCCATACCAAATGGGCGTGGACGGTGACCGAGACGAAGTTATACGAAAATTTAAGTATGACTTCGAGAATGGCATGCTCAAAGCATCCACTAACCTTGAAAAAAACCTTGATATCGTTCGAGGTAAGGTTATTGCCTGCCATTGTAAACCAGCTGCATGCCATGGTGATATTATTGCTTCCTATCTAAACTCTATAGATGATGGAAAATAGCCTACGAGATTTAATTGGCGTGACTAAACCCATTTAATAAGCGACCGCAGCACCTCTAAAGGCCACCAAGACGGGCGATAGGACGCCCACCCTAGCCACCCCACAGGGTGCTTCGTTATTCGCCCGCAGCAGCGCTGTGCGACCTCCCCTACTGGCAGATTTTTCTCTGCTCAATGTTTAGATAGCACCTTCCATACGGTATGCTAAGTACCTGGCTTCGCAGTTCGGCGGATTAAGCTGTGGTACTACCTCGTAGAGCTTGAACCAAACAACTGAACCCATTCCTGTTTTCACTAGAAAAAACCACTCGCCCCCCATTGAAATATAAAGGGCGGCAGGCTTTTTTGAGCCTGTATATTACTAATATCTATAAAGCCATGACAGACAGAATGCCTTCCAACGAAGCCCATCTATTTTCTGCTGTTAAAATTTTATAAAACTTAAACTTGAGAGGATTCACAATTGAATTTTGATGATTGACGATTACGGTCACTTACGAGCCAACATATCGTGGCTACAGTATCAACGCCTGCAAAACCAAAGAATATGGTGTCATAACCGATATCATGAAAAACATCATTGACCAAATTGAGCACATTCTTAGTCACCATAGTCGAATTAGTGTGATTCGTTTTGACTGCCATTTCCCAAAAAATTGGACGACCAATCATAAGCTGGAAAATGAAAGAGTCTCACAACTAACCAAGATGCTTAGGCAAAAACTTGGATCAAAGAAGTGGCTAGAGCACAAAAATATCGTTCAAGGGTGGGCCTATGAGGTTGGGGACAAAAGCAAGCGAGGTCACTACCATTACTTTATAGCTTTTAAGGCCCTTTACTATCGCCTGGGCAGCTTTAAGGGCGGCACCTATACCGGACTATACGGACTGATAAAAGATTGCTGGAGTAGCGTCGTAGACGGACACGTTGAGTTCGCAGGCACGCATACAGTTAATCGATCAAATCGCATTCAAATCAACAACTGCATTTATCATTTGAGTTATCTAGCCAAGGTACGTGACAAACAGTTCGGGCAGGGATCCACGGCAAAAAATTACTCACTATCAAGGTTATCAAGAAAAGATAAGACAATTGCTCCAACAGCGAACGACCAAGCTGAGGGATCGTTGCTATCCAATCTCATTGGATTGTGAAACCGGATACGTAAATATTGCCAAGAAATGATAGAGCCACCTCATGAGTTTTTTGACGCAAAAAACGTCATCTGAACTCGCAAACGGCCCCTTGATATGCCCCCTGCGGCCATGCCCCATTGAAGCAAATGGGCATTTCATAGGGGCAGCTATCCGCCATCCATACCCAATGATAGCTATCTGTATGGATGAACAGCGACGAAGCTTGACAAATTTCCGCTTTGGCACAATTATGGTTTACAAATCACTGTACGAGAACAGTCAGGCGAATTCCATGAATAAACCATCCGAAATCTCTTCAAGCTTGACGTCAAGCCGCCTGAGCATTATTTCGAAACGCATGCTTGACGTGCTGGATGACGCCCTTCGTACAGCCAGCACTGATTTAGACTGCTCGTACGCTAGAGGCACACTATCTTGGGCAAGGATCAAGAATGCATTGCTTCAGCTGGCGCAGTCGGACGAACACCCTTGGCTAACCATCAAGCATTCAGGAAACGATCTCCTTTTGGGCATTGGTAGCGAAACGGTGCGTTTTTTCCTTGACGATCACGAAAATCCTAAGAAAATGCGCGTGCTTAACCCCACAAACTCTGAAACTAAACAGTTGCAGTTATTTGAAGAGGATGCTCATTCCGAGTACCTATGGCGATTTATCATCGAGCGCGCTTTGACGGAAGAAGACGACCATCAAGTCTACTTTGTCGGATACGAGGCTCATGCCGAGCGTGATGGCATTTTGATTGCTGAATGGCGCTATAACGCTGAGCGTGTCAGAGCGCTAGCGGCAGTTGATGATGAAATCCCAGCGGCTGCGGAACTTGTACCTCTGGAACTTTATCCGATAGACGAAGACGCGGCCGAAGGTAAAAATGATGAAGCCGTTGATGGAAATGGACGGGACATTTAAGGGCAGTCAGTTACGGCTAGCCCGTCATTATTGGGGAAAAACCCTAAACGATATTGCGGAAGAGATTGGTAAAACACGGCAGTACGTATCCCAACTAGAAAATGGCAAGGGCAACCTGAAGCTTGATGATCCTATTACCAAGGATTTGGCATATTTCTTACATGTTGTACCGACGTTTTTTTTCAGACCCGTCGGAGTTTCGCTATCAGAGGAACAGGCTCATTTCCGTAAGCTGGCAACAACCAAGGCAAGCATGAAGCAAAAAGTGCTAGCTAGAGGTACTGTATTTGATCAGCTTGTAGAGTTTATTGACAAAAAAGTAAGATTACCTGCGGTCGACTTTCCAGATGAATCTGGAGCAGAAACCACAGAGGAAATTGAACAAGCTGCTGAGCGACTGCGCGCTTACTGGGGACTGGGTTTTGGCCCGATATCTCATATGGTAAGAGTTGTGGAGCGAGCTGGCGCTGTCGTAACACTCTTCCAGGATACATCTACTGAAGTTGATGCGCTCTCCATAACGTCTCGTAGACCAGTAATTGTACGAAATGAAGCGAAGCAAAGTCCGTTCAGGCTTAGGTTCGATATCGCCCATGAGTTAGGGCACTTGGTGCTGCATGAAGGCCAGGTAACCGGTGACCGTAAAACGGAGTCGGAAGCTAATCGTTTCGCGTCAGCTTTTTTGATACCTAGATCAACGTTTTTAAAAGCGTTTCCTAGGCGAGGTAGCAGACTCGATTGGGTCGGCATTAGCAAAATGAAAATGGACTTCCAAGTCAGCAAAGCAGCTATTGTCTACCGTGCCAAGTCATTGGGCCTCATTGATGACTATCAGTATCGGGGCGCCGTAATCTACCTAAAGAATCAGGGAGAAGGTATCACTGAAAAGGAAGACCCTTATTGTGTCCGTGAGCAACCGGAAACAATTGCTGCGGCCCTCAAGGTTTTATACGAACATCACGGTATAACCCACGATGCACTAGCGGAAAACCTAGGCGTCACCCCAGAATTTCTCTCCGAAATTCTTCCTAGCCAGTTGAGCTTACACAGAGACGACTCCCATCGAACTCGCCCCGCATTGCAACTGGTAAAGTGAAAGAGCCCCGCATGGCGGGGCTCTTTGATCTCGTGATTTAGTTTCTATTGGTCAGCCAAGGAATTTTATTCCTTACAAACTTATCCCTCTGGCAACAACTTTCATCTTCCCGCGAAAAATCAGCATAGCTTTACCTAACTCATAATCAAAACTACTGAACTAACGGAGTGCCATTCCGTTTATTTTGTATTTGAGCTTGCTTAATAATTTCAAACCCTGTCTCGTTTAGGAAGTGCGGAGCTACGTAATAATAATCGCCGTTAACCCTTACCCTGACCACAACGTATAAAGACCTTTGGGGCATAGCTTTGCCGTTTATTTTTGCCAATTTGACTCCTGTGACCCATACAGAAGTTGGTGGCAACTCCTTACAAGCTCCGTTTTTTTCCATGCTTTTTACAGCCACAGTCATTTGGGCAGCGCTACCACCAGTCGCGCGTAACTCATAAATGCGAAAGATATCCAAAGCATCGCGGCACAGATAGCCACCACTAACGATCTCACGCGTAGGGCCAACGTCTAAGTTGCCGGTAACGTCACTGATTTCCGCTGTTGCGTGAGAGATAAAGCCCATCAGGATGAAGAACGTGACTTGAACCTTGCTAAGCATGGCTTCTCCTAGATTGTGAGATTACGTCGTGCCTCACACCTAACCAGGCACCGAGCAACGCAATGTACATAAAATGACTAGTATTTTCAAATAACTGATCATTTTGAGACCTTCTCTGTACCTCCCGCACCTGTGAGCATCTGGCCCTTTAAGGGGGCCTCAATGTCAAGAAACGTGCTGCAAATCGTTGGTAGCCGCATTAAAGCCTTGAGAGTTGCCAGGGGCCTTACGCAGGCTCAACTAGCCGAAATTACAGGCTACGAACCACTGACAATCAGCCGTTTTGAGCGCGGTGCTTATGGCCCCAGCCTTGAAGCCTTATATTCCATAGGCAACGCCTTGAAGGTCGATCTTGGTGCTTTTATCAGCTCTATGAATACTGAAGCGTTCGAGGTGCAAACACTGCGGCATGAAATCATTGACCGGGCATATGCTTGCAGTGATGTGAAAAGGCTACGAAGCGCGTTGCGCTCATTGAGTAGTGAAAAAAAAATCGAAGAATCTAGGTAACTTCCACAAACCCAAGGCACGCTAGGTTTTTTGACATAGCACACAAATAACCTTGACTTATACGCGCCCCTGAAAAGCTAAATGGCAGCCCATCTCCACGCTCAAGGATGATCAACATGCCAGACAATCAAGACTCAAACATCGCAACAGCAGATGTACTAACCTTGATATTACATAACCAATACGCGTTGGCCGCTGCAATTGAAGAGATCGCATTGTGGGCAAGGGCGAGTGGTAGCCCTGAAGCACACGCCAACGCGATAGAAGCCCTCACCACTCTAGACGTAAATGCTTCTGCTATCAGTGAAGGGATTTTCAACCTGAGGCAATAGTAACTATCAAAGATGTATAGCTAAACCAATCAAAGCAAAAAACAAAAATTGCTTTATCACAAGGCTATTGACGATACCTATACGATCAATTTATCATAAACCTATCAAACATATAGACAAATAAAAATCATGAACACACACATTTATTTGAGAGCCAGCACCAAAGACCAAGACGCAGCTCGAGCGAAGACAATGCTTTTAGCATTTGCGAAAACGCATGGGTTGGTTGTGCACGAAACTTATTCCGAGAATATCAGCGGTACAACTTTGGAACGACCTGAGTTGATGCGTTTGCTGGATAGCGCTAACAAAGGTGATGTGCTTCTCGTTGAATCGGTAGACCGCCTTAGCAGGCTGTCTGCGACAGATTGGAACGTCTTGAAAGGCGCGATTAACTCAAAGGGTTTACGATTAGTTATTGCTGACCTGCCGACCACACACCAGATGTTCGGGCAAGGGATCGCGAACGAAGTTATGCGCGTAATAAACGCCATGCTTATTGATTTAATGGCAACAATGGCAAGATTGGAACAAGAAAAAAGAGTTGAGAGGATTCGTCAAGGGTTGCAAAACAAAAGAAACGCTGATCCTAGTTGGAAACCGAGGGGCAAACAGAAGAATGAAATTTTATGGGAGAAGGTACTTCACATCATGTCGAAACACCCGAACATGAACGCGGAAGATGTTGCCAAGCTAGCAGGTTGCGGGTCCGCTACGGTTTATAGGATTCGAAAAGCAGCTGCCCCGGCCTAGGAGGGTACGGGGGGGTGCCAAAATGTAGGGGTGTCAGATATCGGTCTAAAGGCCAGTAATGGGTCCCTCTGACTCGTAAAGGTCCCGTAATCGGTCAATCCCAAATTCCCTGAGTGGCTTATGTAATAAAAAATTACGTTCCACGCTTATTATTGTTTCCCCATCTTTCATTACGTTCATTTTCAAGACACGTAACTTACTGTCATATACAAACTGAAAATCGAGCTTTTGCGCGATAAAGAAGCCGTTCAGCTCTAATCGCCCTTCTTCGCTGCTGAATTTCTCTATAAGATCAATATGTGAAGCAATCGGCAGTTCAACTAATGATTCTTCGTGCTCAACGCTTAAACCGTCA
Organism: Pseudomonas sp. NPDC096950; assembly: GCF_044762525.1. Taxonomy (NCBI): domain Bacteria; kingdom Pseudomonadati; phylum Pseudomonadota; class Gammaproteobacteria; order Pseudomonadales; family Pseudomonadaceae; genus Pseudomonas; species Pseudomonas sp. NPDC096950. The sequence goes on along the minus strand of NZ_JBIWEL010000017.1, from coordinate 89,788 downwards.
ACTACTTTTTCCTGACTCTCTATATCAAATGTTAAAGCAGTCAATTTTCTGATGATTACATCAGGAATTTTTCCAGAATGCTCCTCAATACTTGCATCAAGAGTCTGTTCTAGATTGGCAAGAATTGTTTTTAACCTAGCTAGCTTTTCAGACTCTGCCCTCAATTTCCTCGCAACTTCTGGACTTTTATTCCTTTCCGCACCTAACAGCGAGAATAAATTAATACCAAGTTCGGCCTGGGCCGCTCTAAGTTGCGAATCACTAGGCTTCACCGGTATATGTATGATGTGGTCTATATTACTGCCGGGGCCTGCATCCCCCCAAGCTTTCCCATTTTTCTCACGAAGATATTTTTCTGCATACGCTGGTAGAATTATTTTTCTCGGCGCGGTCATCCTTTGTTGATTCGGACGCAGTAACATCGTCACAGACATCAACATGCCGAATGCCAAATCAAATCTAAAGCGCTGATCACAATTGCCCTTTAATTCCTTTCTAGTAAGACAGTTGTAATATGTATAAAGCTCTCCCTTTTGATTCTTCTGCTTTTCAAAAATTAGGCTTTGTCCACATTTCCCGCACTTTACGACGTGCTTAAAAATATTAACACTTCCAATTGTTGACACTCCATAATAGCGTCGAGACCGTCTTGTTGTCATCGCGCTCACAGCACTGTTGTAATCCGTATGCGTGATGATATTCGGGTAATACCCCTCTACAAACTCCAAGAATACCTTTTTGCGATTCTCATCCCGCCTTTGTGACATCAGCACACCAAGAGGATATTTAGTTTTAATCAAACTCTGAACTGCTTTATTAGTCCACTTCCGCTTTGCTGACTCATTGATTTTTTTAATAACCCGCGAGACGCCCATCACTTTCAAAAGGCTGAATATAGTTCGAATTTCATTAGCCTCATCTTCCTCAATAACAAAGCGGTCACTTACTGTGTCAAATCTGAGGCCATAAGGAGGATTAAGCATATTGAATGGCTTACCTTCGACTGCCGCGCTGAGCTTAGCTTTGTTCCACGCCGACTTACGTCGCCTCGATTTCGTAGCCGATTCTTCATTTGCCCTTTGTGCGATCAGGCTTATCATCATCAAAGTTTTAAAATCTTGGTCAGGGTCGTCATAAGAATATGTTTGACGATCGAACGTGGTATATATTCGAATTCCCTTTTTTAGAATTGACTGAATCAATTCAACACCATCTATCAATCGTTGGCGTGTGATCCGGTCAATCGACTCAACCACAATATAATCGCCACGAGTTATTGACCCTTTTTCAATGCGATCCAAGATAACTTTAAGTTGCCCCTTACGGGCATTATCACCCCGAAAAGAAGATACACCTGCATCTAGAAATACCTCTTCTATTTTGATTCCAAATTTACGCTCAAAGGCTTCCAGCGGATTGACTTGCCGCTCCACGGAATCACCATCCGCTTGCACAGTCGACGAATACCTTACGTATGCATACGCCTTTATCATGCCATCTCTCTGATTGTAAAAATGTGATGATACTACCCCCCGTTCGAATCCGGCCACATCGTGATCTCCCGCGCCAAGGACCGCGTGCGCTTCCCTGCACGCTTCCAACTGGTGGCCGCAATGAACCCCTGCCCCTGTGGATATCTTGGCGAACCCAGCGGCAAATGCAGTTGCACCCCGGACATGGTCCAGCGCTACCGCAACAAACTGTCAGGCCCACTGCTGGACCGAATCGACCTGCACCTGACCGTCGCACGAGAAGCCACGGCACTGAATCCTTCGCCCAAACCCGGCGACGACACCGCCACCGCTGCCGCGCTGGTCGCCGACGCAAGGGAGCGGCAACACAAACGCCAAGGCTGCGCCAATGCCTTCCTCGATCTGCCGGGCCTGCGTCGCCACTGCAAGTTATCCACAACCGATGAAAGTTGGCTGGAATCCGCTTGTGAACGACTGACGTTGTCACTGCGAGCTGCCCACAGATTGCTCAAGGTTGCGCGCACGTTGGCGGACCTTGAGCAAGTCGACTGCATTACCCGCGATCACCTCGCCGAAGCGCTGCAATATCGGCCGACTGCCAACTGATGGCTTACTCCTTGGTCAAATCCACCAACGGCGCCTGCCTGACCTCAGTCGCCCGCCCGCCCTGAATCTCATTCACCCGCGCCAACGCTTTATCCACAGCCCCTTTATCCGCCAACAGGCTGTAGTGAATCTGGAACTGTTTCTGTTCCTTCACCCCAATCGTCGGCACCAAACCAAGTGGCCGTTGATACCGACGGTTGTAGGAAAAACTCGTGCCCGGCTCCAGCCCGGTGACATAACCCTGACCTTGGGTATCGGTGTTTTTCCACAACGAGAACACTGGCAACTGCTGGGTGTTGAAGCCAACCGAAACCCCGAGGCTGCCCGCCTTGTTGTGCAGCACGGTCAATGTGTCGCCCTTGGCGTCGCCATACGGCACGACGTCGTAGACGGTCTCGTCGTAATCCTTGGTCGGCGCGCGGTAGGTTTGCCAGTCCGGCAGGTCGCCCTTGGCCTTGTCGTTGAACGGTGAAACCTGTTTCACCGGCGCGGCAAAACGGGCGCCCTGTTCCAGGAATGGGGTGCTGAAGTTGCTGTGGTACAGCGCCTGGTATTCCTTCGGATAGTCGCCGTTGTTGGTCAAGGTGTCGTTGAGGGCGAACGCGACGCTGCCGGGTTCGGTGACCAGTTCGGTCTGTACCGAGAAGTCGACTTTCTTGAATGCCTGCTCTTTCAATTCGCCGCGAAGGCTGATGGCGTACGGTGGCTTTTCGTCGATGTGCAGGGTGACTTTGCTGGCCGGGATGTTGGCGGCGCGGCCGTGGAGGGTCAGCAGTTCGCCGTTGTCTATGCCGGGGTGGCCGACCCATTCGTAGCCGCAGCGGGCGACGAGTTCGTTGAAGCCTTCCAGCCAGCCGAGACCGCCGCGACCGTTGAGCTCGATGAAGGACGGATTGACCACGTCCTTGACCGGCGAATCCCAGCCCATGCGCACATTGCCTACAGACGCCTGTAGGACGTTCATCCCGCGAGTCGGCACCACCGAGAGTTTGAGCGTGCCGTTATCGATGTCGACGATGCTGACGCCCTCCTGCCGACCGCCATGCAAGGTGCGCAGGGTCACGGAGAAGGGTTTGTCGGTTTTCACGCCCAGTTGTTGGCTGGTGATTTGCCAGTTCTGGGCGGCTTTATCGGTGTCGAGCAGGACGTAATCCCAGGCCATGGCGTGGGAGGCAGCGGACAGTGCGCTGAGGGCAACGATGAGTCTGAGCGGGGTCATGGGAGAAGCCTTTCTTGGAGTTGTGCCATTTTTATAGTCTTGCTGAAACGATTCATCAAGCTTAAAAAACACTACGCCGAAGGCAAATTGATGGTGATGCTGGTTTGAGCGGTTAAAACCTGGGAATTGAGTCGATGCCTTCGCGAGCAAGCCCGCTCCCACATTGGATCTTCAGTGTTCACAAATTCTGCGTTCACCGTAGATCCAATGTGGGAGCGGGCTTGCTCGCGAAAGCTATGTCAGAGGCGCCTCAACGAAACCGGTCAACCTCATGCCGCAAGTCCGCCGCCAGTGATTCCAGCTCTTTGGCGGTGATGGCCAGATTGGAAACAACCTCACGCTGCTCGCTGTTTGCCAGCGCAATACTCTGCAAGTTGCTGCTGAGCAACGTCGCCGTGCTGCTCTGCTCCTGAGTCGCGGTGGTGATCGCCGCAAATTGCTGGCCCGCCGAACGACTCTGCTCATCAATCCGCGCCAGTGCCGACGCGACGTTGGCATTTCGCGACAAGCCTTCCTGCATCAGCACATTGCCCTGCTCCATGGTGCTGATCGCGTTGCCGGTTTCCTGCTGGATGCTCTGAATCATCCCGGAGATTTCATCCGTCGCTTCACGGGTGCGCGAAGCCAGGTTGCGCACCTCATCGGCCACCACCGCAAAACCCCGGCCTTGCTCGCCGGCACGGGCGGCTTCGATGGCGGCGTTGAGGGCCAGCAGGTTGGTCTGATCGGCAATCGCGGTAATCACCCCTACAATGCCGCCGATTTCCTGGGAACGCTGGCCGAGGGTGTTGATCACGGTCGCGGTGCTGTTCAATGCGCCGGCGATTTGCTCCAGTGAGGAAGACGCTTCCTGCATCGATGTACGACCGATCTGAGTTTGCTGTGCGTTTTCCTGCGCCATGCGCTGGGTGTTACTCATGTTGTCAGCGATGTTCAGGGAGGTCGCGCTGAATTCTTCCACAGCGCCAGCCATGCTGGTGATTTCGCCGGACTGCTGCTCCATCCCTTCATAAGCACCACCGGACAAACCGGACAAGGCCTGGGCACGGCTGTTGACCTCTACCGAAGCCTTGCGGATGTGCTCGACCATGGTCGACAGCGCCTGGCTCATCTGGTTGAAAGCCCGGGCCAACTGACCGATTTCGTCGTTGCTCGACACGTTCAAGCGCACGCTCAAATCACCGGCGCCCAAGGCTTCGGCCTGACGCACCAGATCCCCCAGCGGCGCCAGTTTGCTGCGCAGCAACCAGACCGCCGAACCCACCGCGATCAACATCGCCAACAGGCTGCCGATGGCCAGTTGAATACCGACGCTCCAGGTCACCGCACTGATTTCGGCTTGCGGCATGCTCGCCACCACCGACCACGGCCCGCCTTCGAAAGGCACGGCGAGGCTGTAGAAATCTTCCGAGGTGTCGCTCCAGAACTCGCCTTTACCCGGCGTCTTCGCCAGTGCAGTAATGGTCGGGGCAGCCTTATCCAGCGCTTGCACGCCAGCGATCGGCACCAGCCACTTGCCCTGTTCGTCCAGCAGCGCCAAAGAGCCGGTCTTGCCGATGCGGAAGCGTTTCAAGTTCTCGAACTGCGCATTCTGCGCGTCGGTGTAATCGAATCCTACGAACAGCACGGCAATCACCTTACCGCTGCTGTCACGCACGGGGGTGTACTGAGTCATGTAGGAGCGTTCAAACAACAACGCACGACCGACGTAGCTCTGCCCCGCGATCAACCGTGCATAGGCCGGGTGAGCGTGATCCAGCAAAGTGCCGATAGCCCGGCTGCCGTCCTGTTTGCTCAGGGATGTACTGACCCGAACGAAGTCTTCGCCGCTGCGCACGAACAACGTGGCCACGCCGGCGGTCATTTGCTTGAACTCGTCGACTTCCTTGAAGTTGTTGTTCAACACTTCGCTGCCCAGATGCAGGCCCGGGGTCTGCACGCCCGCCACCGTTACTGGCTCGTCCGGATGCACGCTGATGCCGGCGCTGAAGCGCTTTTCGAACAGACCGCTCAGGCGCTGGGTGCTTTCCCGCAGCGTGCCGTGGAACGTACTGAGCTGATCCGCCAGCAACCGCGCCTCGCTGGCCAGATGCTCTTCGCGGGTGGCGAGGTTGGCGGTGTCCAGCGAGCGCAGGGCAAACACGGTGCTGCCGCTGATGACAATCGCCAGAATCACGGCAAGCGCAAGACCAAGCTGTGAGGCGATCCGGGCACGGGGTTGAGACATGACAGCTCCTGGCCGAGCGACCGGATCCTCCTTGATCCGGCTCGACGCTCAGCAAAATTTCGAATAGTGGGACTAACGTGAAACCTGCACGAAGGTTCCACCTGCAGATTTTCGGCGGCAAAACTCAATACTTGAGTTATTAACACGGTTATAGCGCATAGCCACTATATCGTTTCAGCTCAGACGTTCAACGTCCGGCAACTCCATGGCCCGGACTTCCCCTTGCAGGAAATCGCTGAGCCGGCGCATGCGCTCGCCCCCGGGGCGGGTTTTCGGCCAGACCAGGTAATATTTCTCACCGCTGGCGACGGCGGTCGGCCACGGCAAACTCAGACGACCCTGCGCCACGTCTTCCGCTACCATCAACAAATCCCCCATCGACACACCATAACCTCGGGCCGCCGCGATCATGCCCAGCTCCAGCGTGTCGAACACCTGCCCGCCCTTGAGCGACACCTGATCAGACAACCCCATGCGTTCCAGCCAACTGCGCCAGTCGCGACGATCCGGTGCCGGGTGCAGCAATTCGGTGCTGGCCAGCCGCGCAACGTCCCAAGGCTGGTCGTCCAGCAGATTGGGAGCGCCCACCGGAATCAACTCTTCGGGAAAAAGCAAAGTCGTCTCCCAGTCCGGTGGGAAATTTCCGTTGCTGAGGATCACGGCGCAATCGAACGGTTCGTGGTTGAAGTCCACGGTGTCGATGTCCATCCAGGCGCTGGTCAGTTGCACCTCGTTGCCCGGTTGCAAGTGCCGAAAGCGGCTGAGCCGCGCCAGCAACCAACGCATGGTCAGGGTCGACGGGGCTTTCATGCGCAGGATGTCGTCTTCGGCGCGCAAGGTGTTGCAGGCACGTTCCAGGGCGGTGAAGCCTTCACGAATGCCGGGCAGGATCAGCCGCGCCGATTCGGTCAATTGCAGGTTGCGTCCGCTGCGGTGAAACAGCCGACAGGCGAAATGCTCTTCGAGCGTACGAATATGCCGACTGACCGCACTCTGTGTAATCGACAGCTCTTCCGCCGCACGGGTAAACGAACTGTGCCGCGCCGCCGCTTCGAATGCGCGCAGGGCATACAACGGAGGAAGCCGACGAGACATGGAGAAAGCTCTTATAGCGGGATGAGGCCAACTTATCAGAAAGTCCGCTGGATGAGCTTTAATCATGCCACCCATCCTTTTTATCCCTTTGTGCAAACCCCGCCAAGCGCCGAGAATCGAGCCTTTCCAGTTCGCTGTAACAGAGGAGCGTGATGACCATGCAGCATCCAGCACGTACCGAACTCTGGGCCATTCTGCGGCTGGCGGGGCCGTTGATTGCCTCGCAGTTGGCGCACATGTTGATGGTCCTCACCGACACCTTGATGATGGCGCGCCTGAGCCCCGAGGCGCTGGCCGGCGGCGGCCTGGGCGCGGCGACTTACTCGTTCGTGTCGATTTTCTGCATCGGCGTGATTGCGGCAGTCGGCACTTTGGTGGCGATCCGTCAGGGCGCGGGCGACATCGTCGGCGCGGCGCGGCTGACGCAAGCCGGATTGTGGCTGGCCTGGCTGATGGCGCTGGTGGCGGGATTGCTGCTGTGGAACCTCAAACCGGTGCTGCTGATGTTTGGCCAGACCGAAACCAACGTCCACTCAGCCGGGCTGTTTCTGACGTTCCTGCCGTTCGCCCTGCCCGGCTACCTGAGTTTCATGGCCCTGCGCGGTTTCACCAGCGCGATCGGCCGGGCGACGCCGGTGATGGTGATCAGCCTGGGCGGCACCGTGGCCAACTTCGCCCTCAACTACGCGTTCATCACTGGGATGTTCGGTTTGCCGAAAATGGGTCTGGTGGGGATCGGTCTAGTGACCGCGATCGTCGCCAACCTGATGGCCGTGGCGCTGGCGCTGCACATTCGTCGGCATCCGGCGTATGACGCGTATCCACTGCGCCAGGGCCTGTCGCGGCCGAATCGCCAGTACCTGAAAGAACTGTGGCGCCTGGGCCTGCCGATTGGCGGCACTTATGCGGTGGAAGTCGGGTTGTTCGCGTTCGCCGCGCTGTGCATGGGCACCATGGGCAGCACGCAATTGGCGGCGCATCAGATTGCCCTGCAGATTGTTTCGGTGGCGTTCATGGTGCCGGCGGGACTTTCGTATGCGATCACCATGCGCATCGGCCAGCACTACGGCGCCGGACAGTTGCTCGATGCACGGCTGGCCGGCCGGGTCGGGATCGCGTTTGGCGGCGCCTCGATGCTCGCCTTCGCCATGGTCTTCTGGTTGCTGCCGAATCAGTTGATCGGCTTGTTCCTGGACCATAACGACCCGGCGTTTCGTCCGGTCATCGACCTGGCCGTGAGCCTGTTGGCGGTGGCCGCGTGGTTCGAGCTGTTCGACGGCACGCAAACCATCGCCATGGGCTGCATTCGCGGGCTCAAGGATGCCAAGACCACGTTTCTGGTCGGGCTCGGTTGCTATTGGCTGATCGGCGCGCCGGCTGCGTGGATGATGGCCTTCAACTTGAATTGGGGGCCGACGGGCGTCTGGTGGGGGTTGGCGCTGGGGCTGGCGTGCGCGGCGGTGAGTCTGACGCTGGCGTTTGAGTGGAAGATGAAGCGGATGATTCGGCGGGAGCCGGCGTCGCCGCAGCATTTTCAGGTCGCCCAGCCTGACTGAGATCCCTCTGTGGAAATGAGATCCCCTGTGGGAGCGGGCTTGCTCGCGAAGGCGGAGTGTCAGTCGACAGTGATGTTGCCTGACACGGCCTCTTCGCGAGCAAGCCCGCTCCCACATTGGGTTCTGGGTTAGCTCACGACTTCCATCGCGGGCTGTTGGCTCGAGCCGAAGGTCAGGTATTCCACCAGCTCAGGCAACGGCAACGGCTTGCTGATCAAATACCCCTGCACCTGATCACAGCCAAACCCGCGCAACAAATCCAGCTGCTCCGGGGTTTCCACGCCTTCGGCCACCACTTCCAGGTTGAGGTTGTGCGCCAGGTTGATCATGGCGTGCACCAGTTTGCGGTTCTCTTCGCGCTCTTCCATGCCGCCGACGAAGCTCTTGTCGACCTTGAGCAAGGTAATCGGCAGGCTGTTGAGGTGCACGAACGACGAGAATCCAGTGCCGAAGTCATCCAGCGAGAAGCGCACGCCCAGGCGTCCGAGGGCATCCATGGTCTGCTTGACCAGATCACTGCGGCGCATCACGGCGGTTTCGGTCAGTTCGAATTCCAGCCATTGCGCTTCGACACCACGTTCGGCAATCAAACGACTAAGCGTCGAAAGCAACTGGCTGTCCTGAAACTGCCGGAACGACAGGTTGATCGCCATGTGCAGCGCCGGCAAACCCCGTTCGCGCAACGCCTGCATGTCGCGCAGGGCCCGGGAAATCACCCAGTAACCCAACGGCACGATCAACCCACTTTGCTCGGCCAGCGGCACGAACTCGCTCGGCGGCAGCAAGCCACGTTCGGCGTGACGCCAGCGCACCAGCGCTTCAAGGCCGACGATCTTGCCGTCTTCAAGGTTCAGGCGCGGCTGGTAATGCAGTTCCAGCTCATCGCGACGCAAGGCCCGGCGCAGCTCACTTTCCAGGTCGGCCACGCTGCGGGCATTACGGTTGATGCGTTCGTTGAAGATGTGAAAAGTGCAGCCCTGGGTGCTTTTGGCCTGCTGCATCGCAATGTGCGCGTGCCACATCAACGGGTCGGCGCCAGCCTGGGCCCGCGCATGGGCAATCCCAAGGCTGGAGCCGATCAACAGGCTTTCGCCGTCGACCCAGTAGGGCTCGGACAAGGCTTCGGTAATGCGTTCAGCCATCCATTCGGCGCGTTGTGGCGCGCGGCGGGTGTCGATCAGCAGGGCGAATTCATCACTGCCGAGGCGCGCCAGTTGATCGCCAGCCTCGAGCTGGCTTTTCAGCCGCGCGACCACTTGCAGGATCAAGCGGTCGCCGGCCTGATGGCCGAGGGCGTCATTGGCGTGACGGAAGTTGTCGAGATCGAGATGCCCGAGGGCCAGGCCGCGACCGTCGTTTTCCGCCAGGCGCGCCGCCAGCAAGGTCTGGAAACCCTGGCGGTTGGCGATGCCGGTCAGCGGGTCTTGTTCGGCCAGGCGTTGCAGGGTGTTTTCCAGCACGCCGCGCTCGCGCACATGGCGCAGGCAGCGGCGCAGCATGCCGGGGTCGAGCACATCGCGCACCAGCCAGTCGCTCACGCCGTCGGGCGGAGTCAGCGGCTCGTGTTCGAGCAGCAACACCGTCGGCAGGCTGCAACGGCCGGGCGCTGGCTGGAGGGCCGGGATCGTCAATAACACCGCGCTGCGGTTGTCTTCAAACAGACTGCTGACCGACTCCCAGCTCGGCGCGCTGATCAGCACTGCCGAGCTCCCCATTGGAGCCAGACACTCGCGCAACAACGCTGCCCACGCCGGCTCTTCGGCCAGTAGCAGCAAACGCAAGGGTTCGACAGGCGTAGACAAGCTAGCTCCCTAGACTCTGCAATAGATGTAGGCGGCGGGCATTATGCCGCGACGGTAACCAATGACCAAATGACATCGGTTATCAAACACGGCTGTGTATCTGGAATTACGTACATTAGCCGCAAATTCTCCGCGCATCCTGCGTGAAAGTAACAAAACCGGCAATTAGAGATCGCGTGCTGCGTCACAAGTCGGAGAGAGCAGCACAATTCGCTGAGCCTGTTAAAATGCCGGCCCATTTCGCAAATGACTCCCTGATCCTGTATGTCCCGACTCAATCCCCGGCAGCAAGAAGCCGTGAACTACGTCGGCGGCCCTCTATTGGTGCTCGCCGGTGCAGGCTCCGGCAAGACCAGCGTGATCACGCGCAAGATCGCGCACTTGATCCAGAACTGCGGCATCCGTGCCCAGTACATCGTCGCCATGACCTTTACCAACAAGGCTGCGCGCGAGATGAAGGAACGGGTCGGCACCCTGCTCAAGGGCGGCGAAGGCCGTGGCCTGACGGTGTGCACCTTCCACAACCTGGGCCTGAACATCATCCGCAAGGAACACGTGCGGCTGGGCTACAAACCGGGCTTCTCGATCTTCGACGAGACCGACGTCAAAGCCTTGATGACCGACATCATGCAGAAGGAATACTCGGGCGACGACGGCGTCGACGAGATCAAGAACATGATCGGCTCCTGGAAAAACGACCTGATCCTGCCGCCCGAAGCCCTGGAAAATGCGCGCAACCCCAAGGAGCAGACCGCCGCCATCGTCTACACCCACTACCAGCGCACGCTCAAGGCGTTCAACGCGGTGGACTTCGACGACCTGATCCTGTTGCCGGTGAAGCTGTTCCAGGAACACGCCGACATCCTCGAAAAGTGGCAGAACAAGGTTCGCTACCTGCTGGTGGACGAATACCAGGACACCAACGCCAGCCAGTATTTGCTGGTGAAACTGCTGATCGGCACGCGTAACCAGTTCACCGTGGTGGGCGACGACGACCAGTCGATCTACGCCTGGCGCGGCGCCCGCCCGGAAAACCTGATGCTGCTCAAGGACGATTACCCGTCCCTGAAAGTCGTCATGCTCGAACAAAACTACCGCTCCACCAGCCGCATCCTGCGTTGCGCCAACGTGCTGATCTCGAACAATCCCCACGAGTTTGAAAAACAACTGTGGAGCGAGATGGGTCACGGCGATGAAATCCGCGTGATCCGCTGCCGCAACGAAGACGCCGAAGCCGAGCGCGTGGCCGTGGAACTGCTGACCCTGCACCTGCGCACGGATCGGCCGTACAGCGATTTCGCGATCCTGTATCGCGGTAACTACCAGGCCAAGCTGATCGAGCTGAAGCTGCAACACCATCAGATTCCTTACCGACTTTCCGGCGGCAACAGCTTTTTCGGACGCCAGGAAGTGAAAGACCTGATGGCTTACTTCCGCTTGATCGTGAACCCGGACGACGACAACGCCTTCCTGCGAGTGATCAACGTACCGCGCCGGGAGATCGGTTCGACGACCCTGGAAAAACTCGGCAACTACGCCACCGAACGCAAAATCTCGATGTACGCCGCCACCGACGAAATCGGCCTGGGCGAACATCTGGACACGCGCTTCACCGATCGCCTGTCGCGCTTCAAGCGCTTCATGGACAAGGTCCGCGAGCAGTGCGCCGGCGAAGATCCGATCTCGGCCCTGCGCAGCATGGTCATGGACATCGACTACGAGAACTGGCTGCGCACCAACAGCTCCAGCGACAAGGCCGCCGACTACCGCATGGGTAACGTCTGGTTCCTGATCGAGGCGTTGAAAAACACCCTGGAGAAAGACGAAGAAGGCGAGATGACCGTCGAAGACGCCATCGGCAAACTCGTCTTGCGCGACATGCTGGAGCGTCAGCAGGAAGAGGAGGACGGCGCCGAAGGCGTGCAGATGATGACCTTGCACGCCTCCAAGGGTCTGGAGTTTCCCTACGTGTTCATCATGGGTATGGAAGAGGAAATCCTTCCGCACCGCTCCAGCATCGAGGCCGACACTATCGAAGAAGAACGCCGGCTGGCCTACGTCGGGATTACCCGGGCGCGTCAGACCCTGGCGTTCACCTTCGCCGCCAAGCGCAAGCAATACGGCGAGATCATCGATTGCGCGCCCAGCCGCTTCCTCGATGAACTGCCGCCGGACGACCTGGCGTGGGAAGGCAACGACGACACCCCCGTGGAAGTCAAAGCCGTTCGCGGCAACACCGCATTGGCGGATATACGCGCGATGTTAAAGCGCTAGAATCGACTACTTTTTAACCAGCCCTGGACGCACAAGCGTCCTTAGAGGAAAGCTTCATGGAAGCACTGCACAAGAAAATTCGCGAAGAAGGCATCGTGCTTTCCGATCAGGTCCTGAAAGTCGACGCCTTTCTGAACCACCAGATCGACCCGGCCCTGATGAAGCTGATCGGCGACGAATTCGCCACGCTGTTCAAGGATTCGGGCATCACCAAGATCGTCACCATCGAAGCTTCGGGCATCGCCCCGGCGATCATGACCGGCCTGAACCTCGGCGTGCCGGTGATCTTCGCCCGCAAGCACCAATCCCTGACCCTGACTGAAAACCTGCTGTCGGCGACCGTTTACTCGTTCACCAAGCAGACCGAAAGCACCGTGGCGATCTCCCCGCGTCACCTGACCAGCAGCGACCGCGTGTTGATCATCGATGACTTTTTGGCCAACGGTAAGGCGTCCCAAGCGCTGATCTCGATCATCAAACAGGCCGGCGCGACCGTGGCCGGTTTGGGGATCGTGATCGAGAAGTCGTTCCAGGGTGGGCGTGCGGAGCTGGATGCGCAGGGTTATCGGGTTGAATCGTTGGCTCGGGTGCAATCCCTGGCTGGCGGTGTCGTGACCTTCATCGAATAAAGCCACACCACAATCTCCCTGTGGGAGCGAGCCTGCTCGCGAATGCGGAGTGTCAGTCGACATCATCTTTGACTGACCCGACGCTTTCGCGAGCAGGCTCGCTCCCACAGTGGTTTTTGTTTGCGCAGTTATTGCCCGGTGGCCTTCAGGCCCGTCAGCAACAACCGCTGAAACAAATCCTCCTTCAGCCCTTCCGGGTTGGTCAGTTGCATCCGCTCCAGATGTTCCGGGTATTGCGAAGCCTCCGGCGCATCCAGCGCAGCCTTGCCCAGTTCCAGAATCTCGCTCAGCTTGAACTTGCTCTTCAACCAGTTGAGCGCCCGCAACACGTCCCGCTCCACCTCAGTGAAATCACACCCCAGCGGATACTCCGGAAACAGGTTCGGGTGTCGCGCCTGAATCGCCTGCAAACGCTGCGGGCTGTTGTCGGCGAACCGAGGGTCAATGCGGAAATTCTTCGGCAACTTGCCGACCGCCTGAGCCTGTTCGATCAGCCCCGGCTGGAAGCGCGAATCGCTGATGTTGAGCAGCGCTTCGATCACCGCTGCATCGGTCTTGCCTCGCAAATCGGCGATGCCGTACTCGGTGACCACGATGTCCCGCAGATGCCGCGGGATCGTGCAGTGGCCGTATTCCCAGACGATGTTCGAATTGACCTCGCCGCCCGACTCGCGCCAGCTACGCAGGATCAGCACCGAACGTGCACCTTCCAGCGCATGGCCCTGGGCGACGAAGTTGTACTGCCCGCCGACGCCACTGAGCACCCGTCCGTCTTCCAGTTGATCCGCGACGCCGGCGCCCATCAGGGTCATGGTGAACACGGTGTTGATAAACCGCGCATCCAGGCGCTGCAAACGCTTGAGCTCTTCCTGGCCGTAGAGTTCGTTGATGTAGCTGATGCGGGTCATGTTGAATTCGAGCCGCTTGCTCTGGGGAAACTCCCGCAGGCGCTCATAGAAACTGCGCGGGCCGAGGAAAAACCCGCCATGCACCGAGATGCCGTCGGTTTGCGCCGCTTCGTCGAGGGTGCCGTCGTTGGCCTGTTGCTGGGTCGGCACGTCCGGGTAAACCTTGCGCCGCACGATCCCGGCGTCGGCCAGCACCAGCAAACCGTTGACGAACATTTCGCTGCAACCGTAAAGGCCCTTGGCGAACGGTTCGACGCCGCCTTCGCGCTCGATTAACTGCGCCCATTGGCTCAGGTTCAGGTCCGCCAGCAACGCTTTGTACCCGGCGTTATCCGCCTGGCGCGCCAGCAATGCCGCGGTCAACGCATCGCCCATGGAGCCGATGCCGATCTGCAACGTGCCGCCATCGCGCACCAACGTGCTGGCGTGCAGGCCGATGAAATGGTCCTGGAAACCTACCGGCATGTTCGGCGTGGAGAACAGCGTAGTGTTGTCCTTCGCGTCGATCAGCAGGTCGAACGCGTCCATGCCGACTTCCGCGTCGCCGGGCATGTAGGGTAAATCGTTGTGTACCTGGCCGACGACCAGAATGGTCTCCCCTGCCTCGCGGCGCTTGGCGATCATCGGGAACAGGTCGAGAGTGATGTCCGGGTTGCAACTCAGGCTCAGGCGATCCGGGTGGTCGGCATGGCTGGCCACCAGTTGCGCCACCAGGTTCAGCCCGGCGGCGTTGATGTCCCGCGCGGCGTGACTGTAATTGCTGCTGACGTAGTCCTGCTGGGCCTGGGCGCTGTGCAACAGGCTGCCGGGTTGCATGAAGAATTGCTGGATCTGGATGTTGGGCGGCAGGTTGTCTTTTTGCAGCTCGGCGAGAAAATCCAATTCCGGATAATCGCCGAAGACCCGCTCGATGAAGGGTTCGAGGAAGCGCTTTTGCAAACCATCACCCAACGAAGGACGGCCAAGGCACAGGGCGGTGTAGATCGTCAGCCGCCGCTCGGGCAGTTGCGCGATGCGTTGGAACAGCGCGTTGACGAAGTGGTTGGGTTTGCCCAGGCCCAGGGGCAGGCCCATGTGAATATGCGCCGGCAACCGCGCCAGTACGTCATCGACCGCTTGTTCGATAGAACACAACTGCACCATCTGATCCTCCCGCACGTTCCGTGAATTGGGGTTGGACCGAGCTTGCCGGGTCTTTGCTGCATTGGCCACAAAAAAGCTGATCAGCCAACACCAAAAACCTGTGTAGGAGCTGCCGCAGGCTGCGATCTTAAAAAACAAGATCAAAAGATCGCAGCCTGCGGCAGCTCCTGCGCGGATCAGCAGGCACAAAAAAGCCGCTCGCAAGCGGCTTTTCGCTGAAGATTAAGGCTTATTTCAGGCCGGACATCTTCGAGATCGCGCCTTTCAGCTCGTCATCCGAGCAGTCGGCGCAGGTGCCTTTTGGCGGCATGGAGTTGATGCCCGAGATCGCTTTGGCGAGCAGGCCGTCAACACCACCTTGTTCTTTGGCACGTTTGCCCCAGTCAGCCGCGTCGCCGATTTTCGGCGAGCCCAGCAGGCCGGTACCGTGGCAAGCGTTGCAATGTTTTGCAATCACTTCATCCGGGGTCTTGGCTCCACCGCCACCAGCCGAAGCTGCGACTTCCATCCCCTTGCATTCCTGACCCGTTACACAGACCTGGCCGACAGGCTCAAGGCGTTTGGCGATGTCGTCAGTGGTAGAAGCTTGTGCGCTCACAGCCCAAAGGGCCAATACAGTTGCTGGTGCAGCCAGCATTTTCATAATTAGGTTCACGCGTTCACCCTCAATGGTGGCTATTCACGCCCGCGGCCACGGTTCGCAGGCGGGCGCAAGTATAACGGCAAGCCCGCCGCACTGAAACAACCCCAAAGTCGAAGGGGTCTTGTTGTGCGGTGGAAAACAGCTCGGGCGCCTCGGCAGTGCTGGCAGGACGCCTCTTTTCTTAGAAATTCGCCGGCGTGGCTGCGCTGATTAGTCGCGCCGGTGCGTCGAACGGATTCCGGAAACGGTGCGGCTTGGTACTTTCAAAGTAGTAGCTGTCGCCGGCTTCGAGCACAAAAGTTTCAGCGCCGACCACCAGTTCAAGTCGCCCTTCCACCAAAATCCCGGTTTCCTCGCCCTCGTGGGTGAGCATCTCGTCACCGGTATCGGCGCCAGGCGGGTAGATTTCATTGAGGAATGCGATGGCCCGGCTCGGGTGCGCCCGACCGACCAGTTTCATGGTCACGGCACCATCGGAAATATCGATCAGCTCGTTGGCCTTGTAGACGATCTGGGTCGGTTTTTCCTGCAGGATTTCTTCGGAAAAGAACTCGACCATGGACATGGGAATCCCGCCCAGTACTTTGCGCAGCGAACTGATCGAGGGGCTGACGCTGTTTTTCTCGATCATCGAAATCGTGCTGTTGGTGACGCCCGCGCGCTTGGCGAGTTCACGCTGCGAAAGACCTTTGAGCTTACGGATGGATTGCAGTCGTTCACCGACGTCCAATGCTGGAGCCTCCAGGGATTCAGGTTGTAGGAATATTGAGCGTTATCATGGCGACAGCGTTCAGTATTTACAACACTTGGGCCTGAATCCTGTTCAGCGAGGCGACTTCCGGTCTGGAGTGCTTAGCCTCAAGCCCCGGAATAGAGCAGCGGCACCCGGCGCAGGTTGCAGAAGATCTGGTAAGGAATCGTGTCCGCGGCCATGGCCACTTCGCTGGCCAGGACGTTTTTGCCCCACAACTCGACGGTCGAACCGAGACCGGCTTGCGGCACATCGGTCAGGTCGATGCAAAGCATGTCCATCGACACCCGGCCAAGCAACTGGCTGCGCTGCCCGGCGACCAGCACCGGCGTACCGGTTGGCGCGTGGCGCGGATAGCCATCGGCATAACCCATCGCCACCACGCCAATGCGCATCGGTTTCTGGGTAATGAACTTCGCGCCATAGCCGACGGGCTCGCCGGCCGGCAGTTCGCGCACGCAAATCACTTTCGATTCGAGGGTCATCACCGGTTGCAGGCGCGAGGCCACGGCGTTGGCTTCTTCGAAAGGCGTGGCGCCGTAGAGCATGATGCCCGGACGCACCCAGTCGCTCGTGATCTGTGGCCAACCGAGTACCGCCGGCGAGTTGCGCAGACTGACTTCGGCGGCCAAACCCTGACGCGCCGCTTCGAACACTGCCACCTGCTCGGCGCTGGCCTGCGCGTGCAGCTCATCGGCCCGGGCGAAGTGACTCATCAAGACGATTTTCGCCACTTTGCCGCTGGCCAGCAGCCGTTGATAGGCGGCCTGATAATCCTTTGGGTGCAAGCCCACCCGGTGCATGCCCGAATCGAGCTTGAGCCAGACCGTGATCGGCTTGCACAGCGTGGCTTTCTCGATCGCTTCGAGCTGCCACAGCGAATGCACCACGCACCAGAAGTCATGTTCGACGATCAGTGCCAGTTCATCAGCTTCGAAAAAACCTTCCAGCAACAACACCGGCGCCCGAATGCCCGCGGCGCGCAGCTCCAAAGCCTCTTCGATGCAGGCCACTGCGAACCCGTCCGCGTCGGCTTCCAGCGCCTGGGCGCAACGCACCGCGCCATGGCCGTACGCATCGGCCTTGATCACCGCAAGGGCCTTGGCCCCCGCCGTGACTTCACGGGCGATCTGGTAGTTGTGACGCAGGGCTTGAAGGTCAATCAGGGCACGGGCAGGACGCATGGCGGCAGACTTCTAGGCGGTCATGGGAATAAAAAACCGGCGCTGGCTGGCGGCGTGAACCGCCAACAGCACCGGGAGAGGGATCGTTACAACGGGTTAAGGCAGTGCGGCAACCACTGACAGCTCAACCAGGATTTCCGGTTCGCACAACTTCGACTCAACGGTGGCACGGGCTGGCGCGACGCCTTTTGGCAGCCATTTGTCCCAGACCGAATTCATACCGGCGAAATCGGCGTTAATGTCTTTCAGGTAAATCGTCACCGACAGTATGTGGCTCTTGTCGGTGCCGGCCAGGTCGAGCAAGCGCTCGATGTTGGCCAGGGTTTCACGGGTCTGCTGTTCAATCCCGGCGCTCATGTCATCGCCGACCTGCCCCGCCAGGTACACCGTACCGTTGTGGGCTACGATCTGACTCATGCGTTCATTGGTGAGCTGGCGCTGGATTGCCATGTTTTGCGGACTCCTTGATTTTGCTGCCATAACGAGAAATATCGAGGCCTTCGGCGCTGATCTGTGGAGTTTTCTTCGCCATCAGGTCAGCCAGCAAGCGACCGGAACCACAGGCCATGGTCCAACCGAGCGTGCCGTGGCCAGTGTTCAAGAACAGGT
The DNA here is from genome assembly GCF_044762525.1 of Pseudomonas sp. NPDC096950. NCBI lineage: Bacteria > Pseudomonadati > Pseudomonadota > Gammaproteobacteria > Pseudomonadales > Pseudomonadaceae > Pseudomonas > Pseudomonas sp. NPDC096950. Next base: position 71,670 of record NZ_JBIWEL010000017.1, on the reverse strand, counting down.
TGCTGAATTTGGTTCCGCCAACGATCGGCGTACCGTCCGGGGTGGTCGGACGCAGGCCGGTCCAGAAACTCGCCTGGGCCAGATCGCCGCCCTGAGAATAAAGGTCGTTGACGATCATCTCCAGGGTTTCGCGCCGGCGCGGGTTCAGCGACAGGTCAAAACCGGCGATTTCAGCCATGCCGCCGACGCGGATGCGGTTGTCGAAACGGGTGATCGCGACCTTGTAGGTCTCGTCGAGAATGGTCGAGGTCGGGGCCATCGCCGGGTTGGTGATCGGCACGGTCAGGGAGTAACCCTTGAGCGGATACACCGGGGCCTTGATGCCCAGCGGCTTGAGCAATTGCGGCGAGTAGCTGCCGAGTGCCAGGACGTAACGGTCAGCGGTTTCCAGCTTGCCGTCGATCCACACGCCGTTGATGCGATCACCGGCGAAGTCGAGTTGCTGGATGTCCTGGCCATAACGGAATTCCACACCCAGTTTCACGGCCATTTCGGCCAGGCGGGTGGTGAAGATCTGGCAGTCGCCAGTCTGGTCGTTCGGCAGGCGCAGGGCACCGGCGAGAATGTCGGTGACGGCGGCCAGGGCCGGTTCAACCCGGGCAATGCCGGCGCGGTCGAGCAGTTCGAACGGCACGCCGGACTCTTTCAGCACGGCGATGTCTTTCGCGGCGCCATCAAGCTGAGCCTGGGTACGGAACAACTGTGTCGTACCGAGGCTACGGCCTTCGTAGGCAATGCCGGTTTCGGCGCGCAATTCGTCGAGGCAGTCACGGCTGTACTCGGACAGACGGACCATGCGCTCTTTGTTCACCGCATAACGGTTGGCGGTGCAGTTGCGCAGCATCTGCGCCATCCACAAGTATTGGTCAATGTCAGCGGTGGCCTTGATCGCCAGCGGCGCGTGGCGTTGCAACAGCCATTTGATGGCCTTGAGCGGCACACCCGGCGCGGCCCACGGCGAGGCATAGCCTGGCGACACTTGCCCGGCGTTGGCGAAACTGGTCTCCATGGCCGCAGCCGGCTGCCGGTCCACGACCACCACTTCAAACCCGGCACGTGCCAGATAGTAAGCACTGGCGGTACCGATGACGCCGCTACCCAAGACCATAACGCGCATTTTCATATCCCTCATCGCGGCTTACCGCTGACGTGTGTTGTGCAGACCGAAGATGTGGGCAGTTTAAAAAAGATTAGCCAGTGCATTTCACTATATAAGTGCCTATATTTGGCGACAATTCTCGGCAAAAACCCTTTTCACGGAGGCGCATCCCCTATGCGTACCAACACTCAGACCAAACGTGAGCTGGACAAGATCGACCGCAACATCTTGCGGATCCTGCAAGCGGACGGGCGCATCTCCTTCACCGAGCTGGGGGAAAAGGTCGGCCTGTCGACCACGCCTTGCACTGAGCGGGTCCGGCGCCTGGAACGCGAAGGGATCATCATGAGCTACAACGCCCGGCTCAACCCGCAGCACCTCAAGGGTAGTCTCCTGGTATTTGTAGAGATCAGTCTCGACTACAAATCCGGCGACACTTTCGAAGAGTTCCGACGCGCGGTACTGAAACTGCCCCATGTGCTGGAATGCCATTTGGTGTCAGGGGATTTCGACTATCTGGTGAAAGCGCGGATTTCCGAGATGGCGTCGTACCGCAAATTGCTCGGCGACATCCTGCTCAAACTGCCCCATGTGCGGGAGTCCAAGAGCTATATCGTGATGGAAGAAGTGAAAGAGAGCTTGAGCTTGCCGATTCCGGATTGAGCCCAGCGGTGCCTGGGCGGACTTCTTCGCGAGCAAGCCCGCTCCCACAGTGATCTTCATTGGCCACAAATTCTGTGTCTTGCACAGATCCATTGTGGGAGCGAGCCTGCTCGCGAAGGCAGGCGACTCGGTCGTCCCTTAGACCAGAACCTGCCGCGTCGAAGCCATGTACTCATGAATCTGCTTCTCCACCCGCGGATGAATCAGCTCCACCGGCCCGCGCCCATTGGGGCATGGCAAGGTTTTGGTGGTGCCGAACAGCCGGCAGATCAGCGGCCGCTCGTCATACACGGTGCAACCGTTGGGCCCCAGGTGTACGCAATTGAGCTCGTCCATCGCCGCATCCTGCTCGGCGCGGGTCTTGCGCGGCAGGCGCGACATTTCTTCCGGCGAGGTGGTCACCGGACCGCAGCAGTCATGACAGCCGGGCACGCACTCGAACGAGGGAATCTGCTGCCGTAGCGTGCGAATTTTCTGACTGTTGCAGCTCATCGAAGCGGTGACCAAAAGCGGAATAGAGCGCGATTCTGACGCAAAAGCCCCGATCCAGACAGCGCCGCCCGACCAATGTTGCCCGCGCCGGAAGGTCCGGCTTATGCTCCGTCAACTTTTTCAAACACCAGAATCAGGAACCCACGCATGAATGCCCCTGCCCGGCACACCGACTCTTACTACGCCGCCAGCAGCTTGCCGCAGCCCGATCACCCGGTGCTCCAGGGCGAGTTGATTGCGGACGTATGCGTAGTCGGCGGCGGGTTCTCCGGGTTGAACACGGCGTTGGAACTGGCGGAACGCGGCCTCAGCGTGGCGCTGCTGGAAGCGCACAAGATCGGTTGGGGCGCCAGCGGGCGCAATGGCGGGCAATTGCTTCGCGGCGTCGGCCATGGCCTTGATCAGTTCGCCAATGTCATCGGCGCCGACGGCGTGCGTCAGATGAAACTCATGGGCCTGGAAGCGGTGGAAATCGTCCGACAGCGTGTCGCGCGTTTTCAGATCCCTTGCGATTTGACCTGGGGCTATTGCGACCTCGCCAACAAACCTCGCGATCTCGAAGGCTTCGCCGAAGACGCCGAAGAACTGCGCAGCCTCGGTTACCGCTATGAAACCCGTCTGCTGCAAGCCAACGAGATGCACAGCGTGGTGGGTTCGGATCGTTACGTCGGCGGCTTGATCGACATGGGTTCCGGGCATTTGCATCCGCTGAACCTGGCCCTCGGCGAAGCCGCGGCCGCGCTGCAATTGGGTGTGAAGCTGTTCGAACAGTCGGCGGTCACCCGCATCGATTACGGTAGCGAAGTGAAGGTCCATACCGCCCAGGGCACGGTTCGCGCCAAGACCCTGGTGCTCGGTTGCAACGCTTACCTGAATAATCTCAACCCCGAACTCAGCGGCAAAGTGCTGCCTGCCGGCAGCTACATCATCGCCACCGAGCCGTTGAGCGAAGAACAGGCGCACGCCCTGTTGCCGCAAAACATGGCGGTGTGCGACCAACGCGTGGCCCTGGATTACTACCGGCTCTCGGCGGATCGCCGCTTGCTGTTCGGCGGCGCCTGCCATTATTCCGGTCGGGACCCGAAGGACATCGGCGCGTACATGCGGCCGAAGATGCTGGAGGTGTTCCCGCAACTGGCCGAGGTGAAGATCGATTATCAGTGGGGCGGCATGATCGGCATCGGCGCCAACCGCTTGCCGCAGATCGGCCGGCTCAAGGACCAGCCGAATGTGTATTACGCCCAGGCGTATTCCGGTCACGGGGTGAATGCCACGCACCTGGCGGGCAAGTTGTTGGCCGAGGCGATCAGTGGGCAGCACAGTGGCGGGTTTGATCTGTTTGCGCAGGTGCCGCACATCACCTTCCCCGGTGGCCGGCATTTGCGTTCGCCGTTGTTGGCGTTGGGGATGCTGTGGCATCGGCTTAAAGAGTTGGTTTGATAGCGCGCCTCGCCTACTGACGCCTTCGCGAGCAGGCTCGCTCCCACAGGTACAGCGGCGCCCTTGTGGGAGCGAGCCTGCTCGCGAATTGCAAGAACACCACAGACTTCAAATCCTCCAAAAAGGCTTAAGCCCCTCCTCCAGCGCCTCCTCCCGACTCAACCCCACATCTCGCAACTGCTCCGGGGTCAGGTTCAGCAACGCCTTGCGCGTGTGCAGACGATGCCAGAACAGATCCCAGCGACTCAGGCAGGACGGCGCATTACGCATCACCTCACGGGTGCCGTGGTTCTGCCCTGCTGCCAGTTCCTGACTGTGTAACGTCAGCCGCACATCGCTCAAGCCGTTCATGTTGATCGCTCCTGTTTACTTGGGTAGCCAGAGGTTTCATGATGCGCGGACGGCGAAAAGCATTACAGATTCAAAGCAACTGTATTATTTCCATACAGATTGACCATCAAAAGCTCTGAATCCTGTATTTTTGCCCCATCTGTACTGGTTAACCGAATCACCTGCACCGAGGCAGTGTCATGACCCTCTACGTCAATCTCGCCGAATTGCTCGGCACGCGTATCGAACAGGGCTTCTATCGTCCCGGCGACCGACTGCCGTCGGTGCGAGCGTTGAGCGTTGAACACGGGGTCAGCCTGAGCACCGTTCAGCAGGCTTATCGGGTGCTGGAAGACAGCGGACTGGCGACACCGAAACCCAAATCCGGGTACTTTGTGCCGGTCAGCCGCGAGCTGCCGGAGCTGCCCGCCGTCGGCCGTCCGGCGCAACGTCCGGTGGACATATCCCAGTGGGATCAGGTGTTGGAATTGATTCGCGCCGTGCCGCGCAAAGACGTGGTGCAACTAGGCCGCGGTATGCCGGACGTCACCACACCGACCATGAAACCGCTGCTGCGCGGGCTTGCGCAGATCAGCCGGCGCCAGGACATGCCCGGCCTGTATTACGACAACATCCACGGCAACCTCGAACTGCGCGAACAGATTGCCCGGCTGATGCTCGATTCCGGCTGCCAGTTGAGCGCCGCCGACCTGGTGGTGACCACCGGTTGCCACGAAGCGCTGTCCACCAGCATCCGCTCCATCTGCGAACCCGGTGACATCGTCGCGGTAGATTCACCGAGCTTTCACGGCGCCATGCAAACCCTCAAGGGCCTGGGCATGAAAGCCCTGGAAATCCCCACCGACCCGATCACCGGCATCAGCCTCGATGCGCTGGAACTGGCCCTGGAACAATGGCCGATCAAGGCCATACAGTTGACCCCCAACTGCAACAACCCCTTGGGCTACATCATGCCGGAGGCGCGCAAACGGGCGTTGTTGAACCTGGCGCAGCGCTTCGACGTGGCGATCATCGAGGACGATGTGTATGGCGAACTGGCTTACACCTACCCGCGTCCGCGCACGATCAAATCCTTCGACGAAGACGGCCGTGTCCTGCTGTGCAGTTCCTTTTCCAAGACCCTGGCGCCGGGGCTGCGCATCGGTTGGGTAGCGCCGGGCCGCTATCTGGAACGGGTGCTGCACATGAAATACATCAGCACCGGCTCCACCGCGCCACAAGCGCAAATCGCCATCGCCGATTTCCTCAAGGGTGGCCACTTCGAACCGCATTTGCGGCGGATGCGTACCCAATACCAGCGCAATCGCGACATGATGATTGATTGGGTCACACGCTACTTCCCCACTGGCACCCGGGCCAGTCGTCCTCAGGGTAGTTTCATGCTGTGGGTCGAACTGCCGGAAGGCTTCGATACCCTGAAACTGAATCGTGCGCTGCACGACCAAGGCGTACAGATTGCCGTGGGCAGCATCTTTTCGGCCTCGGGCAAATACCGCAATTGCCTGCGCATGAATTACTCCGCCAAACCGACGGCGCAGATTGAAGAGGCGGTGCGCAAGGTGGGTGCGGCGGCGATCAAACTGTTGGCGGAAACGCCAAGCGATCACTAACCCGCGCGACAAACCACCTCGGCAGTGGCGTAAGGCATCGACGACTCGGGAAGCTCGGCGGCGTCGAGTTCAAGATGACAAGGCCGGCTATCCGGCAGCATCACTTGCAACCGGACATCGCCAGGTGCGTCGGCCAGGTACACCAGTCCGGCGTCCACCACACTGGTCAGGTACTCGCCCTGATGACCATGCACCGATGCACCCTTGGGCACCCAGTCGCCCTCGGCCGTGCGCACATGCAGCATCAACCGGCGCACCGAACCCACGCTGAAATCCAGTCGAGGCACTGCGCCGCGTCCGGCTTCGACTTCTTGATAGCCGTTGAGCACGTCCAGGTGGCGCGGCAGGCTGACGGTATCGATTTCAATCCGGCTGGTCTGGTAGGCCGGCAGGCTCGCCGCCACCGCCCGCCCACCGCCATCGGTCCAGACCGGACCCTGGGGCGTGCTGACCTTGACCCCGGCCGCCTCGCCGACCTTGAGCAGACCGAAGGTGTCACGCAGCGGATAAGGCGATGGCGTCAGCCCTCCTTCATGGATGGCCACGCCGCCGCGCAGGGTGAGGTCGTAACTGCTGGCGCCGACGCCGCTGCGTGAATAACCCAGATCAACGCTGGTGTAACGGGGCAAGGCATTCAGGCGCCCGTTGAAATCGGTCTGGCCACTGTCGGAACGGTCGGCACCGAGGCTGTAGCCCAAGGTATCGCTGAGCTGTTCGGTGTAGCGGGCACCGGTGCGCAGGCCGCTTCGCTCATCATGGCGCCCGTAGGTACTGAGGCTGCGGTTGCGCCCAAGGGGCAGACTGAGGTTGGCATACAGGCCCGTGCCACGGGCGTTGTCACCGCTGTCGCGCTGCAAACTCAATGACAGATTTGCCCCACTGAACGCCCGCGACCATGAGGTGCTGATGCGCGAACGGTCCTGCCCGCCCGCCACGGCATAGCGCGTGACCGATCCGGAAAACGCTCCCCATTGCGGGTTGGAATGGCGCAACGATGCCCCCCACTGACGTTCAGAATGACTGCCGAATCCATCGGCAATCTCCTCCGATCCGGTGTCGGCCAAGTGGCGGAACCCATGACTGCGCTGGCTCGCCGTGAGGCTGGCGGACAATCCCGGGCCCAATGCCGTGCTGAACGTGGCTTGCAGCTCCCGCCCGTGACCGCTTTGTGGCGTGCGCGAACTCAGCTGCTGGAAGCTCACCACCGAGCTACGCGTCAGTGCCTGCTGCAAGCCCCAGCCCACGGACTGATATTGACCCGCGCCCATCAATCCACCACTCAACTGAGTCGCAGGCCCCCACTGCCAGTCCTTGCTCACGGCAAAGAATGACGGCGCCTCGCGCTCGTCCCCGTCAAACCGTCGGACCTTGCCTGCCGCGATGCCATAACCGGGCAACGCCCCGACACTGATGGGGCGTACGTTGGCCGCCGGTACGCGGAAGTCGCGCTGTTCGCCGTTCTCCTCGAAGACGCTGACCTCAAGGTCCAGCCGATTGCTGAGCAACGGCAAGTCACGCAGGGTGAACGGCCCGCTGGGCACGAGGGTGGTGTAGATCACCACGCCACTCTGGCGCACCTCGACCCGCGCCGGCGAATAGGCCACCCCTTGCACCGCCGTCCCGCCCCCAAGGCCTTCATTACGGAATGCGAGGGCCGTTTCCGGGAGAATCTGCAGGCCGGTGAACGCTTCCCCGGCAAACAGCGACGAACGCATGTTGAGCTGGCCCAGTTGCACGTTGGCCTGAAAACGCTCCCAGGTCCGCGACGGCTGGGTGTACAGCGTTTCGAAACGCTCCACGCCCTGAAACGAGGTGTAGTTTTGTCGGCTGCGCACCACCCAGTCACCCGCATTGAACCCCAACTCGGTGCCCAGGCTGCGGAACTGGCTGGATTGCCCCGCGGCAGAACTGGTGAGCATCAGCGCGTCGTAGTTGAACAACCCGGCCATTCCACCCGTGGACCAGGTTCGCGAGTGTGGCGCCGATGGCAGTAGCAGGTCGGTTGGCACCAACAGCTGTACTTGTTGCTGGCCCGGGTCGAGCCGAACCTGCACCCCCGCCAGACCCTCAAGACTCCGCAAGCACTGCGTGCTGTCAGCGCTCGCAGGCACATCCGATGGCGCAGCAATCCCGGCCTGATCCAGCAGATTCGCATCGAAACACAACTGCCCCGCGTCATCGAACGTCGCCACCACCTGCCCCGAAGGTGCGCCATTGACCTGCAACGCCACACGATTGCGCCCTGCCGTAAAGCGTGGCGCACGAGCAAAATGCTCGGCGACTTTCAGATCAATGCCCCGCGCCTTGAGCACAGACTGATCGAACTCGGTGAGTGCCTCGCCCCAAGCGTTTTCCATCGCCAGCATGAACAGGGCAAAGCCACCGGCCAGGCGCCAACCGCTCACCTGACTCACTATTGCAGACTCAGCGGCGCATCGTAGTTGCCGACGGCAAACCCATAGGTTGTCGCGGGAAACAGCCGTACATGGGTGGCCAGAATCGACGGAGCACTGAAGCTCAGCACCTCCCCCGGCAGGATATAAGTGCGCCCCAGGTCCAGGGTTGCGCCGCCGGGAATCAGGTTCACCGACCTGGCCAGCCGCACCACATAGGGGCTGGGATTGCTGACCCGCACTTGGTCGCCGGCGCCGGTCCAGACCAAGTGCTTCCAGGGCATGCGTTCGACCGGGAGATTGGCTGGACGCAGGATGACCGGGATGTTCTGCCGGATCCCCAGGCTGACGTGTGCACCACTCGAATTCTGTTGAGGCTTGATACCTTCCAGCACCACACGCTTGAGCCGTTCGGTTTCCAGGGGTTTGGCGCTGTGCAGGATGAAGCGCACTTGCTGGCTCTGGCCCGGCTCGACCCGCGCCACTGGCGGGTTCAACAGCAACAGAGGCTCATCGTCCTCGGCGATATGTTCGATGGAGCTGTACAGCAGCGCCGGTTGGTCATCGGAGTTTTTGACGTTCAGGGTCGCCTCGCCCAACCCCTGGTCGACCACCACCACGGGCGTTTCCGGGATCATTCCGGCGGCATGCGCACCCGGATTCGCAAAAGACAGGCACACAGCGGCAACGGCGCCGCGCACCTTGAAGAATTTAAAGGGATACATGAAAGGCTCCAGAAGGCATCGACCGACGCTGTTGAATCCAGTGCCGGCCGATACCCGGTGATGCAATGACGCCTGTTTTTCAGGCGAGCCGCCGCCCAGGTTTGCGCCAGGCAAACCCCGTCAATCCGGCAGGTTCAGAGCACAGTGACGCAGGGGCTGCGTCGGCTCAGAGGTAATACACGTCAAACGTGACCGAACCATCGAGCAGGAACTCGTCGGTGGTCGGTGGCAGCTCGGAGGTGGCGCGAATGGCCGCGGCCACTTTCATCGGGAAGGTGTGCAGACGGGCTGCGGCCGGACCTGCCGCCGCGCTCGGGCCCCAGGAGTAGGAAACCGGTGCGTTGGAAACCAGGCCGCTGACTGGCGGGCGCCATGTCGGGTCGGCCGGCGAACGCACGAGGAACATTTGCGGGTTGCCATCGGTCAATGGTTGACCGGTCAACAGACCAAAGCCACCGATGCCGATACCTTGCGTGCTGCCCAGGCCGTAGTAGAGATCGTTATTGGTGCGACCATTGAAGGTCAGGCCCGGTACTTTGGTGGCAGCACGGTTGTCGGTAACGGCGATTTCCACCGCTGCCGGCGCATCGCAAGCGATCTTCAGGGTGATGTCCCGTGGCGGCAGGTTGTTTTGCGCGGCAGGGTTCAAGGTGGCGGAAAAGATTCGACCCAGATCGACATTGCTTCCGCCGGCAAAAGCCGGAATGCACGAGGTCGGAATGACCGTGCCGGAGACTGTCAGATCAACGCTGGCAGCCTGCGCCGCCATCGGCGCCAATGCAGCAGCGAAAACGCTTACCCAATACAACTTCTTCATAATCACTTACCTGTGAAATAGCTGGAAACATGGACGCCCGGGCCGCGCCAGGAAAAAGCCACAGCCTGCCAACGCATCCAATGCCCCGCCATCATTCCGGGTTTTGTAGGACTTTTATGTAGGAAAAGAAGGCAAATAAAAGTGGTTTTATCCACAGGCTTTGTAGTTTCTAAGGGTTCACGTAGAACCGTCCGACAACCACAGGCTTCGCGTCCTGCAAACGCGATGACGTGCCATACTTCGGCCTTTGCAATCACCTGAGACGATCCGATTTGAGAGTCAACCCGGCCCTGCCCTTCGCTCTGTTGCTCGCCTTGCTGCTCAATGGCTGTGTGAGCCTCGACGTCCCCCGTGAGCCCAGCCAGGCATTGCCGGCGGCGAGTTCGGCGTTCGGTCGCTCGATCCAGGCCCAAGCTGCGCCCCATAAGGGGCAATCGGGCTTTCGCCTGCTCTCCAACAGCACCGAAGCCTTCATGGCCCGGGCCGAGCTGATCCGCAACGCGCAAACCAGCCTCGACTTGCAGTACTACATCGTCCACGACGGCATCAGTACGCGAATGCTGGTGGAGGAATTGCTCAAGGCAGCCGATCGCGGCGTGCGGGTGCGTATCCTGCTTGATGACACCACCAGCGATGGCCTGGACCAAATCATCGCTACCCTGGCGGCCCATCCGCAGATTCAGATTCGCCTGTTCAACCCGCTGCACCTGGGCCGCAGCACCGGCGTGACGCGGACCATGGGCCGCTTGTTCGACCTGTCGCTGCAACACCGGCGCATGCACAACAAGCTGTGGCTGGCGGACAACAGCGCGGCCATCGTCGGTGGACGCAACCTGGGCGATGAGTATTTCGATGCCGAGCCGAATCTGAATTTCACCGACATCGACATGCTCAGCGTCGGGCCGGTGGCCGAGCAGCTCGGGCACAGTTTCGACCAATACTGGAACAGCGCCCTGAGCAAGCCGATCGACGAATTCCTCTCCAGCAAACCGACCGCCAAGGATCTGCAAAACACCCGCACGCGCCTGGAAGAATCCCTGGAAGAAACCCGCAAGCAGAACCACGCGCTGTACCAACAGCTGATGGTCTACGACAAGCACCCGCGCCTGGATATCTGGCGCCGGGAGCTGATCTGGGCCTGGAACCAGGCGCTGTGGGACGCGCCGAGCAAGGTGCTATCCAAGGGCGAACCCGACCCGCAATTGTTGCTGACCACGCAGTTGGCGCCGGAACTGAACGGGGTCAGCAAAGAGCTGATCATGATTTCGGCCTACTTTGTGCCCGGCCAACCGGGGCTGGTGTACCTGACCGGGCGCGCCGATGCGGGTGTCTCGGTCAGTCTGCTGACCAACGCGCTGGAAGCCACCGACGTGCCGGCGGTGCACGGCGGTTATGCACCGTATCGCAAGGCCTTGCTGGAACATGGCGTGAAGTTGTTCGAACTGCGGCGTCAGCCCGGTGCGGGGAGCGGCAGTGGTCCGCACCTGTTCCGGCGCTCGGCCTATCAGGGCTCGGATTCAAGCCTGCACAGCAAGGCGATGATCTTCGATCAGCAAAAGTCGTTCATCGGCTCATTCAACTTCGACCCGCGTTCGGTTTTGTGGAACACCGAAGTCGGCGTGCTGGTCGACAGCCCGGAACTGGCCGCGCATGTGCGCGAACTGGCCCTGCAAGGCATGGCGCCACCGCTCAGCTATGAGGCGAAACTGGAGAACGGGCAGATTGTCTGGGTGACCGAGGACAACGGCAAACTGCACACGCTGACCAAGGAACCGGGGAGTTGGTGGCGACGGTTTAATGCGTGGATGAGCACCACCGTAGGATTGGAGCGAATGTTGTAACCCTGTGGGAGCGGGCTTGCTCGCGAAAGGGGTGTGTCAGGCCGCATAGATAGAGACTGACACTCCCTCTTCGCGAGCAAGCCCGCTCCCACAGGTTTTTATGCCGGCTCGGCCACCGCACCAAACGCGCCTTGGCGCATCAGCAGAATCACCAACCCCAACGCCCCCGCGGCCATCAACAACGGCAATGCATGCCCGCTAATCCACTGACTCCCCGCCCCGGCCGCCAACGGTCCGACCAGACATCCAATCCCCCACAACTGCGCGATATGCGCATTGGCCCGCACCAGTGCATCGTCGCGATAACGCTCGCCGATCAGGATCAGCGACAAGGTGAACAAGCCACCGGCACTCGCCCCGAACAGCACCCACAACGGCCAGATCAGCAACGTATCGATCAGCAGCGGAATCGCCAGGCTCGAAACCAGCAGGACCACGGCACACCCGGTAAACAAACTGCGCCGTGACAGCCGATCTGCCAAGGCTCCGATCGGCAGTTGCAACAATGCATCGCCGACCACCACGGTGCTGACCATCGCCAAGGCGATTTCTGCAGTGAACCCTTGGCGCAGGCAATACACCGGCAACAGGGTCAGGATCATCGCTTCGAACGCGGCGAACAGTGACACCGCCCAGGCAATCGCCGGCAGACCCCGGCAGAAGGTCCATAAATCACCGAAGGTCACGCTGCTGGCTTCACTGCTTGGTGCGCCACTGCGGCCCAGCAACAGCAACGGTGCCGTCAGCAGCAAGCCGACGCCGACCCAGAAGCCGTAATCATGCTCGGTGCCCAATGCCCCCAGCAGCAACGGCCCGCCGAGTTGGCTCAAGGCATAGCTGCTGCCATACAACGCCACCAGGCGCCCACGCCACTGCTCGACCACCAGTTGATTGATCCAGCTTTCGCCGAGAATGAAGACCAAAGTCAGGATGACCCCGATCATCAGCCGCAACACCAGCCAGATCGGATAACTCGGCAACAGCGCCAGCAAACCAATGGACACCGCGCCGCCCCACAGGCACAGACGCATCAGATTGGCCGTGCCGAAGCGCGCCGCCAAGTGACTGGAAATCTTCGCTCCCAGCAACACGCCAATGGCCGGCATCGCCGCCATCACGCCAATCGCAAACGAACCGTAGCCCCAGCTTTCCAGGCGAAACGACACCAGCGGCATGCTGACACCCAGGGCCAGCCCGACACTCAAGACAGACGCCAACACGGCGAAATAAGTCGCCCAACGCATGTTCCACGCTCCTGTGGATATGATTTTTCAGACGGCACAAAACAAATGTGGGAGCGGGCTTGCTCGCGAAGGGGCCATCACATTTAACATCTTCGTTGACTGTTACGGCGCCTTCGCGAGCAAGCCCGCTCCCACAGGGGATCTGCGTTGTGTGGTGCTTACAACTTGATCCAGGTCGCCTTCAGCTCGGTGTACTTGTCGAACGCGTGCAGCGACTTGTCGCGACCGTTGCCCGATTGTTTGAAACCACCAAACGGCGCAGTCATGTCGCCGCCGTCGTACTGGTTGACCCAAACGCTACCGGCACGCAGTGCCTTGGCGGTCAGGTGTGCCTTGGAAATGTCCTTGGTCCATACCGCAGCGGCCAGGCCATACGGCGTATCGTTGGCAATCGCGATGGCTTCTTCGGCGGTGTCGAAAGCGATGACCGACAACACCGGGCCAAAGATTTCTTCCTGGGCGATTTTCATCGCGTTGTTCACGCCGTCGAAAATCGTCGGCTCAACGTAGGTGCCACCGGTTTCCTGAAGAATGCGCTTGCCGCCGGCCACCAGTTTGGCGCCGTCAGTGTGGCCGGATTCGATGTAGGACAGCACGGTGTTCATCTGCTGGGTGTCCACCAGCGCACCGACGTTGGTTGCTGGATCCAGCGGATTGCCTGGCTTCCAGGTTTTCAGCGCTTCAATCACCAGCGGCAGGAAGGTGTCCTTGATCGAACGCTCGACCAGCAGACGCGAACCAGCGGTGCAGACTTCGCCCTGGTTGAAGGCGATGGCGCCGGCGGCGGATTCGGCGGCAGCTTGCAGGTCCGGGGCATCGGCGAACACGATGTTCGGGCTCTTGCCGCCGGCTTCGAGCCAGACGCGCTTCATGTTCGATTCGCCGGAGTAGATCAGCAGTTGCTTGGCGATCTTGGTCGAACCGGTGAACACCAGGGTGTCCACATCGTTGTGCAGGGCCAGGGCCTTGCCGACGGTGTGGCCGTAGCCTGGCAAGACGTTCAGCACGCCTTTCGGAATGCCGGCTTCAACGGCCAGCGCGGCGATGCGGATGGCGGTCAGCGGCGATTTTTCGGACGGCTTGAGGATCACCGAGTTACCGGTGGACAGCGCCGGGCCGAGTTTCCAGCAGGCCATCATCAACGGGAAGTTCCACGGCACGATGGCGCCAACAACGCCAACCGGCTCGCGAGTGACCAGGCCCAGTTGATCGTGCGGGGTGGCGGCGACTTCGTCGTAGATCTTGTCGATGGCTTCGCCGCTCCAGCTCAGGGCTTGCGCCGCGCCGGGAACGTCGATGTACAGGGAGTCGCTGATCGGCTTGCCCATGTCCAGGGTTTCAAGCAGGGCCAGCTCTTCGGCGTGCTGTTTCAGTAGGCCGGCGAAACGAATCATGGTGGCTTTGCGTTTGGTCGGCGCCAGGCGCGACCACACGCCGGAATTGAAGGTGGCGCGGGCGTTTTCCACAGCGCGCTGGGCGTCGGCGGCGTCACAGCTGGCAATCTTGCCCAGCAGACGGCCATCGACCGGGCTGATGCACTCGAAGGTCTCGCTGGAGACAGCATCGGTGTATTCGCCATTGATGTAGGCGCGGCCTTCGATCTTCAGATCGCGAGCCCGCTGTTCCCAGTCGGCACGAGTCAGGGTGGTCATACGAGTGTCCTCCTCTTGTTGAATACGAGTGCCCCGCGTTTTTCGCGGGTGCTTTCAGGAATTCTGCCCGGCCAGCCTGCTTTCGGCCCAAGGCACCTGCCACCCTAAACCAGTGGCCGGGGTTGTTTCAATATATTTGACACAAGGTCGGTAAACGGCCTTGCGGTGTTCATTTTAATAAACATAGACTTTGGGTCTTTTCAGCCATCGCGCCGCAATCACGGGGGATTACAACAAAATGAACATCCAGGACGTCGTCGACTTCAGCCAGGCCACCACCCAGCCCGATCGCTATCGGCCAGACCCGGCCAAAGTCCTCAAGGGCGACCCCGAGCAAGCGGTGTACAACCACTACAACAGCCCGTGCGGCCAGATGAGCGCCGGCGTGTGGGAAGGTGAAATCGGCCAGTGGCTGGTGAACTACACCGAACATGAATACTGCGAGATTGTTCAGGGCGTGTCGGTGCTGCGCGACAACGATGGCAACAGCAAGACGTTGCGGGTGGGCGATCGCTTTGTCATTCCGGCAGGGTTCCGAGGGACTTGGGAAGTGCTGGAAGCGTGCCGCAAAATCTATGTGGTGTTTGAACAGAAGGCTTGAGGATTTTTGTTGTCTGGGCCGACGCTTTCGCGAGCAAGCCCGCTCCCACATTAGACCGCGATCCAATGTGGGAGCGGGCTTGCTCGCGAAGGGGCCCGAACAGGCAACGCAAAACCCGCAGGCAATAAAAAAGGCCCGTATCTCGCGATACGGGCCTTTTTCATAAGTCGGAAAAATCAATTACTTGATTTTGCCTTCCTTGTAGATCACGTGCTTGCGAACAACCGGATCAAATTTCTTGATCTCGATTTTGTCCGGAGTAGTACGCTTGTTCTTGTCGGTAGTGTAGAAGTGACCAGTACCGGCGCTCGAGATCAAACGAATCAATTCACGCATGATTATCTCCCTTAGATCTTGCCAGCTTTGCGGATTTCGGCCAGCACGACAGTGATGCCGCGCTTGTCGATGATACGCATGCCTTTGGCAGATACGCGCAGACGCACGAAACGTTTCTCTTCTTCAACCCAGAAGCGGTGATGCTGCAGGTTCGGCAGGAAACGACGACGGGTTTTGTTGTTTGCGTGGGAAATGTTATTCCCAGTCACCGGACCCTTACCGGTAACTTGACAGACTCTCGACATGCCTCAGCCCTCTAAACCACATGCCCAACCCGGCATGGGTTGGCCGCTTAATCTCTCAGTCATTTGGCGCCAGGCGCCGCGTTTCTTTAGAGGTCTTACCGGCTACACCTACAGTGAAGGAACCGGGCCCCTAGAAAAGAGCGCTGCTTTATACCAGAAAGACCCGAGAGCAACAACATTCAGTGTGCGATGAATTCACAAAAAGCCCATTTTCCGGGCTACGAGCGCCTTGGACAAAGGCTGTCGTCGATGGCGACCGCTCGTCGCAGAGCTTCGGCCAACACGCCAATCCTGAGCTTTCCAAATCGTCGCATCCCCAAATAAGGCGCCTATAGTCGCCCCAAAATGAAAAAGGGGATAGTCATTTGCAAAAGAGCCCACTAGGGTAAGCCTTTTCCAGACTGCACTTGCAGATGGGCCTTCGATCTGTAAAGGAATCCGACCATGCGCCTCGCTGCCCTACCGCTGCTGCTTGCCCCACTGCTGCTGAGCCCACTGGCCCATGCCGCCGCCCTGACCGTCTGCACCGAGGCCAGCCCTGAAGGGTTCGACGTGGTGCAGTACAACTCGCTGACCACCACCAACGCCTCGGCCGATGTGCTGATGAATCGCCTGGTGGACTTCGATACCGCCAGCGGCAAAGTGGTCGCCAGCCTTGCGGACAGCTGGGAAGTCACGCCCGATGGCCTGACCTACGTCTTTAAATTGCATCCGCAAGTGAAGTTCCACAAAACCGAGTACTTCAGCCCGACCCGCGACCTGAGCGCCGAAGACGTCAAGTTCAGCTTCGACCGCATGCTCGACCCGGCCCACCCGTGGCACAAAGTCGCCCAGAGCGGCTTCCCCCACGCCCAGTCGATGCAACTGCCGGCGCTGATCAAGAAGATCGACGCCCTCGACCCGCTGACCGTGCGCTTCACCCTCGATCACCCGGACTCGACCTTCCTTGCCACCCTGAGCATGGGTTTCGCGTCGATTTATTCGGCTGAATACGCCGACAAATTGCTGAAGGCCGGCACCCCGGAAAAGCTCAATAGCCAGCCGATCGGCAGCGGCCCGTTCGTTTTTACGCGGTTCCAGAAAGACGCGTCGATTCGCTACAAGGCCAACCCGGACTACTTCGGCGGCAAGCCGTCAGTGGACCCGTTGATCTACGCCATTACCCCGGACGCCAACGTGCGCTTGCAGAAGTTGCGCCGCAACGAGTGCCAGATCGCCCTGTCGCCCAAGCCGCTGGATGTGGTGGCCGCCAAGCAGGAATCGACCCTGAAAGTGGAAAAGACTGACGCCTTCATGACCGCTTTCGTCGGCATCAACAGTCAGCATCCTCCGCTGGACAAGCCGGAAGTCCGTCAGGCGATCAACCTCGCGTTCGACAAGGCCAACTACCTCAAAGCCGTGTTCGAAGACACCGCCGAAGCCGCCAACGGCCCTTACCCGCCGAACACCTGGAGCTATGCCAAAGGCCTGCCGGGTTATCCCCACGACGTGACGAAGGCCAAGGCATTGATGGCCAAGGCCGGGCTCAAGGATGGCTTTCAGACCACTATTTGGACCCGCCCTTCCGGCAGTTTGTTGAACCCGAACCCGAGCCTCGGCGCCCAACTGCTGCAATCTGATCTGGCGGAAATCGGCATCCAGGCCGAAATCCGCGTGATCGAATGGGGCGAGTTGATCCGCCGCGCCAAGGCCGGCGAGCATGACCTGCTGTTCATGGGCTGGGCTGGCGACAACGGCGATCCGGATAACTTCCTCACGCCGCAGTTTTCCTGCGCTGCGGTCAAGTCCGGCACCAACTTCGCCCGTTACTGCAACCAGGACCTGGACAAACTGATCAGCGCCGGCAAGACCACCAGCGAGCAAGGCGTGCGCACCAAGCTGTATGAACAGGCTCAGGCGCAGATTCAGCAGCAGGCATTGTGGCTGCCGCTGGCGCACCCGACTGCGTTCGCGTTGACGCGCAAGGATGTCGAGGGTTACTCGGTGAGCCCGTTTGGCCGGCAGGATTACTCCAAAGTCAGCCTCAAGTAACCGCCCTACACAAACCTGTGGGAGCGGGCTTGCTCGCGAAGAGGCCGTGTCAGTCGACATCAATGTTGCCTGACACGCCGCATTCGCGAGCAAGCCCGCTCCCACAGGGGTTTTTGGGGTTCTCGACTTTTGTTACATCCAGCCGGACTCCGCCATCGACAACGGCTCACCATCCCCGACGATGAAATGGTCGAGCACGCGCACGTCCACCAGCTCCAGCGCCTCTTGAAGTCGCTTGGTCAGCATTCGGTCGGCCTGGCTGGGGTCGGTGTTGCCCGACGGGTGGTTGTGGCACAGGATCAGCGCAGCGGCGTTGTGCGCCAGGGCGCGCTTGACCACCTGACGTGGATACACGCTGGTGTTGTCGATGGAACCGCGAAATAGCACTTCAAACGCCAATACCCGGTGCTTGGAATCCAGAAACAGACAGCCGAACACCTCGTGGGGCTCATGGCGCAGCATTGCCTTGAGGTAGTCGCGCACAGCCAGAGGGCTCTCCAGCACCGAATCCCGGCGTAATCGCTCGGCCAGATGCCGACGGGCCATCTCCAGCACCGCCTGCAACTGAGCGAATTTTGCCGGGCCCAAGCCCAACTGGCTGCTGAACGCCCGTAGATCAGCCTCCAGCAACGTGCGCAGACTGCCGAATTGGTTCAACAGGTGTCGCGCCAGATCTACCGCGCTTTTGCCGGACACGCCGGTCCGTAGAAAGATTGCCAGCAGTTCAGCATCAGAAAGACTCGCCGAACCTTGTTCAAGAAGCTTCTCCCGCGGCCGCTCCGCCGCCGGCCAATCACGAATACTCATAGCACCTCCCTGGTCTGTGGGCGCCGCTGTTCCGTAGCGGTCGCTGTGATATCGTAGCCCATCTTTTTTGCGGGCGATTTCACTCCTGGGGAGGGGGTTTCGCTCTGCAGTCATCAACGAAATGAAAGGCAGACCTATGCAGCGGCTGTATCGGAAACGCATCGTTCTGGGCGTCGGCGGCGGCATTGCTGCCTACAAGAGCGCCGACCTGGTTCGCCGCCTGATCGACCAGGGCGCCGAAGTGCGCGTGGTCATGACCCGTGGCGGCAGCGAGTTCATCACCCCGCTGACCATGCAGGCCTTGTCCGGCCACCCGGTTCATCTCGACCTGCTGGACCCCGCGGCCGAAGCCGCCATGGGCCACATCGAGCTGGCCAAATGGGCCGACCTGGTGCTGATCGCCCCCGCCACCGCGGACCTGATCGCCCGTCTGGCCCAGGGTATCGCCAATGACCTGCTGACCACGCTGGTGCTGGCCACCGACGCCGTGGTCGCCGTCGCCCCGGCGATGAACCAGGCCATGTGGCGCGACCCGGCGACCCAGGCCAACCTGCAAATCCTCGAAAGCCGCGGCATCAAGTCCTTCGGCCCAGCCTCTGGCAGCCAGGCCTGTGGCGACGTCGGCATGGGCCGCATGCTCGAAGCCACCGACCTCGCCCAGTGCGCGGCGGACTGCTTCCAGCGTCAGGCGCTGACTGGCAAACACGTGCTGATCACCGCCGGCCCGACCCAGGAAAACATCGACCCGGTGCGCTACATCACCAACCACAGCTCCGGAAAAATGGGCTTTGCCCTGGCGGAAGCTGCGGTAGAAGCCGGCGCCCGCGTCACCCTGATCACCGGCCCCGTGCACTTGCCGACCCCGGATCGCGTCACCCGCATCGACGTGGTCAGCGCCCGGGACATGCTCGCTGCCTGTGAAGCCGCGATCCCGTGCGACCTGTTTATCGCCTCGGCAGCGGTCGCGGACTACCGTCCGGAAGTCGTCGCCCCACAAAAACTCAAGAAAGATCCTACGAACGGCGACGGCTTGTTGCTACAGATGGTGCGTAACCCAGACATCCTGGCCACCATCGCCACCCGCCCCGACCGTCCGTTCAGTGTCGGTTTCGCTGCCGAAACCGAACACTTGCTCGATTACGCTGCCCGCAAGTTGAAAGACAAGAACCTCGATTTGATCGTCGCCAACGACGTCGCCAACCCGAGTATTGGCTTCAACAGTGAAGAAAACGCTTGCAGCGTGATCGACCGGGAGCTGCACGCCACGCTTTTCGCCCAGACCAGCAAGAGCAAGATTGCTCGCCAGCTGATCACTTTTATCGCCGACCGTCTGAACCAGGTTTAATTTACATGCACGCTTTGCAAGCCAAGATCCTCGACCCCCGCATCGGTACCGACTTTCCGCTGCCGCAGTACGCCACCCCTGGCTCCGCCGGCCTCGACCTGCGCGCCATGCTGGAAAAAGACACCGTGATCAAGCCGGGCGAAACCCTGCTGATCCCGACCGGCCTGTCGGTCTACATCGGCGATCCGGGCCTGGCGGCGCTGATCCTGCCACGCTCCGGCCTGGGCCATAAACACGGCATCGTGCTGGGCAATCTGGTCGGTTTGATCGACTCCGATTATCAAGGCCCGCTGATGGTTTCGTGCTGGAACCGCAGCGATAAGGATTTCACCCTGGAAGTTGGCGAGCGTCTGGCTCAGCTGGTTTTGGTACCCGTGGTTCAGGCGCACTTCGAGATGGTCGAAGAGTTCGTCGAAACCGAGCGCGGTGCCGGTGGTTTCGGTCATTCGGGTAGCCATTGATCCGATAAATACACCTTTGTGGCGAGCGAGCTTGCTCGCGCTGGGCTGCGTAGCAGCCCCAAGATTCGGTGAGTGCTGCGCACTCAAACGGGAGCAAGCTCCCTCGCCACAAGTGCTTTATATGCTCGAAATTGCACAGCCGTCATCTGGAAGGTTTACCACTGAAAATCAAGGGATTGGCCAGCCAAATGCTCGCTGAAACCGGGGTCATGGCCTTTGCACACCACGAACTCTCTGTGGAAAACGCCGTCATACCCTTCAGTTTGTGCCTGCCGACGAGTCATTCCACGGCAGGTCCAGTCACTTTCGAAATGGAGCATTCCCACAGATGAACAGCCCAGCCCAAGTTGCACCCAAGTTCCCCGACAGCATCTTCCGCGCCTATGACATTCGCGGCACCGTCCCGGAATTCTTGAACGGTGAAACCGCTTACTGGCTCGGCCGTGCCATTGGCGCCCAAAGTCTGGCCCAGAATGAACCGAACGTTTCCGTAGGCCGCGACGGTCGCCTGTCCGGCCCGGAACTGGTCGAACGCCTGATCCAGGGCCTGGCCGACAGCGGTTGCCACGTCAGCGACGTCGGCCTGGTGCCAACTCCGGCGCTGTACTACGCCGCCAACGTACTGGCCGGCAAGTCTGGTGTGATGCTGACCGGCAGCCACAACCCGTCGAACTACAACGGTTTCAAGATCGTCATCGCTGGCGATACCCTGGCCAACGAACAGATCCAGGCCCTGCACGAACGCCTCAAGACCAACAACCTGAGCAGCGGCAAGGGCAGCATCACCAAGGTCGAGATCCTCGATCGCTACAACACCGAAATCGTCCAGGACATCAAACTGGCCCGCCGCCTGAAAGTGGTCGTCGATTGCGGTAACGGCGCGGCCGGCGTGATCGCCCCGCAACTGATCGAAGCGCTGAATTGCGAAGTCATCCCGCTGTTCTGCGAGGTGGACGGCAACTTCCCGAACCACCACCCGGACCCGGGCAAGCCTGAAAACCTCGTCGACCTGATCGCCAAGGTCAAGGAAACCAACGCTGACCTGGGCCTGGCCTTCGATGGCGACGGCGACCGCGTCGGCGTGGTGACCAACACCGGCAGCATCGTCTTCCCGGACCGCCTGCTGATGCTGTTCGCTCGCGACGTACTGGAGCGCAATCCGGACGCCGAGATCATCTTCGACGTCAAATGCACCCGTCGCCTCACGCCATTGATCAAGGAATACGGCGGTCGTCCGCTAATGTGGAAGACCGGTCACTCGTTGATCAAAAAGAAAATGAAACAAACTGGCGCCCTGTTGGCCGGCGAAATGAGCGGGCACGTTTTCTTCAAGGAGCGCTGGTTCGGTTTCGACGACGGCATTTACAGCGCCGCGCGGCTGCTGGAGATCCTCAGCAAGGAAAAATTCACCGCGGAAGAGCTGTTTGCGACCTTCCCGAACGATATTTCTACGCCGGAAATCAATATCCATGTGACCGAAGAGAGCAAATTCAGCATTATTGATGCATTGCACGACGCGAAGTGGGGCGAAGGCGCTGACCTGACCACCATTGACGGCGTGCGAGTCGACTACGCCAAAGGCTGGGGCCTGGTGCGCGCGTCCAACACCACGCCGGTGCTGGTCCTGCGTTTCGAGGCTGATGACGAGGCTGAATTGCAGCGCATCAAGGACGTTTTCAAAGTCCAGTTGAAGCGTGTTGCACCTGATCTCCAACTACCGTTTTGATTTAACGATTCACCCGGAGCCCTGAATGACCCTCGAACGCGAAGCCGCCGCCAACACCGCCAAGGTCCTGTCCGAAGCGCTGCCTTACATCCGCCGCTATGTCGGCAAGACGCTGGTGATCAAATACGGCGGCAACGCGATGGAAAGCGAGGAGCTGAAAACCGGCTTCGCCCGCGACATCGTGATGATGAAAGCCGTGGGCATCAACCCGGTGGTGGTTCACGGTGGCGGCCCGCAAATCGGCGACTTGCTCAAGCGTCTGTCGATCGAGAGCCACTTCATCGATGGCATGCGCGTGACTGACGCGCAGACCATGGACGTGGTGGAAATGGTCCTCGGCGGCCAGGTCAACAAAGACATCGTCAACCTGATCAACCGTCATGGCGGCAGCGCCATCGGCCTGACCGGTAAAGATGCCGAGCTGATTCGTGCGAAAAAGCTCACCGTGACGCGCCAGACTCCAGAGATGACCCAACCGGAAATCATCGACATCGGCCAGGTAGGCGAAGTGGTCGGCATCAACACCGACCTGCTGAACCTGCTGGTCAAAGGCGATTTCATCCCAGTGATCGCGCCGATCGGCGTGGGCGCCAACGGTGAGTCGTACAACATCAACGCTGACTTGGTGGCCGGTAAAGTGGCTGAAGCGCTGAAAGCTGAAAAGCTGATGCTGCTGACCAATATCGCCGGTCTGATGGACAAGCAAGGTACGGTTCTCACAGGCCTGACCACCCAGCAAGTCGACGACCTGATCGCCGACGGCACGATCTACGGCGGCATGCTGCCGAAGATCCGTTGCGCGCTGGAAGCGGTACAGGGCGGCGTGGGTAGCGCCCTGATCATTGATGGTCGGGTGCCGAATGCGATTCTGCTGGAGATCTTCACCGATACCGGTGTGGGTACGCTGATCAGCAATCGCAAGCGTCCGTAAGCGCTAGCGCCTACAAAAAGACCCCGCTCAGCCTGGCTGAGCGGGGTCTTTTTTTGCCTGCGATCCCTTGTGGGAGCGGGCTTGCCCGCGAAAGCGGTGTATCAGTCAACGATGATGTTGAATGTGATGGCCTCTTCGCGAGCAAGCCCGCTCCCACACAAATCGGTGTCAGACGCCGAATTGGGCGCGGTAGGCTTCTACGGCTGGCAGATGCTGCTTGAGCTGCGGATCGTCCGCCAGGAATTCCAGCACCTGATTCAGCGAAACAATGCTGATCACCGGAATCCCGAAGTCGCGCTCCACTTCCTGGATCGCCGACAACTCGCCGTTACCACGCTCCTGACGGTTCAGGGCAATCAGCACGCCGGCGGCCTTGGCGCCGTCCTGGGAAGCGATGATCTGCATCACTTCGCGGATCGCGGTGCCGGCGGTGATCACGTCGTCGATGATCAGCACATCGCCAGTCAACGGAGCGCCGACCAGGCTGCCGCCTTCGCCGTGGGCCTTGGCTTCCTTGCGGTTGAAACACCATGGCAGGTCACGGTCATGATGTTCGGCCAATGCCACTGCGGTGGTCGCCGCCAACGGGATGCCTTTGTACGCAGGGCCAAACAGAACATCGAACGGAATACCGCTTTCGACGATGGCTGCCGCGTAGAAACGACCCAGTTGCGCCAGGGCCGAACCGCTGTTGAAAAGGCCCGCATTGAAGAAGTAAGGACTGGTGCGCCCGGACTTCAGGGTGAACTCACCGAAGCGCAAAACGCCGCGATCGATGGCAAAACGAATGAAATCGCGCTGATACGCTTGCATGAAAAAAACCCCAAATACAACGGATTTATCTAATTAGGTTGACGCCGTGTATCATACACGCACGCGATTTTTGGGGCCATTTATGCGGATCATCAGTGTGAACGTCAATGGTATTCAGGCTGCAGTCGAGCGAGGTTTGCTCAGTTGGCTGCAAGCACAGAATGCCGACGTCATCTGCCTGCAGGACACCCGCGCCTCCGCCTTTGAACTGGACGATCCAGCCTTCCAACTGGATGGGTACTTCCTTTATGCCTGCGATGCCGAAGTTCCCGCCCAAGGTGGCGTGGCTTTGTATTCGCGGCTGCAACCGAAGGCAGTCATCAGCGGTCTCGGTTTCGAGACGGCCGACCGCTACGGGCGTTACCTGCAAGCCGATTTCGATAAGGTCAGCATCGCGACCTTGCTGCTCCCTTCGGGGCAGAATGGCGATGAAGACTTGAACCAGAAGTTCAAGCTAATGGACGACTTCGCCCGTTATCTGGATAAACAGCGACGCAAACGTCGCGAGTACATTTATTGTGGCTCGCTGTACGTGGCGCAACAGAAGCTGGATATCAAGAACTGGCGCGACAGCCAGCAATCCCCGGGCTTCCTGGCACCTGAACGTGCCTGGATGGACGAGATTGTCGGCAATATGGGTTATGTCGATGCCCTGCGTGAAGTCAGCCGTGAAGGCGACCAGTACAGCTGGTGGCCAGACAATGAACAGGCTGAGATGCTCAACCTGGGCTGGCGTTTCGACTACCAGTTGCTGACCCCGGGCCTGCGCCGCTTTGTACGCAGCGCACGCCTGCCACGTCAGCCACGGTTCTCGCAACACGCGCCGCTGATCGTGGACTACGACTGGACGCTGACCATCTAAGCGTCGTTTCGCAGATGCAAAAAAGCCGACATCGCTGTCGGCTTTTTTGTGCGTGACCACTTTCCAATGTGGGAGCGAGCCTGCTCGCGAAGGGGCCATCACATTCAAAATCAATGTGACTGACAGAACGCTTTCGCGAGCAGGCTCGCTCCCACAGTGAATCTGTGTCGTCGACTATTTCACCAATCGCCAAGTGAAGGGATAGCGGTAAGGCACCCCGTCATTGGCCTTGAGCCCGGCAATGATGGACAGCACCATCGCCACGATCAGCACCAACGGCAGCAGCGCAAAACCGATCAACACCAGCATCAGCAAGTAGCAGATGCCCGACACCAGGGCCACGGTGATCTGGAAGTTCAGCGCTTCCTTGCCCTGAGCGTCGATGAACGGATCGGTCTCACGCTTCCACTGCCAGAGAATCAGCGGACCGACGAGGTGGCCGAACGGCAGCCAGACACCGAGAAACGCCGAGAGGTGACAAAACATCGCCCACTGACGAACCTCGGGGTTCGGGGTGGGAAGCAACTGCTGTTCATCACTCATGGCGCTCTCCTTTGCCGGATGTCGAAACGATCAGTCAGCCAGTGCAGCCTTTTGCAGTTCGAAGATTTCGGTCATGCCTTTCTTCGCCAGTTCGAGCATGGCGTTCAGTTCTTCAGGCTGGAACGGCGCGCCTTCGGCAGTGCCCTGGACTTCGATGAAGCCGCCAGTGCTGGTCATCACCACGTTCAGGTCGGTCTCGGCAGCCGAGTCTTCCAGGTAGTCGAGGTCAAGCACAGGCTCGCCCTGGTACATGCCCACCGAAACGGCCGCGATCATTTGCTTGAGCGGGTCGCCGCCTTTCAGGCCGCCGCGCTTCTTGATCACTTTCAAGGCATCGACCAACGCAACCATGGCGCCAGTGATGGAGGCAGTACGGGTGCCGCCGTCAGCCTGGATCACATCGCAATCGACGTACAGGGTGACGTCGCCCAGCTTGGACATGTCCAGCGAAGCACGCAGGGAACGACCGATAAGGCGCTGGATTTCCAGGGTGCGACCGCCTTGCTTGCCGCGGCTCGCTTCACGCTGGTTACGCTCGCCGGTGGCGCGCGGCAGCATGCCGTATTCAGCGGTCAACCAGCCTTGGCCCTGACCTTTAAGGAAACGCGGTACGCCGTTCTCGACGCTGACAGTGCAGATGACTTTGGTGTCACCGAACTCGACCAGTACAGATCCCTCGGCATGCTTGGTGTAGTTGCGGGTGATGCGGATCGAGCGGAGCTGATCGGCAACGCGACCACTTGGACGTTTCATAGGGAATACCTGTACTGGGGACGGAAAACTGCGGAGCATTATAGAGCCGCCAGCCACGACTGGGCACTTCTAAAAAATCCGGCCGACGGCTGAAGGCCGCCAAAAGCACATAACCGACGGCCTGCAGCCCTTTGTCACAGCGTGTGTTTGGGCGCATCCGCCCCACTGCGCTACAATCCTGCGCCTTTGCTGCCAGTCGGCTCACATTCATTGATCGCGGGTCCGCGAAGCCCAAGGGTTTCGCGTCGGCCTGCATTGCGAGGTACCTCCATGGTGCACAGCATGACCGCCTTCGCCCGCGTCGAAAAAGCCGGCGCCCAAGGCACCCTGAGCTGGGAACTGCGCTCGGTCAACAGCCGCTACCTGGAGCCGCACCTGCGCCTGCCGGAATCCTTTCGTGACCTCGAAGGCGCGGTCCGCGAAGCGCTGCGCCAGGGCATTTCCCGGGGCAAACTGGAATGCACCCTGCGTTTCACCGAAGAAAGCACCGGTAAACCCCTGCAACTGGACCGCGAGCGCGCCGCGCAACTGGTCGCGGCCGCCGAAACGATTGCCGGCCTGATCAAGAACCCGGCAGCGTTGAACCCATTGGAAGTTCTGGCCTGGCCCGGTGTATTGGTGGGCGACGCCACTGACCCGCAAGCCCTGAACGCCGAGGCACTGGCCCTGTTCAATCAAGGCTTGAAAGAACTGAAGGCCGGCCGCGAGCGCGAAGGCGCGGAGCTGGCTCGCCTGATCAACGAGCGCCTGACCTCTATTGAAGAAGACGTCGTGACCCTGCGCGAACTCGTCCCGCAGATGCTCGCCACCCAGCGCCAGAAAGTCCTCGACCGCTTTGCCGACATGAAAGCCGAGATGGACCCGCAGCGCCTGGAGCAGGAAATGGTCATGCTCGCGCAAAAGAGCGACGTCGCCGAAGAACTGGATCGCCTGAGCACCCACATCATCGAAGTTCGCCGGGTGCTCAAGTCCGGCGGCGCGGCGGGTCGGCGCCTGGACTTCCTGATGCAGGAACTCAACCGCGAAGCCAATACACTGGGCTCCAAAGCCTTCGACCCGCGCAGCACGACGGCTGCGGTCAACCTCAAAGTGTTGATCGAGCAGATGCGCGAACAAGTGCAGAATATTGAGTAAGGCAAACCCGACATGACCCATAGCACCGGCACCCTGTACATCATTTCCGCCCCTTCGGGCGCGGGCAAGAGCAGCCTGGTCAAGGCCCTGACCGACTCCGACCAGGAGATTCGCGTCTCGGTCTCCCACACCACCCGCGCCATGCGCCCCGGTGAAGTGGACGGCGTGAACTATCACTTCGTCTCCCGCGAAGCGTTTGTGAAGATGGGCGAACATGGGGATTTCCTGGAGCGCGCCGAAGTGTTCGGCAATCTCTACGGCACCTCGCAAAGCCACTTGCAGCAGACCCTGGACGCGGGCCACGACCTGATCCTGGAAATCGACTGGCAGGGCGCCGAGCAAGTGCGCAAGCTGATGCCGCAAGCGCGCTCGATCTTCATTCTGCCGCCGTCGTTGCAGGCCTTGCACCAGCGTCTGACCAATCGCGGCCAGGACAGCGACGAGATCATTGACGGCCGGATGCGTGAAGCGGTCAGCGAGATGAGCCACTATGTCGACTACGACTACCTGATCATCAACGACGATTTCGCCCATGCATTGCATGATCTGAAGGCGATTTTCCGGGCCAATCAGCTGCATCAGAAGCGTCAGCAGCAGCGCCACGGAAAACTTTTGGCCGAATTGCTCGGCTAAACAGCTCTTCCCAAAACCGCCGCAAGGGCTTTACATTGGCACTTGCAGCGCGTTGAAGGGCTTGGTCAAAAAATCAGCGCTTCCCTAATCGCTGGTGATTTTTTAAACTGTTGAGTCCGCTCGCCCAATCGGGCAGCGCGCATATTGCATTCGCTCCGAGGAATACCATGGCCCGCGTAACCGTTGAAGACTGCCTGAATCACGTGGAAAACCGTTTTGAGCTGGTCATGCTGTCCACCAAACGTGCCCGTCAACTGGCCACCGGCGGCAAAGAGCCACTGGTTCAGTGGGAAAACGACAAGCCTACTGTTGTAGCGCTGCGTGAAATCGCTGAAGGCCTGATGAGCTATGAGTTCATCGCCAATGCTGAAATCGTCGAAGACGAACCGCTGTTCGCAGCGTTCGAGGACGAGTCCAACGAGGCCGTCTAAGCCTATGCCTGGTCGACGTAGCACGGCGCGGGGTCACAGCGAACGGCAGGAGTCATCATGCCGAGCATAGACGCCCTCGCCGATCGCTTATCGACCTACCTCGGCAAGGACCAGGTCAACTTGGTCCGCCGAGCGTATTTCTACGCCGAACAAGCCCACGACGGCCAACGCCGCCGCAGTGGCGAGGCGTACGTCACGCATCCTCTTGCGGTGGCGAATATTCTTGCCGACATGCATATGGACCATCAAAGCCTGATGGCGGCCATGCTGCATGACGTGATCGAAGACACCGGGATTGCCAAGGAAGCGCTGCAAGCGCAGTTCGGTGAAACCGTGGCCGAACTGGTCGACGGGGTCAGCAAACTGACCCAGATGAACTTCGAGACCAAGGCCGAAGCCCAGGCTGAAAACTTCCAGAAAATGGCCATGGCCATGGCTCGCGACATTCGCGTGATCCTGGTCAAGCTGGCCGACCGCCTGCACAACATGCGCACGCTGGAAGTGCTGTCCGGCGAAAAACGCCGACGCATCGCCAAGGAAACCCTGGAAATCTATGCGCCCATCGCCAATCGGCTGGGCATGCACGCCATCCGCATAGAATTCGAAGACCTCGGCTTCAAGGCCATGCACCCGATGCGTTCCGCGCGGATTAACCAGGCGGTCAAGCGCGCCCGGGGCAACCGCAAGGAAATCGTCAACAAGATCGAAGAGTCCCTCAGCCATTGCCTGGCGATTGATGAAATCCAGGGCGAAGTCAGCGGGCGCCAGAAACACCTCTACGGCATCTACAAGAAAATGCGCGGCAAGCGTCGGGCCTTCAACGAGATCATGGACGTCTACGCGTTCCGGATCATCGTCGACAAGGTCGATACCTGCTACCGCGTGCTGGGTGCTGTGCATAATTTGTACAAACCGTTGCCGGGTCGCTTCAAGGATTACATCGCGATCCCCAAGGCCAACGGCTATCAGTCGCTGCACACCACGCTGTTCGGCATGCACGGTGTACCGATCGAGATCCAGATCCGCACCCGTGAAATGGAAGAGATGGCCAACAACGGCATCGCCGCCCATTGGCTGTACAAATCCAGCGGCGACGAGCAACCGAAAGGCACTCACGCCCGCGCCCGCCAGTGGGTCAAAGGCGTGCTGGAAATGCAACAACGGGCCGGCAACTCGCTGGAATTCATCGAAAGCGTGAAGATCGACCTGTTCCCGGACGAGGTCTACGTGTTCACGCCTAAAGGCCGGATCATGGAGCTGCCCAAAGGCTCCACGGCGGTGGACTTTGCTTACGCGGTGCACACCGACGTCGGCAACAGCTGCATCGCCTGTCGGATCAACCGCCGTCTCGCACCGCTGTCCGAACCGCTGCAAAGCGGCTCTACGGTCGAGATCGTCAGCGCCCCCGGCGCGCGGCCGAACCCGGCGTGGCTCAACTTCGTGGTCACAGGCAAAGCGCGGACCCACATCCGCCACGCGCTGAAACTGCAACGCCGCTCCGAATCCATCAGCCTCGGCGAACGCCTGCTGAACAAGGTACTGAACGGTTTCGACAGCACCCTGGACAAAATCCCGGGCGAGCGCGTCAAGGCGATGCTCACCGAATATCGCCTGGAACTGATCGAAGACCTGCTCGAAGACATCGGCCTGGGCAATCGCATGGCCTATGTGGTCGCCCGCCGCCTGCTGGGCGAAGGCGAACAGTTGCCGAGCGCCGAAGGCCCGCTGGCGATTCGCGGCACCGAAGGTTTGGTGCTGAGCTACGCCAAGTGCTGCACGCCGATCCCGGGCGACCCGATTGTCGGTCACCTGTCTGCGGGCAAAGGCATGGTCGTGCACCTGGACAACTGCCGCAACATCAGCGAAATCCGCCACAACCCGGAAAAATGCATCCAGCTCTCGTGGGCCAAGGATGTCACCGGCGAATTCAACGTCGAGCTGCGCGTCGAGCTGGAACATCAGCGCGGCCTGATCGCCCTGCTGGCCAGCAGCGTCAACGCGGCCGACGGCAATATCGAAAAAATCAGCATGGACGAGCGCGATGGTCGCATCAGCGTGGTCCAACTGGTGGTCAGCGTGCACGACCGTGTGCACCTGGCCCGCGTGATCAAGAAACTGCGCGCCTTGACCGGGGTGATTCGCATCACCCGCATGCGTGCGTAGCCCATCTATTACAAGGAGTCATTCATGACCAAGACTGTTATCACCAGCGACAAGGCCCCGGCCGCCATCGGCACTTATTCCCAGGCGATCAAGGCTGGCAATACCGTTTACATGTCGGGTCAGATTCCCTTGGACCCAAAAACCATGGAACTGGTCGAAGGCTTCGAAGCCCAGACCGTCCAGGTGTTCGAGAACCTGAAAGCCGTGGCCGAAGCTGCCGGCGGTTCGTTCAAGGACATCGTCAAACTGAACATCTTCCTCACCGACCTGAGCCACTTCGCCAAGGTCAACGAGATCATGGGCAAATACTTTGACCAGCCCTACCCTGCCCGCGCCGCCATCGGCGTAGCAGCCCTGCCAAAGGGTTCGCAGGTAGAAATGGACGCCATTCTGGTCATCGAGTAATACATCCGGCGCAGCCCCAACAGGCTGCGCCGTTTTCGTTTTGAAAGGATTCCACCATGCGCAAAGCGCTTGCCCTCTCCTTGCTCGCCGTTTTCCTCGGCGGCTGCGCCAGCAATCCTGCCGACCGCGACATCAGCGGCACCTGGATCAACCAGGTGGCCATCGATGCTGCCTCCAAGGGCGGCCCCCTGCGCGAAGCGCTCCAGGCTTACGGTCCGAACCTGGAATGGGACGTCAACACCAAGGCCGGCCAGGCCCGTTACACCAACGGTTTTGAAAACGTCGAAGGCAAGCTGCTGGCCGATGAGTCCGGCGCCTGGAAAGTCGACTTCTATGGCAGCTCCGCCAGCGAGTTGCGACGCGACGGCAAGCAACTCAGCCAGGTCGCGAACGACAACGAACCCGCGCAAGTCTTCGACCGCGCGTTGATTCCAGTCCCGGAAGGCGCGCCGATCGGTGCGAGCTTCGAACGCGCGCTGTACACGGCGTATATGGGCGGCAGCTGGAAAATCGTCAATGGCCAGGGTGAAGGCGAAACCGTGCAATTCCAGGCGGATGGCCAAGTGGCCGGCCTGCCGGGTGCGGATCGTTATGCGCTGTGCCTGGCGGGCGATTGCGCGTCGATGAGCGGCGGCAACGACAATATGTGGTTGCAACAGAACGGCCAGGGCAACACCTGGATCTTTGCCCGCAAGGGTAAGGAGCTGGAAATCTTCCAGGCCGTGAACACGGCTCAGGCGGATGAGATGCCTTCGTTTACACCGGGTGATCGCAAGTGGTTGCTGGAAAAACAGTGATCCGGCCGTAATGCCAATACAAACAATGTGGGAGCGGGCTTGCTCGCGAAGAGGCAGTAACATTCAACATCTTCGTTGACTGTTACACCGCTTTCGCGAGCAAGCCCGCTCCCACATTTCGTTTGTGGCGACTAAGGGTCAGCAGCGACCTTCAAGAATCGCGGCGTATCCTTCGCGATAACTCGGATACTTCGGCTCCCAGCCCAACGCTTTCGCCCGCGCATTGCTGCAACGCTTGCTGCCAGTGCGGCGCACGCTCTCGTCCTCAGCCCATTCGGTCACACCCAAATACTCACGCAGCCAGCCCACCACATCTGCCAGTGGCGCAGGCGCGTCGTCGACGCCGATGTAGACGTTATCCAGCGCCACGCCACGCTGATCCGCCTCCAGCAGATACGCCATCAACCCCGCTGCGTCGTCGGCGTGAATGCGGTTGCCATACAACGGCGGATCAATCGCCACGCGATAACCGCGACGAACCTGAGTCAGCAGAAACTCTCGGCCCGGACCGTAAATGCCGGTCAGGCGCACGATGCTCGCCGGGATGCCGCTGTCGAGGGCAATCTGCTCGGCTTCCAGCATCACCCGCCCGGAATAACCCGCCGCCACGGTCGGCGAGTTTTCGTCGACCCACTCGCCTTCCTGCTGGCCGTAAACACTGCTGCTGGATACGAATAGCAGCCGATTGGGCACCTGTCCGTAGTCGCCCAGCCATTCCAGCACGTGCTGCAACCCCTGAATATAAGCGGCGCGATAACCCGCTTCATCGTGATCGGTGGCCGCTGCGCAATACACCAGGTAATCCACCGCTCCGATTGGCCAGGTGTCCGGGCAGTCCTTATTGAACAAGTCGCCGGCAACGCCAATCACCCCTTCGGGCAGGCGTGAGACGTCACGCCGCAAGCCGTGAACCTCCCACCCGGCGGCCAACAATTGGGTGGCCAGACGACTGCCGACATCACCGCAGCCGGCGATCAAAACAGATGGCGCGGACATCAGAAAACTCCCTCAGGAAAGGTACAGACTAGCGCCCGTATAGGACGAGCGGCTAGCAATGGAAGAAAAAAAGAGAAGCCATTACTTTTGTTAACAAGAATTACTTGCAATAATGCCGACCACTTTTGTTCTCGGCCTTACGAGGCCTGGAAGAACATTCACCCTATTTTTCTCTCAGGTCCGGCCAGCATGACACGCAATCAATTCCCCGCTTCGCCAACCAAACGACCTCGCGCCTGGAGCGCTGTGGCCGCCCTGCTGCTCAGCCTGCTGCTGGCGCCAACCGCCGCGTTCGCTGATGCAACAGCACCCGCCACCCCAGCCGCTGCGACGGCTCCGGCACCTGCTGATCACGCTGCTGCACCGGCCGCAACCGACCCGGTCCAGGCTGTCGACGCCACTGCTGCAGACGACGCACCTGAAGTCCTCGAACCCGATAACACCTTGGGCATGGCCCACGACCTGTCGCCTTGGGGCATGTACCAGAACGCCGATATTATCGTGAAAATCGTGATGATCGGCCTGGCCATCGCCTCGATCATCACCTGGACCATCTGGATTGCCAAAGGCTTCGAGCTGATGGGCGCCAAGCGTCGCCTGCGTAACGAAATCGTGCACCTGAAGAAAGCCACCACCCTTAAAGAAGCCAGCGCCACCGCGACCAAGCAAGGCACCCTCGCCCATCTGCTGGTCCACGATGCCCTGGAAGAAATGCGACTGTCGGCCAACAGCCGCGAGAAAGAAGGCATCAAGGAACGTGTAGCCTTCCGTCTTGAGCGTCTGGTTGCCGCTTGCGGTCGCAACATGAGCAGCGGCACCGGCGTGCTCGCCACCATCGGTTCCACCGCGCCTTTCGTAGGTTTGTTCGGCACCGTATGGGGCATCATGAACAGCTTCATCGGCATCGCCAAAACCCAGACCACCAACCTCGCCGTTGTGGCCCCGGGCATTGCCGAAGCCCTGCTGGCTACCGCGCTGGGTCTGGTTGCCGCGATTCCTGCCGTAGTGATCTACAACGTTTTCGCCCGCTCCATCGCCGGTTACAAGGCGCAGGTGTCGGACGCCTCTGCTGAAGTCCTGTTGCTGGTCAGCCGTGATCTCGATCACCTGCCGACCGCTGAGCGCTCCACGCAACCCCACATGGTCAAAGCAGGGTAATCAGCCATGGGCTTGCATTTGAAAGAAGGCGCGGACGACGATCTGGCCGAGAACCACGAAATCAACGTTACGCCGTTTATCGACGTGATGCTGGTGCTGTTGATCATCTTCATGGTGGCCGCGCCTTTGGCCACTGTGGACATCAAGGTCGACCTGCCCGCCTCCAGCGCCAAACCGGCGCCACGGCCAGAGAAACCCGTGTTCCTCAGCGTCAAGGCTGACCAACGCCTGTTCCTTGGCGAAGACGAAGTGAAGGCCGAAGCACTCGGCGCCACGCTCGACGCCCGGACCAAGGGCAAGAAAGACACGACGATCTTCTTCCAGGCCGATAAAGGCGTGGACTACGGCGACCTGATGAGCGTGATGGATAACCTGCGCTCCGCCGGCTACCTGAAGGTCGGTCTGGTCGGGCTTGAGACGGCAGTCAAGAAATGATCACGACGCGCCATAAGCTGACGCGTTACAGCGGGAGCCTGGCCGTGGTGCTTGGCGTCCATGCGCTGGCCATTGCGCTGGCGGTGAACTGGACGGCACGCCCGCCCATCGAGCTGCCACCGCAGGCGATGATGGTGGAGTTGGCGCCGGTTCCTGCCCCGCCACCGCCGGCACCGCCGAAGGTGATCACGCCGCCACAACCACCGGCCCCGGTGGAAGAACTGCCGATCCCGAAACTGGCGGAAGTGCCGAAGGCAGAAATTGCCGTGCCGAAACCGGTCAAACCCAAGCCCAAGCCGCAACCGCCCAAGCCTGTGGAGAAAAAACCGGAGCCGCCGAAGGAGAAACCGTCCGAGGCCAAACCGAGCGACGCGCAACCGACCCAGGCACCGACCGAGAAGTCCGCACAGCCAGCTCCGGGTCCTTCGCCCGCGCAACAGGCCGCCAAGGCCAGTTGGCAAGGTACCTTGCTCGCTCACTTGGCCAAGTACAAAAAGTACCCGGCCAGTGCGCAATCCCGAGGCAAGGAAGGTTTGAACCGTCTGCGCTTCGTGGTCGACGGCGAAGGCAATGTGCTGTCGTTCGAACTGGTGGGCCGCTCCGGCAACGCCGATCTGGACCGGGCCACCCTGGAAATGATCAAGCGCGCCCAGCCGCTGCCCAAGCCACCGGCCGACATGCTGAACAACGGCTCGATCGAAATCGTCGCGCCGTTCGTTTACTCGCTGGAGCGCCGTCGATAAGACCCATGTGGAAGCGGGCTTGCTCGCGAAGAGGCCATCACATCCAACATCCATGTTGGCTGACACACCGCTTTCGCGAGCAGGCCCGCTCCCACAACGTCATGCAGCAGCCAAAAAGGCACCGAAAGGTGCCTTTTGCATATCCGCCAGCGGCAAACCCGCATTGCCCTGTGTCACTCAACACACTCACTCTGATAACGTGCGTCTATCGATTGCAGCCGGTATGCTTGGCCCGCAACTTCATGGACGCTCGCTATGACTCTTACAGAATTACGCTACATCGTTACCCTCGCCCAAGAGCAGCACTTCGGCCACGCGGCCGAGCGTTGCCACGTCAGCCAGCCGACCCTGTCGGTGGGCGTGAAAAAGCTTGAAGACGAACTCGGTGTGCTGATTTTCGAGCGCAGCAAGAGCGCCGTGCGCCTGACCCCGGTCGGCGAAGGCATCGTGGCCCAGGCGCAAAAAGTCCTGGAACAAGCCCAAGGCATCCGCGAACTGGCCCAGGCCGGCAAGAACCAGCTGACCGCCCCGCTGAAAGTCGGCGCGATCTACACCGTCGGCCCGTACCTATTCCCGCACCTGATTCCACAACTGCACCGGGTCGCCCCGCAGATGCCGTTGTACATCGAAGAGAACTTCACCCACGTGCTGCGCGACAAACTGCGCAACGGCGAGCTCGACGCGATCATCATCGCCTTGCCGTTCAACGAAGCCGACGTGCTGACCCTGCCGCTCTACGACGAACCCTTCTACGTCCTGATGCCGGCCCAGCACCCGTGGACGCAAAAAGAATCCATCGACGCCGCCCTGCTTAACGACAAGAGCCTGCTGCTGCTCGGCGAAGGCCACTGCTTCCGTGATCAAGTGCTGGAAGCCTGCCCGACCCTGGGCAAAGGCAACGACGGCGCCAAGCACACCACGGTGGAGTCCAGTTCCCTGGAAACCATCCGCCACATGGTCGCTTCCGGCCTCGGCATTTCGATCCTGCCGCTGTCGGCGGTGGACAGCCACCATTACGCGCCCGGCGTGATTGCCGTGCGCCCACTGTCGCCGCCGGTGCCGTTCCGCACCGTGGCCATCGCCTGGCGCGCAAGTTTTCCGCGGCCGAAGGCGATTGAAATCCTCGCTGACTCCATTCGCCTGTGCTCGGTGGCCAAGCCACAAGCGCCGGTGGTGGCCGGTTAAGTCGCTGCCATGACCGAGTTGTCGCAAGTGTCGGTGACGGCACTCAAGGGTGTCGGTGAAGCCATGGCCGAGAAATTGGCCAAGGTCGGCCTGGAGAATCTCCAGGACGTGCTGTTTCACCTGCCGCTGCGCTATCAGGATCGCACTCGCGTGGTCCCGATCGGCCACTTGCGACCCGGCCAGGACGCGGTGATCGAAGGCACCGTCAGCGGCGCCGACGTGGTCATGGGCCGACGCCGCAGCCTGGTGGTGCGGATACAGGACGGCACCGGTGGGCTGAGCCTGCGCTTCTACCATTTCAGCAACGCGCAGAAAGAAGGCCTGAAACGCGGCACGCGGATTCGTTGCTACGGCGAAGCGCGGCCCGGTGCCTCAGGGCTGGAGATCTACCACCCGGAATACCGCGCCATCACCGGCGACGAACCGCCGCCGGTGGATGAAACCCTCACGCCGGTCTACCCGCTAACCGAAGGCCTGACCCAACAACGCCTGCGCCAACTGTGCATGCAAACCCTGACTTTGCTCGACCCCAGCAGCCTGCCCGACTGGCTGCCCACCGAACTGGCCCGGGACTATCAACTCGCGCCGCTGGCCGATGCGATCCGCTACCTGCATCACCCGCCCGCCGATGCCGACGTCGATGAACTCGCCCTCGGTCATCACTGGGCCCAGCATCGTTTGGCTTTCGAAGAACTGCTGACCCATCAACTGTCTCAACAGCGCCTGCGCGAAAGCATGCGCTCCCTGCGCGCCCCGGCGATGCCGAAAGCCACCAAGCTGCCGGCCAAATATCTGGCCAATCTCGGCTTTACGCCGACCGGCGCCCAGCAACGGGTCGGCAACGAAATCGCCTACGACCTCAGTCAGCACGAACCGATGCTGCGACTGATTCAGGGTGACGTCGGCGCAGGTAAAACCGTAGTCGCCGCCCTCGCCGCGCTGCAAGCGCTGGAAGCTGGCTATCAAGTCGCATTGATGGCGCCGACCGAGATTCTTGCCGAGCAGCACTTCATCACCTTCAAGCGCTGGCTCGAACCGCTGGGCATCGAAGTCGCGTGGCTGGCCGGCAAGCTCAAGGGCAAAAATCGCGTCGCCGCCCTGGAGCAAATCGCCAACGGGGCGCCGATGGTGGTCGGCACCCACGCCTTGTTCCAGGACGAAGTGCAGTTCAAGAACCTGGCCCTGGCGATCATCGACGAACAGCACCGCTTCGGCGTCCAGCAGCGCCTGGCGTTGCGGCAGAAAGGCGTTGGCGGCCGCATGTGCCCGCATCAACTGATCATGACCGCCACGCCGATCCCCCGGACCCTGGCCATGAGCGCCTACGCCGACCTCGACACCTCGATCCTCGACGAACTGCCGCCCGGCCGAACCCCGGTCAACACCGTGCTGGTCACCGACACCCGGCGTGTCGAAGTCATCGAACGGGTCCGCGGCGCCTGTGCCGAAGGGCGGCAGGCGTATTGGGTCTGCACGCTGATTGAAGAATCCGAAGAGCTGACCTGCCAAGCGGCGGAAACCACCTACGAAGACCTCACCGCCGCCCTCGGCGAGTTGAAGGTCGGGCTGATCCACGGGCGCATGAAGCCTGCCGAGAAAGCCGCGGTCATGGCCGAGTTCAAGGCTGGCAACCTGCAACTGCTGGTCGCAACCACGGTGATCGAAGTCGGCGTCGACGTACCGAACGCTAGCCTGATGATCATCGAAAACCCCGAACGCCTCGGCCTCGCGCAACTGCACCAGTTGCGCGGACGCGTCGGTCGGGGCAGCGCCGCCAGTCATTGCGTGCTGCTCTACCATCCGCCGCTGTCACAGATTGGCCGCCAGCGCCTCGGCATCATGCGCGAAACCAACGACGGTTTTGTCATTGCCGAAAAAGACCTCGAACTGCGCGGCCCCGGCGAAATGCTCGGCACACGCCAGACCGGCCTGCTGCAATTCAAGGTCGCGGACCTGATGCGCGACGCCGACCTGCTGCCCGCCGTACGCGATGCGGCCCAGGCCTTGCTGGAACGCTGGCCCGATCATGTCAGCCCGTTGCTCGATCGCTGGCTGCGCCATGGGCAGCAATACGGCCAAGTGTGAGCACCGTCGCAGTTTCTGGACCATGGGTTTAAACAAGGTGGTTATACTCCTGCCATTGTTTGCAAACGGATACAGACCATGACTGAAGCTGCCCTCGCCCCCGAAACCCCGCACGCTCCGTCTGTTATTCGGCTGCTGCTCGGCAAACTGGGCATCGCCTACGAAGAAGTCCTCGACCATCACGGCCTGAACGCCGCGCGTAAAGTGCAGGCGGTGTTGCTGGATGATGCGGTCGGTGCGCTCATGGTGCTGTTCCCGCAGAGCCAGTTGCTGGACCTCAACCGCCTCGCCGAACTGACGGGCCGCCGACTGACCGCCGTGTCGACCGAGCGTCTGGAGAAGATGCTCGGCAAGCACAGCCTGAGTCTGCTGCCCGGCCTGCCGGCGCTCACCAGTTCGCCGTGCCTGTACGAAGAAAGCCTGCTGCGCGAGCCGAAATTGCTGATCAACTCCGGTGAGCCGAACGTACTGCTGGAAATCTCCAGCGAAGCCTTCAAGAGCATGCTGACCAAGGCCAGCGCCGCCAACTTCGGCGAAGCCCTGACCAGCATCCGCCCGAACCTCGACCGTCCCGACGATGACCGCGAGGAAATCACCCAGGCCGTTCAAGCGTTCACTGCGCGGCGCATCCAGCAACGCCTGGAAGCGACCATCGAGATTCCACCGCTGGCCGAAACCGCGCAGAAAATCATCAAACTGCGCGTGGACCCCAACGCCACCATCGACGACATCACCGGCGTCGTCGAAACCGACCCGGCCCTGGCCGCGCAAGTCGTGAGCTGGGCGGCATCGCCGTACTACGCCTCGCCGGGCAAGATTCGTTCAGTGGAAGACGCGATCGTCCGCGTGCTGGGCTTCGATCTTGTGATCAACCTGGCGCTGGGCCTGGCCCTCGGTAAAACCCTGAGCCTGCCGAAAGACCATCCGCAACACACCACGCCGTACTGGCAGCAATCGATCTACACCGCCGCCGTCATCGAAGGCCTGACCCGCGCCATGCCCCGCGCCCAGCGCCCGGAAGCCGGCCTGACCTACCTGGCCGGCCTGCTGCACAACTTCGGCTACTTGCTGCTGGCCCACGTCTTCCCGCCGCACTTCTCGCTGATCTGCCGCCACCTGGAGGTCAACCCGCACCTGTGCCACAGCTACGTCGAGCAACACCTGCTGGGCATCAGCCGCGAACAGATCGGCTCGTGGCTGATGCGCTACTGGGACATGCCCGACGAACTGGCCACCGCGCTGCGCTTCCAGCACGATCCGGGTTATGACGGCGCGTATGCCGAGTATCCGAACCTTGTGTGCCTGGCGGTGCGCTTGCTGCGCAGCCGTGGCATCGGCTCCGGCCCGGATGAAGATATTCCGGATGCGTTGCTGGAACGCGTAGGCCTGACTCGCGACAAAGCCAATGATGTGGTCAGCAAAGTGCTTGAAGCTGAAGTGCTGCTTCGTGAACTCGCCTCGCAATTTACCCAATCCTAAAAGCTTCGCGGGCAAGTCGAATCGTCGCACCGCTCGCTCCTACAGGATTTAGCTAATCCCCTGTGGGAGCGCGGCTTGCCCGCGAAGAATCCAGCTCGGTCTACCTGACCACCCCGATCGTTCCCACGCTCCGCGTGGTAATGCATCCCGTGACGCTCCGCGTCACAGCCCCAACGTCGAACTCAAGCCTTAGCCTTCGCCTTGCGCGGCTTCAGATACTTAGTCAACCCCTGGAACCAGATCACCAGCGCCGGGTTGCCCTTGATCTGAATCGACTTGTCCTGAATCCCCTGCATAAACGCCAACTGCTTATTCTTCGCCTGCATCGTGGCAAAGCCATATGCCGCGTCTTTAAAGGCAATCGCAAACGCCGGCTCGGCATACACGCCGGACTTGCTGGTAATACGCTGATCCTTCACCAGGAAATGCCGCGCCACTTTCCCGTCCAGGGTCTGTAGCTGAAACACCAATTCCTTGTCACCCAACTGCTGTTGAAACGCAGGATTAGTCCGACTGGCCTTACCCATCAACAAACCCAGCATCCACAGAAGAAAACGAAATTTCATGCGTGCAGCCTCAAAAGGAAAATGAACGGCTGGCGGAGTGTAGCGGCTTCGCGGGATAACGACACTATCGGGTTGTGTTTGGAGAAGATGTGAAGCTTTTTGACGCCAATGACTGCCAAGTCACGAAAATCGTCTGACAAAACATATCTATGCAGGAGCTGCCGAAGGCTGCGATCTTTTGATCTTGCTGTTCTCAATCACTCTAAATCGCAAAGTCCGAAACCTCACTGAGCATCCAACACTTCCCAAGCACAAATCGATACTCAACCAAGTAGTCGGTATCCGGCTTGTTCAGAATGGCTGTAGCTTTAGCCCCGCTCTGCTCCTTAACGCTCAACGTCAGACCGTCAGCCTCTCGATGAGCGCGATCAGGCATGAGCGGATATTTGATCTGCTTATCTTCCAGGGTTCGCTTCTCCATTCTCGGCTCGGGCTCAGCATCTACTGTCACCAGAAACTGAAGAGGCCGCTGAATAAAAGTCCTCTGGACAGCCGAGCTCTCGGCAAAGGAATTGAGGAACAAGTTGAAGTCGGTCGATGGGCAAGAAACACCGGACTCGTCAGGCACAATCCCATCCAAGTAGGCCGCACGCTCCAAACTCATTCTGGCAATGCAGGTATTGATCACGGCGATAGATGCCGCCACGCCGGGCTCAATATCCGTGGCTTCAAGTGGGCAGTTGGTGTCTCGCAACTTGATCCAGGCGCGCTGGGAATCCCTGGCCATGCCCATGAATACCTTTCCCTGTTCTGGGTTTACGCGCTGCTGAGACTCAAATCGCGCCATGAGTTTTCTGTAGCTGGTATTGAGCTTTACATCAGCGGCCTTGCGCATGATCTCCGCACATTGGGGAACCTGTGCACTCACGGTACTTTCTTCGCAATCGTCCTTGGCCGACGCGATTGAAATCGGAAGCAACCCGATAATCAGCACACTCCAGAAAACTCTGACTATTTCCATTGGCAACCACTCTCCAAAAAAACGCCAGTGTTCGTGTTATTGCTAAAACTGTACTGCTTGCCATTCGACTTCTTCGTGTATCTCATCGAAACGATGATTCCGCCCTGGCTCACCATTTCGTATTCACCGCTTACGTTCCCGCCCGACACCTCAGTCCACGTATCGGTGTTCTGAAATGGCCCCTGCGGATTCAACTCTTCAGATTGGCTGTCTTTTAAAACGAGAGGAATCGGCACATCCGACGTTGCGTACTTAACAAAACCACCCGACCACTGGGCCGAGACATCGGAGTAGGTTCGCAACTCGAATTTCACCGGGCTCGTTTCAGACAATTCGAAACAAAGATTCTCCGTCACCACCTCACAGTGGGCAGTCATCGGTAGCAAACCAAACAGCATCAACAGAACTTTTCTCACTTCAGATCCTTTGAAATAACCACCGAAAAACCACCTACTTCACCAACACCAACTCCCCATCCCGATACAACACCTCACGCCCCACCCACCCCACATCCACCTGAGGCAACACCGCCGAAGGCTTGCGCAACTCCCGCAGCAAAGTAGAGCCATGGGACAACCGCCCGCCCATGCGCGCAATTACCGCCCGCGCTGCTTGGTAGTGTGCGTGGCGGCCAGGGTCGAGGGTGTCTTCGAGCAAAATGTCGTCGCCCAGAATGCCCTGCACCTGGCCCGGATAAATCATGAATCCCGTCGCTTGTTCAGTGCCTTCACGACCGTCCTGCCAGAAGCTGCCGTCGCGGCTGCGGATGTCCGGATGCGGCGCGAACCAATGCGCTCGGTCGGCCTTCGGCATGGCGTGGTGGAGGCGAAAGAAGATCCGCATCAGGTTGTCGCGATACCACTCGCGCACTTGCAGGTAGTAGCCCCGCAGGCCCGGCAGGCCGGTCGAATGAGCCACACGGATAAGCACCGACCATTGCGGGAAGGCCTGCAACGGCAGATCGGTCGGTGCCGGGCGCAGCGTGGCCGGATCGGTTTCCCACGGCAATCGATGCGGGCTGTTTTCTAGGTCGTCATATGCAGTTGGCGGTCGGCCCAACAGATCACCGCCGCTACTGGCCAGTGACGTGGCGATGCACAGGTTGCCCTGCACCACGAACACATAGAACCGGGTGAACCAATCAGCGAGTTGCTGGCCGTCGGTGCCTTGTGCGATCAGCTCAGACAGTTCCTGATCGAAGCGCTGCAAACCCCTTTCCAGTGTCAGCAAATGCCCGCGCGCGATGCGTTGCATTCGTAGAAACAATGGCAACGAACGCAGCATTCGCAATGGTCGCCAAGGCAGATGCGGCGTCGCACCGCCAACTTCACCGGCATAGCTGCTGGCCGAAACTCCCCAGTCCGCCAGCCGCGCCAGAAACAGATCATTGTTGATATACGAAGCACCGCCGAACACCGCAGTGAACGGCTCGTTGTCCTGCAACACCCGCGAATCCCACCGCGCCATGATCGCCGGAATACTCGCCGCCGCACGCCGCTGGGCGTACTCCACGAACACACTCGGTTGCGGCGGCAGGATCTCGGCGATGTTCGCGGCGGTCAGGTGCCGGCGCCAGCCGTAGTCGCTGATCGGCCGGTATTGCAGCAGCCAGAGTTGCTGGCCATCCCAGGCCCATTCGACGTCGCCAGGCACGTAATGGAAGACCCGCAACACGCCTTGCAGGAAGCGCCACAACAGGTCCGCCGTCAGGCCATGGGACGGCTTGAACGTGTCGCTGCTCCAAGAATCGCCGAGGCGCGAAATGATCGCGCGCTCGGGACTCACCTGACCATCGGCTAGGGATTCGAGATGCCCTTCGACCCACTCCAACTCGACCGATAGATGCCGTACAAAAGCGATCCCGGACACCTTTGGCGTGATGAAGCGTTGCACCACCACTTCTTCCACGCCCGCCGTGCTCAACTCGGCAATGCGCGCCATCACGTTGGACGTCGGTTCGCGCAGAAACGTAGTGCTCAACCCGGCATTCGCCGCATCGGCCTGATCCTCACCATAACTGGACGAACGCACCGCCCACGTGGCGTCCGGTTGACTGGCGAGAAACGCCGGCAAACGCGGATCGTGGCAATCGTTGAGTGACAGTGCTGGCGGCACCGCTTGCCCGGCCAACTCGGCCAGACGCAATCGACCGCCCTTGGTGTGCGCGACAAATCCGCGCTCGCCCGTCTCCAGCCACGCGGCGAACTCAGCGGGCGAGTCGATCCACGGGTAATGGCCCCAACCGGTTTTCAGGCAGACAGTCAGATCAGCACGCGCCAGAATCGCCGACCACGCCGCAGCCTGGGCGATGCCGAGCACGTTGTCCTGATCGCCCCATACCAACTCGACCGGATCGGTGATCCACTCCAGCAGCGGCAACGCCGTGTCGGCCCGCACCAGGTCCCAGTGCGGCACAAACGCGCGGCAGCGCGCATACCCGGCACCCATGCGCTGATACTGCGCGGGCGTCCAGGTCTGGTTGGAGAATTTGTGTTTGAACAGCACAGGTTTATTCGCCAGCAACCAATGAATGGTCTTGCGAATCGGCAGCGGCGACATCAGCGCCGGCAACCGTCGTTGCCACAAAAACGCCCCGACCGGCGCCAGCAACACACTGCGACAAAAATGCCCCGGCTGACGTTGCAGCGCATGCAGCACCAGCAGCGCGTTGACCCCGACCGCCATGATCGCGCTGCCCTGAACCGTCATCGCCAGCAACGCCTGAGCGTACGCCGCGAGGTCTTCGCACGGTGCCTGCGGATTGTTGCCGAAGCCCGGCAATTCCAGCGGCACCATCTGATAACGCTGAAAATGCGGCAGCGCGTCATCCCACCAATCGGCGGCACCACCGTTGCCGGCCAGCAGGTACATCAACGGCTTGTTCATTAACACATCCTGG
Source organism: Pseudomonas sp. NPDC096950 (assembly GCF_044762525.1). Classification (NCBI taxonomy): domain Bacteria; kingdom Pseudomonadati; phylum Pseudomonadota; class Gammaproteobacteria; order Pseudomonadales; family Pseudomonadaceae; genus Pseudomonas; species Pseudomonas sp. NPDC096950. Next base: position 27,819 of record NZ_JBIWEL010000017.1, on the reverse strand, counting down.
AAGCGCGGCGGTCGTGGGAATAGAGCCAGAACAGCGGCGGCAGTAACGTCAGCAGCGCGAAGCCGTCGATCCACAGGTTCAACCAGAGCTGCGCCGTCAGGGACATCCACATGTCCTGCGGCGCCCAGATCACGATGCCGGCGATCAACCAGCCCCACGCCATGGGAGTTTTCAGGCGATTGCCGATGCGCACGAGGGCGAACATATAGAGGGAATAGCTTTGCAGCGTGGCGCCGAACACGGCGAGCCACCAGACCTGTTGCTCGCGCGCGGCGCGCGGTGGCAGGTCCGTCCAGAAGGCGTAATCGATGGTTTGCAAGAAGCCGTCGAGCAGGCCCGAAGGGCCGGCCCAGGTCAGGACGATGCTGACGAGCAGATGCACCAACGCGGCGGCGGACAGCCAAGCGACCAGGGCTTTGCGAAGGGTGTTTGAGGGGACTGGCATTCCGTGTCCTGTGGGCTTCCGTGAGGGGGGAAGTCTAAAGGGTTTATGGGTGCAGGGCCGTTGGCGATCCGAAATAAATCCGCGATTGATCTGACGGAAAACGCCGATCTGTAGGAGCTGCCGCAGGCTGCAATCTTTTGACCTTAATGCCCGCAACCCTCTCGGACATTTCCTTCAATACGCCGGGGTGTTCGTGAACTAGGCGAGGTTTGCGATCACCGATAACCTTTTCTCGTCATCGCAAGAAACGGTGACGCGGACGTGCAAGTCCGGCCCAGGTACACAATCTTTATGGCAATTCATTGAGCGTTTTCCTATGCTCGCGAATCGTTATGGCGGTTGTGCGTCGGAGATCTTCGGGTCTGCCGGGTTCCTGGACCGGTCTTGCACACCAACGCACAGCTGCCACCTCTTTCGAAGTGCAAAGCGGAACGGTGTCAGTCTCTTAAATTCCAGGAGATGCATCTATGATCAAGCACACGCCTAACCCACCCGACAACTTATCCACATCCCCCTACGAATCCCTCGATTCGAAAAAACTCCACGAAGCCGCCGAACGTGCCCTCGACTACCACCTCGGCCCAAACCCCGACGCGAAACCCAAATCCAAGCCCCGCAAAGGCGCCCTGTTCACCGCCTCCTGCGACCTCCACGCCGAAACCCTCCTGGCCAATGCGTCCGAAGACCTGCTGTCCATCAGCGCCATCGCTGCTGACCTGGCCGACGACGTGGAGGGCACACGCCGCTCGGTAGCCTTGGCGCTGAGTCGATTGGCGGACGGCGTGCATTTATTGGTGGAACGAGCGCTGGATCAAATTGACTCGCCTGATCCGGGGGCGCATCGGGCTAAGGCGTAGCAAAAGTACGAAGGGGACTTAATGTCCCCTTCTTCAATGTTTATAGCCGCGGAATTTACAGGCAGCGACTGGCCTTCAAGTCTGGGTCTTGCGAAACCAAGCGCTTTACACCGGCGATACCCTGCGGGGTGTTTTTATCAGCTGACATTTGATAACAGGCCAATGCCCGGGGCAGATCCTTCGTTCCCAACTCGCCACTTTCAAAAGTAGAGCCCAGATAGTCCATCGCATCCGTGGACCCCATGGAGACAGCGCGAATAGCCTGCTTTTCTGCCTGCTCCGGGTGCAGGCAAGGACCGCTATAGTCCGTGGAATTACCGTTACAAAAATACGTGGCATAACCCAGCGCACCGCTCGCTGTCGTCGATGCGGCTTTGAATAAAGCCTCGACCTTGCTGGTTTCCAATTGAGGCGCCATCTGCGAAAGACTCAAACGTGCCGCCGACAAACTCGCCTCCGGATCACCCGACTCCGCAGCACAGACATAGTTTTCCAGGGACGCTTCAATCAACTCCGCAGTCAGACGGTATTGCTCAAGAAACCCTAGCCCACCCAAACCCTCGGCACGTTGATAACAAAGGTTCTCGGTGCGGCTCATTCCAGATCTAGCGGGTTCGACAAGCTCCTTTTCACTGAGCGACCAATCCTCAATCCCCACCAGCGCCCAACACGATTTCTTAGCAAAGTTAAAAATCTTGATATTGCTGTTACCGGCCCGTTTATCCACAACATTCATGTGAGTGTCGTCGACCGTTTCGACCTCAACGGTTTCAGTCTTGCCCTGGATCGCAGCCATCAACGGAAACGTCAAACTGGCGCCTGGCTCAGCAGTAATTTCCGGCAGAAATCGGCCAGGGTCTGAGGTCCGTTTCAACACCAATATTTTTACCGCCAGTGCGGTCAGGCGTTTCTGGGACTCGGCATTGGCGGAAAACGCGGGCAGGAACTGAGCAAAATCTTGGGACGGACACGACGCATTCGTCCCGCTCACAACATCGGGAGCTATCTTATCCAGGTAAGCCGAACGCTCCTGACTCATGCTAGAAATGCAGTTGTTTACCATCCCCACATAGGCGGGCTTACCTGCCTCAATCTCAAACGCCTCTACGGCGCAATTCGTATCCCGTAACTTGATCCATGCACGTTGTGATTCCTTCACCGTCGCCGAGTACTCTGCCCCCAATCTGGGATCGGCCCGGTATTGAGATTCAAGCCTTGCCATCAATTGATGATAGCTCGTATTCAACTGGAAATCGGCTGCTTTTTTCGCATCCTCGGAACACGGGACAACCTGCAAACTGGAGTTAATGTCGCTGCAATCGTCTTGGGCAAACGCTGCCGAAGCCGGCAATAGCGCGAAGGTGCCCAGCATGCAAATCAATCCAAAACGATTCACTGTTTTCAATCCTTGATCTGCATAATAAAATACCGGCTTTAGGTTTGAGCAGAATTTGATAATGGCTAACACGTTCAGCAGGGCGGGTTTGTTCAAGTACCAAACTTAACAAGAAAAAATTCCGCCCAACTTCAACCTACTACAAATCTGGCAATGTCTTATTCAAATAATTCGAACGCTCCATGCTCATTCTAGCTATACAATTGTTCACTGTAGTCACATAAGCGGGCTGCCCAGCTTCAATTTCAAATGCTTCGAGCGCACAGTTCGTATCCCGCAGCTTTAGCCAAGCACGCTGAGACTCTTTGAGCTTAGTCATAAAGCTATCACCCATATTTTGGTCAGCTTCGTACTGAGTTTTTACTCTATTTAACAGCTTTTTATAACTGCTATTAAGATCAGCATCCGCAGCATCTTTTGCCAACTTAGCACAAACATCGACTTGTTGGCTTGTAGAAGTTTCGCCGCACCCAACTTGTGCAGCGAGAACTGAAACTGGAAATAACAGTGCAGCCATTAGCAAAATTTTTTTCATATTCATCACCTGTTTTTTCTCAAATATGCAGCACGCTTTCTTCCCTGCTCATACTGGCTTATAGCGGGAGTATTTTCGATATAGCTTATCAACTGATCAACATCATCCTTCATCCCGGCCTTCATGGGATTTGCACCTTTTGTGAAACCTTGGTACACAAAGTCCACCAAAATATCTTTGACTATAGAGCTTAAAGCGTCCCACTCTAGACGCTCCGAAAGAGAGGACGTCCAGTGATTATAGTTTACGATCGCTTTCGCAACATAGTCCGGATAAATCAAATCAAATAACGCCTCCTGCTGCTCAAGAGTAATGTCTCCAATGTCGGCACGATTATGAGTAACAAAATTATTAGCGTTACTCCCCTTTAATCCGTGCGCCTTGGAAATTTTCGTTGCCTGAGCCGAGTCAACTCCAGCGGCGAGCATATGATTGTATATTTCGGTTTCTGTCCTTGACCCCATATCGTAACCACGGCCTAAGGTGACACCTGACAAGTCATTCCCTGGCCAATGTATATGACGACTAAAATATGGAGACCCAGGAATATCATTGCCCTCTGCGTCGTAAGTTATTTGTCCACCTTTGGACGATTCCTTGGCCAAAAAGTTACCGATAATAGCAATTGGGTGGAAGTGCCAAATATTGCCATCACCCAGTCCTGCCGACTGGATGACAGGATCATTCCAAAAAACAAGCTTATCAATCCGCTCTTTTTCATGCTCAAGAATAGCAGGAGAGCTCTCAAGAATTTGATTTAGCCGACTCCACTTGGCAGAGTCTGATTTTTCTTTCCACTCTGTAGGATGATACGCAACCAACTTCGACCAGTGATCTCTAAAATCTACATTCTTTAACGCTTCCGGAAAATCTTCAGGGGTAACTGTTTGATCATGGTTGCCCAGTGCGTCCAGATCTTCATAAAGTTTTTTAAAGAAAGGCGGCATATCGTCTGGATCTAAAAAACCATCAGCGCTTGGATTAGTTTCTTTAACTATACGAAACCCGAGCTTCTCCAAATCATGCTGAGTGATAATTTTGGCTTCTGATTTTTTTACCAGCCCTGAAATACTTTGATTATTTTCTATTACTGATACTTCGTACCACTCAATGGGGTTTTTGAATATTGGAGCTTTACTTAATTCAACACTATGATCTGCAGAGAGTAAAATCTCACCTGCCTCTGGTAATTTCTTGGTCAATGACGTGCCACTGGCTAAATAGAGATATCTTTTTCCTTTATTGACACCCGCACGGTTAGCCAAAAAATCGTTAATTTTTTGATCTGCTGTAAATATCTCTAAATGCACTTGATGCTTACGGGCCACACCGCCATTGGGGCCAGCCAAGACCTCGTTCAAGCCAAGATATCCAATCGTGTCCCCAGCTTTAATCTTCATGTTCATCGGAATTACGGCATCATAAGTTGCCGGTGTTAAGTCTTGCCATTCGACCACGCGGTTTGGACTCACATCCTCTACACAAGCCCAAAATGAAGAAGGCACGGGGGTATTATGATCTTTTAGCCCCGTAGGAGGATTTGAGGAGCTAGGAATGAATGTACATTCCGCCATTCGAAGTAATTTTCCGTTCAGCTTAAGGTTGATCACTTTCGCGCTATCGAATTCAATAATACTATTGGTACATAGGACCATAGAACTACCTTTTTTCGCCCCAGCATTAGCACCATGAGTTAAGGTCGCTGGTGCATTACGAAGGGTTAATCCACTACCCGTGACTTTTGCCCTAACTTTACCCTGCCAATAACCAGGCTTCGATCGAACTTTCGTTCCGCCGCCAGGTTCAAGGGGGTAGCGGTCAAATGGAAGCAAATGCATATATAAACTGTAGAAAGTCAGCGTATTATTTGTACTCGGAGTCACCTGCGTATTGGGTGGAGACTTGTAGTCATGCCGAACCAAGCAAAAAGAGTTTGAGTACTTAAGAATTTCAGCGCCAACGCCCCCATCAAATGTCGATTCCAGATAATTTTTATTCAAGCGATAGGCGACGACAACACCATCGGCCATGCATCGAACGGGTTCGTCACTAATGCATTGGGGAGAACTGGAATTACTAATGTGTATTCCCCCGTGCCAAAACTTGTGATTCCCCAGAAGATAGTGCCCAGAACTTTCGGTTTGAATGGCGGTAAAGATTTCGTCTGCATCTCTATACTGGGCACCACCTGGCTTTCGTATTGGAAACTGAAAATTCAAAAGGCTGAACGGAGTTTGCTCAGGCGTAGCTGTGGGAGCACTCGGAGCAACTGTTTGATCATTCCACCATATTTCAGGGCTAATCAACGCGTTGGTTGGGCTCTTCATCTGATAATGAACGTGACGAGGATATTGTGCGGAGCCATTCGGGCCTTGCCCACCCATCGCGCCAATTTCATCGCCAGCGGCAACAGTCGCCCCTACGTTTACAACATGGCTGCTCGTGTGCAGAATTTCGTGACTATTGCCATCAGCATCCTTGATCTTAATCGTGCCATAAGATCCACCTGTAAATGTGACTACGCCGGCAATTGGCGAATATACTTTTGGATATTGTAAATTTATACCGTTCTGCCCACCAATATAGTTAAAATCCGTACCGCCATGGGGGCCGCTCGGTCGCTGCTCACCATAGTGACCCGTAATATGTGGTTGCTGACCGTTTACGGGCGGCAAAACACGAAGCATCACTTCAGCGAAAGACATAAAATCTCCTTATGAAATGGCAATCAAAGTGAATAATCTTTGACTTCGTCTAAATACCAGCACGCACTTAGTTTAAATATATATATTACTTGATAATCCGTATCTGGTTTTTCTAACTTCACGGTAGCCACTTTACCTGTACTGTCCATGACCTGCATTTCAAGACCGCTCACTGCCCGAAGTTTTTTATCCGGAATTACGGGAAAGACTATCTTGGCCCTTTCGATAAGCGTAGCTTCTTGCTTTGGCTCAGGCTCCGCATCTACTGTTATAGTTTTTTTAAGTGGAAAATTAGTAAATTCCTCTTGGACTGAAGAGTTCTCAGAAAACGCAGCTAGAAATGCATTAATTTCTTTAGAAGGGCATAAACCTGCGTCGCTGCTCGCAGCCTGGACCCCGGCAGAAAACGAACCAAGTATTGAGGCCAATATTAAAAAACTGCTACGTAGCTGAGCTTTCATTGCTAAGTCCTTGATTTGATTTTTACTCAGAAAACACAAAAAAAGCCTTCGGTTTAACCTTCTCAGGCGGCGCATTCATCAACGCCTGATCCATCAAACTCCCCGCCTGATCCTGATCCGCAGCCCCCGGCAGCACCGGCGGTTTAATCCCGATCCCCGTGCCAGAGCCCGCCGACCCACCAGCGTTGATTTTGATAACGGGCCCAACCACCGTAATCCCACCAGCATCCAGCTTGATAAAGCTCCCGCCCGCCTTCACGGTGAGCTCCATCCCCGCCTCAATAACAATCTTGTCCCCAGCCTTAAGATGTATCTCTTTCCCAACGCTAGTCAGCTGCGCAGTCCCCAACTTCACATGCTGGTTCTGCCCAATCGTCAGGTGGTCATCCATCCGCGTTTCAATCTTCCGATCCGAAATCGTGGTGCGATGCTCTTCCGCCTTCAACTCGGTGTAGGTGTTCTTCTCCACCGTGTCGTGGCGTTCATTGCCGACGCGAATCTTCTGATCGTTCTCGATGTTTTCATCCCAATCCCGCTGCGCATGAATGAAGATCTGCTCCGCGCCTTTCTTGTCCTCAATCCGCAGTTCATTAAACCCGCCGCCGCCCGGTGAGCTGAGGCTTTTGAACACGGTGCGGGTTTTGTTCGCCGGCAGTTCGTAGGGGACCTGGTTTTCCTTGTGGTACAGGCATCCGGTCACCAGTGGTTGGTCGGGGTCGCCTTCGAGGAAGGTGACGAGGACTTCCATGCCGATGCGCGGGATGGCGATGGCGCCGTAGCGGTCGCCGGCCCAGGAGCTGGAGACGCGCATCCAGCAGCTGGTTTTGTCGTCAGCCAGGCCTTCGCGGTCCCAGTGGAATTGCACCTTGATGCGGCCGTATTGGTCGCAGTGGATTTCTTCGCCTTTGGGGCCGGTGACCATGGCGGTCTGGCTGCCGAGTACACGCGGTTTAGGGTGTTCCAGCGCCGGGCGGTAGAACACGGCCCACGGGGTGGCGAGGAAGCGGTTGCGGTAGCCCTGGTGGAAGTCGTCTTTGTTGTCGGTGGTGTCGCTGGGCACCGATTCTTCCAGCACTTGCGGCTGTTTGCCTTCGTGGAAGATTTCGGTGAGCAGCCAGAGGTCGTTCCACTCGGTGCGCGGGTGGTCGGACATTTCCAGGAAGTGGCCGCTGATCAAACGCGTCTGGTCGCCCCAGCCTTCGGCTTGTTGGTAGTCCGCGCGATGGCGTTCGAGGGCGCGTTGGCTGAGGAACTTGCCGCGCGCGCGGTCGATGAAGCGGCCCGGGTAGTCATAGTCTTCCAGGTCCGGCTCGGTGCTTTCGCCGTCGGGTTTGTAGCCGGATTCCAGTTGCAGGCGCGGTTTTTCGAAGTCGTAGTCGCGGCGGGTCGTGCGGCTGGTGCGGGTTTCCAGACGCAGCTTGAAGCCTTTGATCACCGGTTCATCCGCGACCAGGCCGCTGCCTTGCACATACGCAGTCGGCTGACCGAGTTTCGGGAATACGGTCTGGTCATCTCCGAACACCAGCAAATGTGCTTTTTCGCTGTGCTGGAAGTGGTAGTGAATGCCTTCTTCTTCGCACAAACGCTGCACGAAGTGCAGGTCGGTTTCGTCGTACTGCACGCAGTAGTCGCGGTCCGGGCAGGTTTCGCTGAGCTGGAAGCTGTAGGCGTTGGCTTTGATGCCGTGTTCATCGAGGATCAACGCGATGATTTTTGGCGCGGACATCTGCTGGTAGATGCGCTGATTGGTGCGGTGATGCAGGTATTGCAGTTGCGGCACCAGGGAGATTTTGTAGCGGGTCAGGCGTTTGCCGGCATCGCCCTGGGCGACGCGGTAGATCTGGCCGTGGATGCCGGAGCCCTGTGGATCGAGCGCGAGGAACGCCTGTTTGTGCAGGAGTTTTTCCAGGTCCAGGTCCGGGTTTTCACTGACCAGTTCAAGGTCGAAGCGATACGGCTGGCTGATGCCTTCGGTGCCGGTGAACGACAGCACTTGCAGGTCGCCGACGTAGTCTTCAACGGTGAGGCTGAAGTGCGTTTCGTTAGCGGGGTTGAACATAGTTTGCTCCCTGTTCGGTAGTCATCCGTTACGCCCGCAGTCGCAGGCGTTGCAGCAAAGACGAAGTGGCGCCCATGGCGCTACGTAATTGGGCGGCGCTGATGGTGCGATCAGCCGCGTTGAAGGTCAGCGCTTTGCGCAAGGCTGGCCAGCAGTGTTTCGGTAGATTCCGGGGGGCGTGCAGTTCGCGCTCCAGGCGTTCGTCCCGGGCCTGAGTCGAGGGCAAACGGCGGAACGGGTGTTTGCCGCCGGCCAGTTCGTAGAGCACGCAAGCCACGCCGTAGACGTCGGCGCGGGCGGTCAGCGGCTGGCCTTCGAGCAGTTCCGGCGCGGCGTAGCCGGGAGTCCAGGCGTTGAAGCGGCTGCGGCTCAGGTGCGGCAGGCCGGGCAAGATGCCTTCTTCGGCCTGGCCGAGGCCGAAGTCGAACAGGCGCACGCCTTCTTCGCTGAGCATCACGTTGCTCGGCTTCATATCACCGTGCAGCACGCCGCGAGCGTGGGCATAGGCCAGCGCGTCGAGCAGCGGCAGCGCGATGTCGCGCAGTTCTTTCCACGGCAGGCCCAGGGGCCGCTCGCAGAGTAATTTGTCCAGAGTCAGCCCACGCATGAGTTCCATGGTGATGAAGGCGCGCTGGCAGTCGGTGTCGACTTCAAAGGTGTGGAAGCGCAGCACGTTGTCGTGGCGCAGGCGTCGGGTCAGGGCGAACTCGCTGTAGAGCAAGGCACTGGCGTCCGGCGATTCGGCAAATTCTTCGCTGAGGATTTTCAGCGCGATGTAAGGGTCGGGATCGCCGAACTGTTCGCTCAGCAAGTCCCGTGCGCGGTAAACCGCGCCCATGCCACCGGCACCAAGCAGGCGCTCGATGCGGTAACGGCCCGCCAGCACGTCGGGCAGTTCACCGACGCTGGCCCGGGTCGGCGCCAGCATGGGTGAAGCCAGATTGGGCTTGGCGAACGCGAAGTAGGTCAGGTTGTTGTCCTGCTCTTCGCTCACCAGCAGGTCGTCGATCGGTCGCATGAGTTCAGTCATTGGCGGATCACCACGGCAGTCAGGTTGTCCCTCGCCGAGCCACGCAAAGCGCCGTCGAACAGACGCTCCAGCGCAACGTGCGGCGCGGTCAGGCTCAGGGCGTTGCCCAGGGCATCGCTGCTGAGCCCTTGGTACAAACCGTCGCTGCACAACAGGAACGTATCGCCGGGGTAAACCTCGAGTTCGAGCACGTCCAGCGTCAGCACATCGGCGGCCCCAACCGCACGGGTCAGGGCATGGGCCGATGGATGGGCGCGGGCGTCTTCGATGCTCATGTTTTGCTCGTCGATCAGTTGCTGTTGCAGCGAATGGTCCTTGGACAGCTGATACAAGCGCTGGCCGCGCCACAGATAGCAACGGCTGTCGCCGGCCCAGATGCAGGCCGCGCGACTGCCTTCCACCAGCAGCGCCACCACGGTGCTGCCCATGATGCTGTCGTGGCGCCCGGCGGTGACGGTCAACTCCTGGCCCAAGCGGCGGTTGATCCAGTGCAAGCACTGGCGAATGCCTTTGAGTCGTTCGTCGAAGTCGTCCTGCACCGGCAATTCCGCCAGGCTGGCGACGATCAACTGGCTGGCGATGTCGCCGCCCTGATGACCGCCCATGCCGTCCGCGACCACCCACAGCCCCTGCTGTGGACAGTCGAGGAAAGCATCTTCGTTGCGCGCCCGAACCTTGCCCGGATCGGTACGCGCAGCGCTGCGCCAGGGAGTGGCAACCAGCATCAGAGCTGCACCGGCATACGGAAGGTGCGCAGCACGCCCATGTCGAACGGGTTCGGCGTGCGTTGGCTCGACAGCAGGTAGTTGGCGCGCAGGCCACCCACGTCCGCTTTCAGGACCAGCACGTCGCGACCGTTCAGGTACTCGGTCTGCATCAGGTCGAACAGACGGAACAGCGACCATGGGCCGGTGTTCTTCTCGATACCGATCGGGCGACCGACCATTTTGTCGAGGACCAGGCTGGTGCGACCGTCTTCAGCATCGGTCGGCCATTTGAAGGCCATCGGCAGGATCGGGCCGTGACGGTATTCCATGGTCTTGTCGCCAAACTTGAACTCGGAACGGCTGACGGCCGGGTCGAGGGTGTACGGCTCCAGTTTGAATTGCACTTGCGGCTCGGCCGGGTTCTCGGCGAAGAAGCTTTGGCGAATGGTTTGCGCCGCGGCCATCTGGTCGAGGTAGACCTTGGAGATCGGCAGGCTGTGACCATCGACACTGCGCATGCGGTAGTTGCCCGGATCGCCGCTGACGAAGGGACGCATGTAGGTGTCGAAGAAACGATCGACGATGCCCTGGGCCTTGAAGAACTCACGGAAGTCACTGATCGCCACATCACTGGTGCTGTGGGCGCTGAACGGATAACGCTTGTTGATCGCCTTCCCATAGAAACCGTACAACTCGCTCTGGTAGCGCTGGTTCAGGTACGCGTAGGAATCGTTGAGCACCAGACGCCAGGTGTCTTCGGCCAACACGTTGAACCAGACACTGACCGGACGCGGCAAACGGTTGGACGCATTGCGCAGGTTGCTCAGCGCATCACGCTGGCCGCCCATGCGGGTCTTGGCCATTTCGAAGGCAGCCTGCTCTGGCGAGCTGGCGCGGGCCAGGCTCGCGACTTGCAGTTGCAGGTCGTTGAGCGCGGTCAGGGCCGGGGTCAAATCAGCAGCCGGGCCGTTGTTGTCATCCAGCAAGCGGTGCAGCGGTTCGAAGCGCCGTTGCAGGGATTTCTTCGCGGTGTCCGGCAGGTTCTTGGCGGCGGCCATATCGGACGCCTTGTCCGCAGCGGCGGACGCCAGTTTGCCGATCTTGCCCAACTTGCCTTTCTGCTCGGCCAATGCGCCAGCAGCATCGGCTGCTTGATCAACCGGCTCGGCATCTGCCGGGAACCGGGTGTTCTCGCGCACTTCCACCAGCAGTTGCAGCACTGGGGAGTTAGCCGAGGTCAGGCCCGCCAGTTGCTCGGCGCCCTCGCTGAAGTCGCTGATCGCAGGCAATGCCACCTGGCCCACGGCTTCGCTCCAGAAGTTGGCGTAGTCGCGGAAGTACAGTTGCTCCAGTTCGACCATCAAGCGACGCAAGTCCATGCCGCTGATGCCCGAGCCTTCGCCCAGCACCCAGTTGTCGCGCAGGATATCGCTGACCAACGAAGCGCCCTGCACCGAGAAGTACTGCTGATAACCCTGTTGGGTGTAGAACCCCGGGATCACGTAGTCGGTGCCGACAAACATCGAAGCCTGCGGCCCCATGTGTTGGCTCAAACGGTATTCCGGCAGGTTGCGGGCCTGCTCGCGGAGCATCCGGTAAACCACGTTGGCCAGGGACTCGCTACGCAAGACCTGACGCGCCTGGGCCACCAGTTGATCGTTCAGCGGGTAGATAAACGGCTGCTCCAGCAAACGCTCGAAGTGAGTGTTCAAGCCGTTCTGCACTGCGGTGTTGCCGGCGTAACGCTGGGACCACTCGGTGGCGACCCAATCCTTCAACCAACCCGCGTCGCGGCGATCCTTCATGTTCAGCATCAGGTACGCACGCAGGCTGTTGAGCAGACGCTCGCGGTCCTGCATGTTGGCGCGGATCTGCCCTTCCAGCAGGGTCGCGACCCGTGGCAACAGTTGCGCTTCAAGCTCACGCTCGTAGGCAGCCTTGACCACCGGATTGGACTCTTCGCCCTGATACAGACCGCCACGCTCGTGGTAACTCACGTCACCCTTTTTCGGGAACACCTGAGTCGCCGCGTAGCTGCTGTCGAGGGTCTTGAGCGCCGCCATGGAATCATCACGCGCCGTCAGTGCCGAGCGTGATTGGGTCCAGTTTTGTGCCAGGGTCCGCAGGTTTTCCAGACGCTCGTAGTTAGCGGAGAAACCACCCGCCCAGAGCATGCCGAACAGCGCCAGCGCCGCCAATGCACCCACGTACAAGGCACGCTGGCCCCAGTGGATGCGGCTGCGTTCGCGCTTGTCCAGGCCCGCCAGATCGGCTTCCGGGAAAATCACGCGGCTAAGCAAATGGTGAATGAAGCGCGAACGACCGCTGCGCAGGGTTGGCAGCACGCCAGAGTTGATGCCCAGATTGGCGCCGATGCCGGCGGTGGTCTGGTCCATCTCTTGAGTCAGGTGCGGTGCGCTGGTCAGGTAGAAACCGCGCAACTGGCTGACACGCTGATAACGGTTGCCGGTGAACGCCATGTCAACGAACAGGCACAGGCGCTCGCCGATCTGCCCCAGTTGATGCGGGAAGTCGAGAATGCGGCCACGGCGCTGGGTGTCGCGCTCCTGGTGCATGCGCATGATCACTTGGCTGTTCAGGCGACGCAGCAGCTCTTCGAACTCGGCGCGCAGCACGGCAACGTCGGTGCCGCTTTGCTCTTTGCGGAAACTGGTGCCGAGCACCTGATCGCTTTCTTCGCGGGTCAGTTGATCGAAGAACTCGTCGAAACCAAGCAGGTGATCAGCCTTGCTCAACACCAGGTAAACCGGCACATCGACGTGGAGTTTCTGATGCACTTCCTGCAAACGCGCACGGACCTGGCGCGCCAGGGTGTCGAGGTCTTGCTCGCTGCCGCTCAGCAGGGTTTCCACCGGAATGGTCACCAGCACGCCGTTCAACGGACGGTTGCGGCGACGCTTGCGCAGCAGGTCGAGCAAAGTGCTCCAGGCGCTGCCATCGACTTCGGCATCCGGCTGGGTCAGGTAACGGCCAGCGGTGTCGATCAGCACACCGTGGTCGGCGAAGTACCAGTCGCAATGACGGGTGCCGAGGGTGTCGCGGGTCAGTTTGCGGTCGATCTTGTTGATCGGAAACTCAAGGCCCGAGAAGTCCAGCAAACTGGTCTTGCCGCTGCTCTGTGGACCGATCAGCAAGTACCAGGGCAAATCACTGCGCCAGCGCTCGCTGCGACCGCGATACAGGCTCGAGGTCTTGAGGGTTTTCAGCGCGTCCTTGAAACGCACTTTCAACTCTTTCTGCTCTTCGTCGATCAGCTCTTCACGGCGAATGCGATCCTGGCCATCTTCAGTGTCTTCGATGGCTTTCTTGCGAACACCCGCGCGCCAGCTGACGAAGACCATGGTCAGGCCCCAGATCAGGAACAGCACACTGATGGTCAGCAGGCGGGAGGTCGAACCTTCCCAGAATTTGTAGTCATCAACGGCCAGCAGCGGCCCGACGAACCACACCAGCAGCGCGACGAACAGCACCACCAACAGGGTCCAGACCCAGGTCTTGCGCAAGAATGCGCCGACTTTCTTGAAAAACTTTTTCATCACACGTCCCTGTTTACGGCTGCGACTGCGGCTGGACCGCGGCCGGATCTAGCTGCTGATAAGGTTGCAGAACGGTTTCGCGTTGCTCGCCCAGTACCCAGGCAAAACCCGAATACATCACCACCAGGCACACCAACGTGAACAGCACCACCATCCACGCCGGCACGATGCGCACCAGACTGCGGCGCTGATCGTTCAAGCCTTCCCAATGGGGCGACAGCTCGCGCGGCACGTCGCCGCGCAGTTGACGAATCTGGCGATACAAAGCGTCGCGGATGCCTTCGAGCTCGAGCATGCCGCGGGCTTGCACCCGGTACTTGCCTTCAAAGCCCAGGGACAGGCACAGGTACATCAGCTCCAACATCGGCAGGTGCTTGACCGGGTTTTTCGACAGGCGATCCAGCAGCTGGAAAAACTTCTCGCCGCCAAAAGTTTCGTTGTGGAAGCTGCTGAGCAGGCTCATCTGCGACCATTCGCTTTCGTTGCCCCACGGCGTGGTCACGACGGCTTCGTCGACCACGGTGCAGAGCACGTAACGGGCGGCCATCACCTGGCTGCTTTCGGCGCCGTTGTGCAGCGCGCGCACTTCAAACAGCTTCAGCGCGGAAGTCAGTCGCTCGTTGAGCGCGTACATGTCTTCGCGGGTGTCGCTGTGCTTCAGGCGCACCACTTCCGACAACAAATCGGAGCCCGCGGCCACCAGCGAATTGAGGCTGATGTTGAACGCTTCCGCCGGACGCAGACGCGCGGCGTAAATCATGCGTTCTTCGAGCTGTTCGAAACGCGGCGGTGCAGCGAAATCGGTCAGTGGACTCTGCGCCGGGCCGTGGCCCTGGCGATCGAGCAGGACGGTTTTGTCGTCCTGGTTGTATTCCGTGTCCTTGATCATGTCGGTCAGTTCCTGATGGCCCAGAATTTCAGTTCAAGCTCGGCAAATTCACCGCTGACGTGGAAGGCAAATCCTCCCGACTGCTTCAACTGCTCAATGTCCCGGGCACCGAGTTCAAGCATGAAATAGGTGTTGGCGGCATGAAACGGTATCTGCCGCGGGGCCACCGGCAACGGTTTGACCTTGATGCCGGGCAGATGCAGGTTGACCAGTTGGCGGATGCGTTCCACCGGGCCGACCTTGAGGTGCGCCGGCAAGCGGTGGCGCAGTTCTTCGGAATCGCAGTTGGCACTGGCCGCGAGCACGAACGACGCCGAGCCCAGCAGTTTGTGGTCGTGCAACGGCGAGACGATGATCCCGTACTGACGCGCTTGCAGCACCAGTTCGATGGCGTGCTGTTCGAGCACCATCGACAGCACCTGACGAATCGCTTCCATCAGTTTGCGGAAACTCGCGCCCTGGTCGCTGTGCTGGTAACGGCTGTCCAGGCGCGGGCGTTTGCTGTCGCTGGAGAAAGTCGCCAGTTCGCCAAGCATGGTCAGCAACGCGCGGTACAACTCTTCCGGGTGAACCTGCTCCAGGCCAAGGTAGTGGCGCAGCAGCAGTTCGGTGCGGTTGATCAGTTGCAGCATCATGAAGTCGCCGACTTCCGCGCCACCGACCTTGCCGTTGGAACGGATCCGGTCGGCGATGGTGTCGCCCCGGTGGCCGAGCATGCTGATCACTTCCTTGAGGCACGACAGCAAGTAGCTGGAAGAATGCGCCTGGATGTAGGTCGGCACGAAGTCCGGGTCGAGGCTGATCACGCCGTCCGGCGTGGTGTCGAGCACTTCGCAGATTTTCAGCTTCACGTAGGCCTGGTCGCTCTGCTGCTCGCCGAGCAACAGTTTGAAGTCCGGACGGGCGCAGCTGACTTGGCTGGAAGAATCATCGCCAGCGTTGGAATCGGCGACTTCCGATTCATACGCGGTGTAGCGCGCCAGCACGTCGGATTGCTCCGGGCGACGGGCCTCGATGTGGTTGCCGGTGACCAGCGGCAGCGCCAGGTAGATCGGCGTGTTGCCGGTGTTCGGTGGCACGTCCAGAGCCAACGGCTCGGTGTTGCCGCCCAGTTCGAACAGGCTGCCGTCCGGCAAAATCCCCGAGGCCTGGCTGATCACCAGTTTGCCCATGTTGAGGAACTGCAAGTCGATGTCCAGGTTCAGGAAGCCCCAGGTGTAGCTGCCCAGCAACTGGGTGCGGGTCTTCATCTGGTGGTCGTAGTAGCGATCGTTGTGCTGGAAGTGCTGCGGACGCAGCAGCATGCCTTCCTGCCAAATGACTTTATGGGAGTTCATGATCAGTCAACCGCCTTGGCGAGCGTTTCATTGGTGTTGCGGATGCCGGACTGGTCGAGTGTCAGGTCAGCGTCGGTGACTTCCACCGGGGTGACTTGCACCGTGTAGCGCCACTTGGTTTCCGGCAGGTCGCGGTAGGCGGCGAGGACGCCGACGTAGCGGCTGCCCTCCTCCACGCTGAGCTTGAGCTCGACGGTTTCGCCCGGGCGCAATTCCAGCTCCTCGGTAGCCACCATGTCCGGGGCCAGGGATTCCTTGGCGCGCTCGTACAGGCTGAAGAAGTCTGCGTTCTCGAAAGCCACCGGGTGCTTGAGTTCGAACAGGCGCACGACGATTGGCGACGGACGACCGTTGAGGTCCGGGTTCAGTTGATCGCTGGCGGTCAGCTTCAGGTTGAGTTTGGTGACGTGGGAGTACGGCGACAGCGACGAGCAGCCGGCCAGCAGCACCAGGGCGGCCAGCGCTGTCAGCGTCTTGAAAAAAGCGGTCGAGCAGCGAGACATGCGCATCATCCTTGGTGGTCGTTGTGAAGGGAGGAAATCAGGCGGATCTGTTCTTCGTAGGCCTGGGCGAAGTCGCGGGCCAGCAGGCGTTCGCTCCAGTCATCGTCCTGACGCAGGGCCTGGTGATAACGACCGTAGGCTCTCCAGCGGCTGCCGGAAGTGGCCAGGATCGGCTTGTTGTCGCGTTCGAAACGCAAGGTCAACTGCTCCGGCGAGAAGTGCTCCAGCGTGCCGCGAACGGCTGCGCGGCTGGCGGTCAGCAACGCCACCTGGTGCGCCTGCAAATCACGGAACGAACGGGCGATTGCCTGCTCCGCTGGCAACTGCCCCGGCTTGTTCGGCTGCAGCAAAATGCCCAGCGCTTCACCGGCATCCACCGCGAAGCGCAGCGGGTTTTTGTTGGTGCCTTGGACGATGGTCTGGGCCAGGCGCAGTTCGTTTTTCAACTCGCTGCGAGTGCGCAGGCTCTGTTGCAAACCGCCGACGCTTTGCTTCAGCAGGCGCGCGGCGTTCAGCGCCAGGGCTTCGCGAGCGTCGTGGTCGAGGCCTTTAAGGTCCACGCCCAGGGCGGCACCGAAGTGTTCCCAGAAGCCTTCGCTTTGGCGCTCGACCGCTTTCGGCGGCGGCGCTGGCGCAGGTTCGGCCGGGGCTTCGATCAGCTCCGGGACCATCAGGCTTTCCATGTCGATGCGCGCGTAGTCGGCGCGTTGACGGGTGTCTTCGGGCGCATTGCGCGGGGAAATCAGTTCGTCGATTTCCGAGTACACGCGCTCTTGCTGATCGAGGGCGTTCAGCGGGTCGAGGTCGAGGAACGCATCGTCAGGAATGATGCTGCCCGCCGCTTGCGGACGGCCGACTTCGACGTCGAAGGTCGCCGGGTCACGCACCAGGCGCGCGCGGATCTCGAAGTCACCCAGCACGTACACGCTGCCGTGCTCGATGCGCATGGCTTCGCCCTTGCGCAGGCGTGCGCCGCTCTCGCTGTCCTGGATACCATTGCTGCTGGTATCGGTCAGGTAAAACGTGCCTTCGCGGTAGCTGATCAACGCGTGGTGGTTGGACAGGTGACGCTTGCGGTCCGGAATGATCCAGTCGCAATCCTCACCCCGGCCAATCACGCCACCAGCCTGTTTGAAGGTCTTCTGGCACAAATCCGTGGGCACGAACTGCTTGGTGTTCAGCATTTCGAAAACCAGTTCCATGATGATGCTCCTTGCGGTCACTTGCCGCGATTGACCGCCTGCGGATCACCCAATGGGCGATAGGTGTTGTCGTTGAATTTGTAATTGCCGCTGCAGCCGCCGAGGCCGCATAGAACGACGAGGGTCAGCAGGACGGCTTGCCAGTGACGAACAGGCATCAGAGGGTCTCCATGGGTAGACAAAGCACAAAGCGCCGACCCTTTCGGGCGGCGCTGTTAGAAGCGAATGAGGTGAAATCGAAGGTCGTTTGCCTACCCATCGAAATCACCCAAATTGATATTCAGGCGCCCGAGGCGGTACAGCAGGGTGCGGCGTGGCAGCCCGAGTTCGCGGGCGGCGAGGGTCTGGTTGCCGTCGTTTTTGCGCAGGCAATCGAGCAGCAGGCTGCGTTCGACTTGTTCCAGGCGTTCGCGCAAATTCAGGCCGCTGGTGTCTTCCGGCATGGTTTCCATGCGCAGGGAAAAATGCTCGGCCAGTAACTCGCCGCCCTCACACAGCAACACCGCCCGTTCGACCAGACCTTTGAGTTCGCGCACGTTGCCAGGGAAGTTGTAGCCAGCCAGGTGATCCAACGCCGCATCGGACCAACGCACCGCGTCCCGTTGCAAGAATGCGCAGGCTTTTTCCGCGAAGTGCCGGGCCAGGTCGAGGATGTCGCCTTCGCGCTGACGCAGGGCCGGCAACTCGATCGGGAATTGCGCGAGGCGGTAGTACAAGTCCTCGCGGAATTTGCCTTCGCTGACCAGCACCGCCAAATCCCGGTGCGTCGCGGCGATGATGCGCACGTCGATTTTGTGCGTGTCGTTGGAACCCAACGGGCGGATCTCGCCTTCCTGCAATACCCGCAACAGCTTGGCTTGCAGGGACAACGGCATGTCGCCGATTTCATCGAGCAACAAGGTGCCGCCATTGGCCGCATCGAACAGCCCGGCGCGGTCGCGATCCGCGCCGGTGAAGGCGCCTTTGCGGTAGCCGAACAGTTCGCTTTCCAGCAGGTTCTCGGGGAACGCCGCGCAGTTCTGCACGATGAACGCCTGGGAGCGGCGCGGGCCACAATCGTGAATCGCCCGGGCCACCACTTCCTTGCCGGTGCCGGTTTCGCCGCGCAGCAGCACGGTGTACGGGCTGTGCAGGACTTTGCTGATCAGCGAATACGTCTGGCGCATGGCCGAACTCTTGCCGATCAGCCCATAGCCGCTGGCGCTCGGAACGCTGAGCGGTGTCGGCAATGAATTGCCCACTGGCCGACGCAACCGTTGCAGCAGATGCAATTGGCCGAGCACGAACGAACCCAGTTGCCCGAGGGAATCGGCAAAGCCTTGCAGGTCGATATGCCGGTGGCTGGCGCACAGCAACAAGCCTTCGACGGCCTTCTGCTGATTAACCAGCGGCACGCACAACAGCGATTGCCAAGGCCGGACCTGGGGCGGCAGGAAACTGGTTTCGTGCAGGCTGCCGCTCAATTCACCGAGGCACACCACGCGGTTCTGGCACAGGGCAAATTGCAGCAGTTGTTCACCGTTGAAATCCGCCGGCAGGCTCGCCGCTTCCCGGGGTTGCAGGATGCCGTTGAGGCACTCGGCGTTCATCCCCAGGCACGTGTGAGTCGCGTCCAGCAGGTACAACTGGGTCAACTCGCAACCGCTGAGTTCGGCCAGGCCGCGCACGAAGTCACCCAGCAGCGCAGCACCGTCCGCCGCCCGCGACAGGCTGGCGAACTGCGCCAGCAAGGCTTCGGCGTAGACCAGTGGTTGCGGCACTTGAGTGAACATCACACCCACCTCAGGCGAACTCGCAGATCACGCTGGCGTTGCCATCGAGCGTTGCGTGAACGCGCTTGAGGCTTTCACCGGTGGCCATCGCATCGAGCAAACGATCGGCGACCAGCGGCAAGACGTGCAGGTCCAGCAAGTGGTCGATCAGGCGCGCACCGCTGTCGCTCTGGGTGCAGCGCTCGGACAGGTGATCGACGAGGTTCTGGCACCAGGTGAACTCCAGTTGACGACGGTTCAGGCGCTCGCCCAAACGACCGAGTTTGATTTCGATCAGTTCGCGCAGCACCGGGCCACCGACCGGGAAGTACGGAATCACGCGCATCCGGGCCAACAGCGCCGGTTTGAAGTGTTTGCTCAGCACCGGGCGGATGGTTTCTTCAAGGACTTCGGCTGTTGGTCGCTCGCCGTTTTCGCAGAGCTCGGCGATCAGGTCGCTGCCCAGGTTCGAGGTCATCAGGATCAGCGTGTTGCGGAAGTCGATCTCGCGCCCTTCCCCGTCGTTGGCCACGCCTTTGTCGAAGATTTGGTAGAACAGGTTGAGCACGTCCGGGTCGGCTTTCTCGACTTCATCGAGCAGCACGACGGAGTACGGCTTTTGGCGCACCGCTTCGGTGAGCATGCCGCCCTCGCCGTAGCCAACGTAGCCCGGTGGCGCACCGATCAGGCGCGACACCGTGTGCTTCTCCTGGAACTCGGACATGTTGATGGTGGTGATAAAACGATCACCGCCGTACAGCAAGTCGGCGAGGGCCAGGGCCGTTTCGGTCTTGCCGACGCCGCTCGGGCCGACCAGCAGAAATACGCCGACCGGCGCATCCGGTTTGTTCAGGCCGGCAGCGGTGGCGCGCATCGAGCGGTCCAGCGCGTGAACCGCTTGTTCCTGACCACGGATGCGTACGCGCAAGTCGGTGGCGAAACTCGCGACCTTGGCGTTGTGCTCACGGGCCAGTTGCGCCAGTGGCACACCGGTCCAGGCGCTGATCACTTCAGCCACCAGACGCGGGCAGACTTCGAAGCTCACCAGACGTTCTTTGACTTGCAGTGCCGTCAGGGTTTTGTGGGTTTCGTTGAGTGCGGCTTCCAGTGCTTCGACGGTTTGGGTTTCGTCGACAGGCGCTTCGAGGGTTTCGATCACGGTGCCTTCGGCGTCTTCTTCAACCGTGACGGTTGGTTCGACGGCGACGGCAACCCGGGCCTTGGCCAGTTGCTGACGCAGGTCCAGCAGGCGCTCGGCGAGTTCTTTCTGTTCGGTCCAAAGGGCTTCCAGCGCGACCCTTTCGTCTTCGGCTGCTTCCAGACGTGCTTCCAATGCCTCCAGCGCTTCGTGATCGATCAGCAAACCGGCCTCGGCATCGCGACGCAGGGCCTGACGCTGACGGCCACCCTCGGCCAGTTCGCCACGCAGGCGCTCCAGGCTTTCCGGGGCGGCGGCGAGGCTGATGCGCACCCGGGCGCACGCAGTGTCGAGCACATCGACGGCTTTGTCCGGCAGTTGGCGACCGGCGAGGTAACGCGCCGACAATTCGGCGGCGGCGACCACCGCGTCATCGCGCAGGTAGATGCCGTGGCTCTTCTCGTAGACCTGGGCCAGGCCACGCAGGATGGTCACCGCTTCGCTGACGGTCGGTTCGTGCAGTTGCACCGGTTGGAAACGACGGGCCAGGGCCGGGTCTTTTTCGAAGTACTTCTTGTACTCCGCCCAAGTGGTCGCCGCGATGGTGCGCAACTCGCCACGGGCCAGGGCTGGCTTGAGCAGGTTGGCCGCGTCGGAACCGCCGGCATTGCCGCCCGCGCCGATCAGGGTGTGGGCTTCGTCGATGAACAGGATGATCGGTTTTGGTGAGGCTTTGACCTCGTCGATCACGCCTTTGAGGCGACGTTCGAACTCACCTTTGACGCTCGCACCGGCCTGCAACAGGCCCATGTCCAGGGACAGCAACTCGACGCCCTTCAGCACTTGCGGCACTTCACCGGCAGCGATGCGCGAGGCCAGGCCTTCGACGATGGCGGTTTTACCGACGCCGGCTTCACCGACCACGATCGGGTTGTTTTTGCGGCGACGGGCGAGGATGTCGACCATCTGGCGGATC
The DNA here is from genome assembly GCF_044762525.1 of Pseudomonas sp. NPDC096950. Taxonomy (NCBI): domain Bacteria; kingdom Pseudomonadati; phylum Pseudomonadota; class Gammaproteobacteria; order Pseudomonadales; family Pseudomonadaceae; genus Pseudomonas; species Pseudomonas sp. NPDC096950. The sequence continues at coordinate 6,271 of NZ_JBIWEL010000017.1, read as the reverse complement.
GCGCCATCGCGGCACAGCACGGGATCGAGTTTGCCGTCGCGGGCCTGTTGGGTCAGGTTGTGGGTGAAGCGCTCCAGCAGGGACTCACCCGGCACGGCGGATTTGCCGGTGGCCGGTTGCTCTTTCTGCGACAGGGCGAATTCTTTCAGACGATCGATGTTCAGCTTGGCCAGCAACGCCTGGTAGCGGCTGCCGGCGTAGCGCATCGGATTGCGCAGCAGCGCGAGGATCAACGCGGCTTGCTCGACCTGGGTCTGGCCCAGTTCAAGGTTGGCCACCAGCAGGGCGTCTTGCAGCCATTGCACCAGTTCCGGGGCAAACACCGGGTTGCGCGAAGCGCTGTGCTCGACCCGGGATTGCAACGCGGCGCTCAGTTCACCGGCGTCCACTTCGGCATCTTGCAGCGCGCGTGCGAGCAGGCCGTTCGGGCGCTCCAGCAAGCCCAGCAGCAGGTCTTCGACGAGGATCTTGCTGCCGCCACGGGCGACGCAGCGTTCGGCCGAGCTTTCCAGGTCGCGACGGGTTTCGGCGTCCAGCGCCTGAATCAGTTGTTGCAGGTCTACGTTGCTCATTTGGTCATCTGTCCTTAATGAATTTTGCTGCCCAGGGTCACCACGCCGTCCGCTTTTTCGCGGCCGAGCCAACTGGTCCATCCCAGGCGACAGGCGTTCTGCTCACCAATTCGCAGTTCGCGGATTTCTTCCTGGCGCAGCACCAGGCGAATGTCGTAATCAAGCGGGTCACGTAGGGTGAACCGCACCAGCGCGCACAGCGGCTGGTAGCCGAAACCGATCGGCAGGAATTCGTGGAAGCGCAGCCAGTCGAGTTCACGGATGTGAATCCGGAATTTGCCGCTGCGGTCGCGTACGTGTTCGCCGAGCACCAGGTCTTCACCGAGCATGCTGTTGGCGCGGCCGAGGCGATTGCGTTGTTCGTCGAGGATTTCCACGCGACGCTCGATGCACTGCTCGATGGTCAGTTCGGCGTGCTTGAAGTAGTAACGCAGCACCGCTTCGATCAGCGCCGCCGAGTGCGCCCGCAAACTGAGCAGGCCGAGGTACGGCAGCAGGCGTTTCCAGTTCAGCTCCTGGGCCTTGCGGATCTCTTCGCCACCCAGGCCAATCAGTGCAAACAGCTGCGCCGAGAACGGGTCGAGCGCGCCGCTCTCGAAGCTTGCGCGGTAGCGATACTTGCGCCAGATCGGCAGCATCAGCCGCTGCAGGCGATGGTGGAACAGGTCGAGGAAGTTGCGCGTCGGGTTGCCGTCTTCGCTATCGCCCAGGGCTTGTTCGCCGTAGAACGCCGGCAGCGGCGAACCGGAACCGACGAGGCCGATCAGGTTGAAACGCATGCGCGCGCGCAGGTGCCCGTGCTCGGCGAAAAACTCCACGCGATCAACGTCACTGCCAGGGAAACCCAAGCTCGGGTTGGCCTGGAATTCCAACTGGTCGTACAAATCGTCCTGGCTCAGGTGCGGGTGGGCCTCGCGCAGCCGGTCAACCACCAGCAGCACGGCCTGAAACAGCGAGTACTCGCGTATTCCTCGGGTCAGTCCGCTTAAAGCAGCGGCTGAAGGCCCATACGTGGTGTCCATTGGTACACCTCTCCCTGTGTGCTTTTTACCCGCAGCTCGTGGTACGAATTGAGACTGGCGTAAAGCGCGAAAAACTCGTTAAGAACCGAAGCGAAAACGAACAGGTCGCCCTCGCCGATATACCCTTCCGGGTCGATGGTCAGCTCGGTGCGCAAGCCGCGTACCGGCAACCCTCGATGCAGTCGATCAACATGCTGGTGCTTGATCGACTTGAGCCCGCCCAGCAGGCGCTTGCTGACTTTTTCAGCGTGTTGGTCGTAGTAGCGCGGCAAGTCGTAGGTTTCGAGAATCACCTTCAACGCGTTGACGTCGGCCAGGGACAGATAGTTAAGCGACATGTTGCTGATCAGCTTCCACAGGAAGTCACGGTTCAGCGGCGGCGCATAACTCGGGGTGGCCGGGGTGATGTTGCGGAAACTCAGGAACTCCGGCGTCTCTTCGCAGGCCTGGCTGATGTCGCCGAGCTTGAGCTTGCGCGGCAGGTTCTGGTTGGTGCACATCAGCTCGATCGACAGGGTTTCGTGGGCTTCGGTGTGGCGGATGCCGAAGCTCAGGTAGGTGTCGAGGCCGTCGTGCAACGAAGACGAACGCTGGCGGATGCTGTAGTGCGGACGGCTGTTGGGCACGTCGAAACTCGGGTCGTGCTCGAAGGATTCAAACGGCACGTACTCCTGATAACCGAGGCCGCCCGGCTTCCAGCCCGTCACCGTTTCCACGGAGAACACGCCGCAGTTTTCCAGATCGAATTCCGCCGGCAGCAGCAGGTATTCATCCTGTTTTCCGTCGAGGCGGATCGGCAGCGCATCGTGCTTGAACAGGTTCACGATCGGCGTGCAGTAGAGCTTCACGTTGTCCAGGGTCGGACGCAGGCGCTGGATGCCGCTCTTGCGAATGTCGAAGCGCAATTCGAGGCCGCGCACTTGCTTGAGGGTGTCTTCCGGCAACGCCTTGAGCAGGTCAAGACCGTTGATGTCGACGAACAGGAATTTGTCCTGGAAGGCGAAGTATTCCTGCAGGTAGCGGTAGCCACGGAAGGTGTTCAGCGGATACGGGATCAACGCCTCTTCTTCGGCAAAACCCACTGGCTGCACGCGGTCGCCAGGCATCTTGAACGCCATCGGCGTGCCGTTGACGCCTTTGATCGGCTTGCCGGCGCCGTCCAGCGGGATCAACTCGATGCCTTCCAGGTTGCGCAGCAGGCTCAGGTAAAGCATCTGGCTGATGTAGCGCTCGCCGGCAAAGTGCAGGCGCAAGCGGCTCAGCTCCAGCTCACCAAGGTGACCGTCGGCGCTCATTTCCAGACGCAGGCTCAACAGCGAACCATCGCCCTTCACCGAGTAATTCAGCGCGGCCAGATCCAGCGGCAAGACTTCGGTCGGGTAGCACGTGCGGAAACGGCAACGCACGTCATCAATCGGTACGCTTTCCACCGGCGTGTCGCGCTCGACCATCAACGCAGGCCCCGAACGCTTCAGCGGGTCGAACTGCAAAATGCTGAACGCCGGCAATGGCCGCATGTAGTTGGGCCACAGCAGGTGCATCAGCGAATGGCTGAGCTCCGGCAACTCGTCATCAAGCTTCTGGCGCAGGCGGCCGGTCAGGAATGCAAAACCTTCCAGCAACCGCTCCACGTCCGGATCCCGCCCGGCCTGACCCAGGAAAGGCGCCAACGCCGGGCTACGCTCGGCGAATCGACGACCCAACTGGCGAAGTGCGGTGAGTTCGCTTTGGTAGTAGTGGTTAAAGGACACGGGTTACCTGCCTGGTATTGAATCTCATGAAAAAACTGTCCTGTAGAGCGCGACTGTCAGACCGGAAACCACGTAACCGACAATGAGCAGGTACGGTAAAAAAGCCAGCCAGCCAAACATCATCGGGAACCCGGCGAGATTCCCCAGAAGCACAAAGACCAACCCGTAAATCACCCACGGAGAGGCGTAAAAAGGGATGAACGTCAGCGGTGCGCGCCACACACTTTTCAAAATCTGCTGTTCGGTTTTTCCGTTCAGTGCTCGCGTTGCCCACAGGGCAAAGGCAATGTAGGCCGGGATGCCGAATGTGAGGACGTAGATCAACAGCATTTGTTGCCAGTCCAGAACCGCTGCGTATTCGTTGCCCTGCTCAAGCAGTGTCAAAGCCACCATCACCAAGAGCGGTGACCAGAGTGCTGCCCTGAAAAAATTGGCTTGGAAAATGGTGAGGACTTTGCCCTCTTCAAATACTTCAGTTCTCATTTTCCACTTCGCTGTAATATTAATTCGTCCACCTTTCTTGAAACAAATATTGCCAACGCGGTTAAACCGCCAGTCAGTATGCTGTACGCAAATGCACGAACCGGATAAAGAGGTAACAAATAGATCAATATCGCCGTCATCATAAAACAAAGCACAATCAATTTAATCGAAATTTTCGTAACCAGCGCTACAATTAAATTTACAACAATGAACAAATAGAAAATCAAATACATGGCTATTCCAATGGATACCCCACGGGAGGTCAGCCCACCAAACATATACTTGTATAGAGAAACACCATAGTAGTTAAGAACCACATAAATCACGCACGCAAAAAAATGGACGAGTAAACCTGCCGCTATCCTCATCATCATCTTTTCCACACCCCATACTTATCTACCGAACCCTGTGTTATGGCACTTCGCAACTTCTGATCTGATGCACCGCGATACAAGGTGCTCGTTACTATTCTTTCTCGATATCCCATGCGCCCCGCAAAAACCCTTATCGTTTCAACATGAACTTCAAAGTTTTCAGATGCCCAAAGTGCGCCACGGAGCACCATATAGTTATCATATTCATTAGTTAGATCCTCCTTAGGAAAAATAGGAAGACCATCTCCGTACTTAATACCAGTATCAACCGTCTTCAGAATAGATGCTTCAGGTTGCTTGGTTTCTTCCAGATACAGGCGGTATGTGTCAGTAGCGAACGGGATCTGTCCAATGGCATCTGCCCAGTAGGGTTCGCCCTCCATCATTACCAATACAAAGCCTGCTCCGCCTTCGGCACTATGCTTCCAATCACCAGGCATAGTCGGCGCAAAGCTAATGGACATACGATCCACGATCGCGAATTTTATAAGCTGCGCCCAAGCAACATGTTTATAAGCACTGTAAGACTCGGAGCCAACTATTAGAGATTCGGGATTGATCCAAATCTTTTCCCGGTAATTATCGGCCAACGGCTCAAACCATTGGCGCTTTGCTTCATATAGCTTTTCAGCAGTCAGAATTTTAAATTGAATATCGGTCGGCGCAGGCTTTAGAGCAAAAAGTGGCACTCCATTACCTCGCGTTACCAACCAGACCTTAGGAATCGGAAGCTCTTTGGGCTTCTTATCCTCACTAGGGGTAGTTTCCGCTTGTATTTTCAGTTCAGTCTTCCCTTCGGAAGTCTCGAAAACATGAGCGATACCGTCGACGACAATAGTAGTTTCCACGTTGTTACTCCGAAGAAACGTAGATAGTGACTATTTCGCTTTGCTTACCGGTGGAAAAACAGCCAGTGTCCCCGGCCGCCGATGAGCATCCGGCTTTCTGTAATCCGCTTTCGGATACCATCCTGTAATTCAAATTAGCTACAGACTGTCCATCGACTGTCTGAAAAGAAAAAACACGATTAAATACTCCGGGAATTACCACCGGCAACGGCGCCACAAACGGCACCGCCGAATGCGAATTCCCAATAATCACCGTCCCGGACCCGGCAACAACCTTATTGCCGTGGGTCCCAACGGAATCCACAGTCGCCGCCGCTTTACCATTAATCAAAACCGTCGTGGCCAACCCACCGACCATCGCACCACCACACGCCGAGGCGTCGCCTTGGCGGGCGGCCGGGAGGCCGTCGAAGAACACGTCGCCGGAACCGGCGGCGATCGGGTTGGTGGCGTGGCCGGGGAGCGGGCAAGCGGTGGGGTCGGTGACGCGTGCTGCGGGTTTGCCGGACATACGAATCTCCTTAAGTGACCTTCACTTGACCGCTGCCATCCAGGCGCGCGGCGAAACTGACCTGACGCTTGAAACCATCAACTTCCAGCAGGCCTTCGATGCTGAAGGACAGGCGAAGTTGATCGTGGTCACGCGGCAGGGAAATGACACGCACATTGCTCAGGCGCGGCTCGTAGGCTTCGATGAAATTTTCGATGGCCAGACGGGCCTGACTCAGGGAGTCGTGCAGGCTCAGACGCATGTCATTGAGATCGGGTAGCCCGTAATCGGACAGCGTTTGCACGCTGCCCGCACGGGTGCTGAGCATCTTGGCCAGATGGGCAGCCACGGACGCCATGGCGGAGACCTCGCGGCTCCAGCCGACGCGTTTTTCCGCGTCGCCACCCAGGCGTTCGAAAAGGCTGCCGTATCCAGTCATGAGTTAGCTCCGCTTACTCTTTGTCCAGCTTGCCAACCAGCGACAGGGTGAAATCGGCACCCATGTACTTGAAGTGCGGACGCACGTTCAGGCTGACGCGGTACCAGCCAGGCTCGCCTTCGACATCGCTGACGACGATCTGGGCGGCACGCAGCGGACGACGGCCACGGACTTCGGCGCTTGGGTTTTCCTGGTCGGCCACGTACTGGCGGATCCACTTGTTCAGTTCCAGCTCGAGGTCGGTACGTTCTTTCCACGAACCGAGTTGCTCGCGCTGCAGCACTTTCAAGTA
>NZ_JBIWEL010000016.1:149324-155425 GCF_044762525.1 Pseudomonas sp. NPDC096950 | reverse complement strand
CCGAAACCTGCGTAACTCTTTGTTTACCAAGGAGTTTTCCGTTTCGACTGCGCCGGAAGTGGGGCGAATTATAGACTTCCAGAATCTGCCGTCAAGCACTGATTTGGCTTTTCTATCAATAAGTTGCATAACGCCGGAAAACAGCTCACCCCCCTAAAGAAGCGCCTCTATATAGAAGAGATACTCAGAGCTCTCGAAAGGCAGCCACAGAAACTCATCCACACAGGCGGAGACTAGGATTCCAGAAAGAGAATTCGAGCTGAAGGAAGCGGACATGAAGTGAAATGGTGTCCCAGGGCAGGTTCGAACTGCCAACCTTCCCCTTAGGAGGGGGATGCTCTATCCAATTGAGCTACTGAGACACAAGTCGCCCGCGAGGACCGCGGTGCGATGGACGGCGAGCATGTTAACGGGCAGGCCTGCTTTTGTCATGTCGTCCTTAGGCTTTTTAAGTGTAGGCAAAAGCTCCAGGCATTCGCACGACCGACACCGTGCAAATTGCATCACCTCAAAACGCCATCATTGCAAATTGCACTGATGCCTTTCAGCGATACAAGCATAAATCATTGTTTTTAAACGATTTAATAGCCGTTAGACTCTTGGCATGCGGACTGCTTCCACTGTTCACCAAGAACAGTGGAGACCAACCCATGAACGGCACCCTTTTACTCTCGAATGCGATCGCTCTGGCTGTGTTGCTTGGCTTTCAATTTGTGCCTAAGGGTGAGGCTCAAGTAGTTACCCAGCGCATGCCTCATTACCTGCAGCTGCAGAAAGCCCCTCAATTGGCGGTCATGAGCGATCAACACGTTTTTGTAAATCAGGAAGCGGACCAACAACCTGACCTGCTACAGACCGCTTCTTCCGAACGATTGGTATTTTGAATCCACCACCAGGAGCATCGCATGTCCAAATCAGCCGCTGGATTTTTTATCCTGGCCCTGTTGAGCGGCATTCTTCATCTTTGTTTAACTCAGGAAGCGGCGCTCACCCTGCCCCTGATTGCCTTCGGCGTGTTTGGTACGCTGTTTGTGCTGGCACTGATCGTCGGGCGACGAATCAAATTTGATCCGGTTTTACGCTGAGCTTAAGCAGGCTCAAAAGATTATTGACCGTAACGGTCAGGTCGCCGGAGTTATCAAGCCGATGGACAAGCATATCGCCGCTCGAGCCATCAGCTACAAATAGTCCATTGCGCCGAATCCTGGCTTCAATTTCTTCCAGACTCTCACGCCCCCGCCGCAACAAGCGCTCGCGCAATACTTCGTCCTTGACCGTCAGCAACACTGGTACCAACTCGGGATACTGCTTCAGCGCGACGGGTAAATGCCCTCGGGAGCCATTGACCAGCACATGACGGCCATTGTGTAGCCACTGATTAATTTCGACGGGGATACCGTAAGCCAGGCCATTGGCACACCACGAAAGCGAAAAGCCCCCCTCCTCCCTGCGCCGCTCGAACTCTGCGGGAGAAACCCCCACGGCATCCTCGCCCACGGACTCAGCCGAACGCGTGATAACCCGCCGCACGACTTCGCAGCCCAGCGCTTGCAAGGATTCACGAGCCGCCTGAATGAGGCTGTCTTTGCCCGACCCGGAAGGACCCATCAGATAAATCAATCTGCCATCCATCCCGAAATCACCCCGCACTACGGTTCGCCTCTAGTAAATCGGCCATTTGCCACTATCCTATACAAGGTATGGAACGATGATCGAATCCGCATAGCATGCACCTCCAGGCGTCTTTGGACATCACCCGCAGGGCAAGAGGACGCGGCCAGGAACACGGACCTGGGCAAACTTTTCAAACCAGTCCGCATTTCTGATAATTGGTGCTGGCATAACGCCTTTATCCAGTTCAATATTTGTCACAGAATTGACGCCAATGAACTGGCTACTTTGAGGCATGATGCGAGCCTCTATCAATTCAGGTTGAACATTTGGCCAGAGTGCTTGTCCTATCAGACATCCTGCGGCCAATCCCGAGAACCGCTCCCCTGAACTAACCGGTTAAATATATGCGCCCATTGAAACAGGCAATTTATTCCAGCCGTACGGCTGACAAGTTCGTCGTACGTCTGCGAGTCGTAATGCGTGAACGCATTGCCGAGGTGGCTCGCAATCATCATCGCAGCATGAACTCCGAGATCATTGCGCGCCTTGAGCAGAGTCTTATTCAGGAAGGTGCACTGGGCGAAGAGCTGAGCATGCGCCTGGACAGTCCGGAGCTGTCGTTGCACGAACGTGAACTGCTGCAACGTTTCCGCCAACTCTCCCACCGTCAGCAGAATGCTCTTGTTTCGCTGATTGCCCATGACGCTGAAATGGCCGCAGACGCGTCCTGAGTCACCCAAAAAAATTCAAGCCAGCATAATCGCTGGCTTTTTTTTGCCTTGAATTTGAGACATAAAAAAACCCGCCAATTTGGCGGGTCTTGAGATACGAATCAGAGCAGGAAGATTGTCGCCAACCCCAGGAAGATAAAGAACCCGCCACTGTCGGTCATGGCCGTGATCATCACGCTGGCACCCATTGCCGGATCCCGCCCCATGCGCGCCAAGGTCATGGGAATCAACACCCCGGCCAATGCCGCCAACAGCAGGTTCAGCGTCATTGCCGCCGTCATCACCACACCCAGGGACCAACTGCCATACAGCAGATACGCGACTACACCAATCACACCGCCCCAGACCAAGCCGTTGATCAAACCTACCGCGAGCTCTTTGCGCATCAGGCGCGATGTATTGCCCGTGCTGACCTGGTCCAGCGCCATGGCCCGAACGATCATGGTGATCGTCTGATTGCCTGAGTTACCGCCAATACCCGCCACGATCGGCATCAATGCCGCGAGCGCCACCAGCTTCTCGATGGAGCCTTCAAACAGACCGATTACCCGGGACGCCACAAACGCGGTAATCAGGTTCACCGCCAGCCAGGCCCAGCGGTTACGCAAGGATTTCCAGACTGAAGCGAAAATATCTTCTTCTTCGCGCAGACCTGCCATGTTGAGAACTTCGTTTTCGCTCTCTTCACGAATCAGGTCGACCATTTCATCAATGGTCAGACGGCCGATCAGCTTGCCGTTCTTGTCGACCACAGGCGCAGAGATCAAGTCGTAACGTTCGAACGCCTGGGCCGCATCGTAGGCATCTTCGTCCGGGTGGAAACTCACCGGATCGCTGGCCATGACATCAGCAACCTGTTTTTCTGGATCGTTGACCAGCAACCGCTTGATCGGCAACACGCCCTTGAGCACGCCGTCGTAGTCGACCACGAACAGTTTGTCCGTATGACCCGGCAACTCTTTCAGGCGACGCAGATAACGCAGGACCACTTCGAGACTGACATCCTCACGGATCGTCACCATCTCGAAGTCCATCAGCGCACCGACTTGCTCCTCGTCATAGGACAACGCGGAGCGAACGCGCTCACGCTGCTGGCCATCAAGGGTTTCCATCAGCTCATGGACGACGTCTCGCGGCAGCTCGGAGGCCAGGTCAGCGAGTTCGTCGGCGTCCATGTCCTTGGCCGCAGCCAGGAGCTCGTGATCGTCCATGTCGGCGATCAGCGTTTCACGAACCGAATCGGATACTTCGAGAAGGATGTCGCCGTCACGATCAGCCTTGACCAGTTGCCAGAGCGTCAGACGATCGTCCAGCGGCAAGGCTTCAAGAATGTAGGCAACGTCGGCGGAGTGCAGATCATCGAGCTTGCGTTGCAGCTCGACGAGGTTTTGCCGGTGAACCAGGTTCTCGACCCGGTCGTGATGCGGACCTTCCTGGCGATGCGTCAGGTCTTCGACCACACGCTGACGCTGCAACAGCTCAACGACTTGAGCGAGGCGGTCCTGCAAGCTTTCCTGCGTTTTCTTTACTTCAACTTCGGACATAGGCGAACTCCACTCCCAGCAGCGGGGCACGCCGGAAGGATCAATCAGTCAATTCATGATTGGAAAAACGGGGTACTGAGTAACTACTGGGTAAGTCCATGGAGGTTTTCCACAAGCCCCGGCGGGGCTGACGGGCGCAATGATACACCGCCTGACGGTTTAAAACGTTAAAAAATCGTGGTTGAAACAAGCGCTTGCAAGACAAACCTGAGCGCTGCCCTTATCCATCAAACTGCGACGACTTATCCTGAAAAGAAAACACACCGCAGCCCGAAAATGTAGCGACTACCCTTCTGGTCAGACGTCATGGAGGACGCCATATGCCATCGAACACACATCTTCTTTTACTGGCTACCCTGCTCTACCTGCCACCCAAGGCGTTTGCCGCCACCATTCACCGATGCGAGGCACCTGACGGACGCATTACCTTCACCACAATGAGCTGCAGGGCCGGAGAGCACCTTTCACGTCAGGATGTGCGCCCATTCATGCCAGGCACCATCGTTGCGGTCATGCCCGAAGCCACTGCACGGGAAACATCAGACACACACGCAAAAAGGAGAGAGCTAACCGTTGTTGGTCAATCCGAGGACAAATGTGGAAACCTGATCGACGCCAGGCAACGACGCGAAGCGATCATCAATCAGCGTGTCATTGCCGGCATGAATCAGCAGGACGTCGAAAGCGCGCTCGGCAAACCGGACAAGATCAGTATTCGCAATTCGGCCACGAGCTACCGGTATGACCTCAAGCGAGGCCGAAGTGCTCACGTCGATTTTGATGAAAGAGGATGCGTGAAAGGAAAAGCCAAATCCCAGACGGCAAAAAGCCCGCGTTAAACGCGGGCTTTTTGGTGTTTGGTGCACTCGACAGGATTCGAACCTGTGACCGCTCGGTTCGTAGCCGAGTACTCTATCCAGCTGAGCTACGAGTGCATTTTGTGTTTTTAAACCAGACCACAACTGGCTGAAGCAAAGTTGCTCGCATTACTGCAAACAACTCTTAAATGGTGCACTCGACAGGATTCGAACCTGTGACCGCTCGGTTCGTAGCCGAGTACTCTATCCAGCTGAGCTACGAGTGCATTTGTTGCCGCGCATTATAGGCCGTCTAATCTCTATGTCAAACACTTTTTCTAGTAATTTCAACAACTTACCGAAGAAGCCAGATTACAACGTACTACGCAAATAATGGCGGAGAACGGGGGATTCGAACCCCCGACACCCTTTTGAGGTGTACTCCCTTAGCAGGGGAGCGCCTTCGGCCACTCGGCCAGCTCTCCGCAACACGGGGCGTATCTTAACCAACCTTTTCCCCGTTTGCAAACATAAAAAACGATAAAAATTAATGGCTTGGTTCGTCGTCCTTCTCTTTCTTGATCCGTAAGTAGATTTCCTCACGGTGAACAGCAACCTCTTTCGGTGCGTTAACGCCAATACGCACTTGATTTCCTTTGACGCCGAGCACGGTCACAGTGATTTCGCCATCACCAATAATCAGGCTTTCTGCGCACCGACGAGTCAGAATCAGCATACCTTTCTCCTCACGCATTACAGTTCAGGGACAACAGTCTGCAAAAAAAAGGCACTCGACCTACAACCGTTACGATCGCAGCCCTACATGCCTGAGTATTGACCAGCGCGAGCAAAAGAACAGTTCCTGGGTCGCGCTATTCAAAAAAGACGAAGGGCGCGGTCAGACCGCGCCCTTCGGCAAACGCATCACTCGCCCTGACGGGCCGGCGCGTCCAGTTCGAAAGCCGTGTGCAGAGCGCGCACAGCCAGTTCCAGGTACTTCTCTTCGATCACAACGGAGACTTTGATTTCCGAGGTCGAGATCATCTGGATGTTGATGCTTTCCTTGGCCAGGGATTCAAACATGCGGCTGGCCACACCGGCGTGCGAACGCATGCCGACACCGACGATCGAAACCTTGGCGATCTTGATGTCCCCCACGACCTCACGGGCACCGATCTCGCGAGCGGTGTTTTCCAGCACGGTTTGCGCGGCCTGGAAGTCATTGCGGTGCACGGTGAAGGTGAAGTCGGTGGTGTTATCGTGCGCAACGTTCTGCACGATCATATCGACTTCGATGTTCGCGCCACTGATCGGCCCAAGAATCTTGAACGCAACACCCGGGGTGTCTGGCACGCCACGGATGGTCAGCTTGGCTTCATCGCGGTTGAAAGCGATGCCGGAAATGATCGGCTGTT
>NZ_JBIWEL010000016.1:41112-149314 GCF_044762525.1 Pseudomonas sp. NPDC096950 | reverse complement strand
CGGACCCTCCTTGAAGCTGTGCAGTACGCGCAGCGGAACGTTGTACTTGCCGGCGAATTCCACCGCACGGATCTGCAACACCTTGGAACCGAGGCTGGCCATTTCCAGCATCTCTTCAAAGGTAATCTTGTCCAGGCGCTGGGCCACGGACACCACGCGTGGGTCGGTGGTATAGACGCCGTCCACATCGGTGTAGATCTGGCATTCGTCAGCCTTCAAGGCCGCTGCCAGCGCCACGCCGGTGGTGTCGGAGCCGCCACGACCGAGGGTCGTGATGTTGCCGTGCTCGTCGACGCCCTGGAAACCGGCGACAACCACCACACGACCCGCCTTCAGATCACCGCGAATCTTCTGGTCATCAATCTGCAAGATACGCGCTTTATTGTGCGCGCTGTCCGTCAGAATCCGTACCTGATTGCCGGTGTAGGACACCGCTGGCACGCCGCGCTTGATCAGCGCCATGGCCAGCAGGGCAATCGTCACCTGCTCACCGGTGGAAACAATCACGTCCAGCTCACGAGGAACCGGCTGACCGTCGCCACTGATTTGCTTGGCCAGATCGATCAGACGGTTGGTCTCGCCGCTCATTGCAGACAGCACAACCACCAGGTCATCGCCGGCATCGCGGAATTTCTTAACCTTGTCGGCGACCTGCTCGATTCTCTCGACAGTGCCGACCGAGGTGCCTCCAAATTTCTGTACGATCAAAGCCATTTCAAAGCCGCCTCTGCCCATGAAGGGCGCCCAATAATCTCAAACAGTTGCCGAACCCGTCACTAGACCACGGGTTCGGCAAACCGCCTTATAAACCCTGCTCTACAAATGGAACGGTCAGGGCCAATGCTGCGTCCAGCGCGCCGGCGTCTACACCACCGCCCTGCGCCATGTCCGGACGACCACCGCCCTTCCCGCCCACTGCCGCAGCGGCTTGCTTCATCAAATCACCGGCTTTGAGTTGGCCAGTCAGGTCTTTGGTTACGCCTGCAACCAGAACGACCTTTTCCTCATGGACACTGCCGAGCAGGATCACTGCGCGGCCGAGTTTGTTCTTCAATTGATCGACCAGCGCCAGCAGCGCCTTGCCGTCCTGACCGTCCAGACGCACGGCCAGCACTTTCACGCCTTTGACATCCAGGGCAGAAGCCGACAGATCGTCGCCCGCCGCGCTGGCTGCCTTGGCCTGCAACTGCTCGAGTTGCTTCTCCAGCAGACGGTTGCGCTCCAGCACAGCCGACAGCTTGTCGATCAGGTTGTCGCGGCTGCCCTTGACCAGGTTGGCCGCTTCCTTGAGTTGTTCTTCCGCAGCGTTCAAGTATGCCAGCGCCGCAGCACCGGTGACCGCTTCGATACGACGCACGCCGGAAGCCACACCGCCTTCGCTGATGATTTTCAGCAGGCCGATGTCGCCGGTACGGTTGGCGTGGATGCCACCGCACAGCTCGACGGAGAAATCGCCGCCCATGCTCAGCACGCGCACGTTGTCGCCGTACTTCTCGCCAAACAGCGCCATGGCGCCTTTTTGCTTGGCGGTTTCAATATCGGTTTCTTCGGTTTCAACCGCGGAGTTCTTGCGAATCTCGGCGTTGACGATGTCTTCCAGCGCCTTCAACTGCTCAGGCTTGATCGCTTCAAAGTGGCTGAAGTCGAAGCGCAGGCGCTGACTGTCGACCAACGAACCTTTCTGCTGAACGTGTTCGCCCAGCACCTGGCGCAATGCCGCGTGCAGCAAATGCGTCGCCGAGTGGTTCAGCGACGTGGCGTGACGCACTTCGGCATCGACATGAGTCTCAACCGGCGCGCCAATAGTCAGGCTGCCCAACACCGCCACGCCGTGGTGCAGGAAAGCACCGCCAGTCTTGGTGGTATCGCGCACGTCGAAACGGCTGCTACCGGCCTGCAGATAACCGCAATCGCCGATCTGACCGCCGGACTCAGCGTAGAAAGGCGTCTGATTGAGGACGATCACGCCCTCTTCGCCTTCACTTAATACGTCAACCGACAGGCCATCTTTATAGATAGCGACAATCTTCGCCGAACCGCTGGTGGCCTTGTAACCGGTGAACTCGGTCGCGACGTCAACCTTGACCAGGGTGTTGTAGTCCAGGCCGAACGAACTGGCCGAACGGGCACGCACGCGCTGGGCTTCCATTTCGCGTTCGAAGCCGACTTCGTCGACGGTCAGGTTGCGTTCGCGGGCGATGTCAGCGGTCAGGTCCATCGGGAAACCGTAGGTGTCGTACAGCTTGAACACCACGTCGCCCGGCACCACGGTGCCTTTGAGTTCCAGCAGATCCTGCTCGAGAATCTTCAGGCCATGCTCCAGGGTCTTGGAGAACTGCTCTTCTTCAGCCTTGAGCACGCGCTCGATGTTGGCTTGCTGCTGCTTGAGTTCCGGGAACGCTTCGCCCATCTCGGCAACCAGCGCCGCGACGATCTTGTAGAAGAAGCTACCGGTAGCGCCCAGTTTGTTACCGTGACGGCACGCGCGACGAATGATCCGGCGCAGTACATAGCCGCGACCTTCGTTGGACGGCAACACGCCGTCGGCAATCAGGAAACCGCACGAACGGATGTGGTCGGAAACCACCTTGAGCGAAGACTGGTCGTCATTGCTGCAACCAATCGCCTGGGCCGAAGCGCTCAGCAGGTTCTTGAACAGGTCGATTTCATAGTTGGAATGAACGTGCTGCATCACCGCACTGATCCGCTCCAGGCCCATGCCGGTGTCTACCGACGGTGCTGGCAGAGGATGCAACACGCCGTCGGCGGTGCGGTTGAACTGCATGAACACGTTGTTCCAGATCTCGATGTAACGGTCGCCATCTTCTTCCGGCGAACCCGGTGGGCCGCCCCAGATGTGGTCGCCGTGATCGTAGAAAATCTCGGTGCAAGGACCGCACGGGCCGGTATCGCCCATGGTCCAGAAGTTGTCGGACGCGTACGGAGCGCCTTTGTTGTCGCCGATGCGAATCATGCGCTCGGCCGGCACACCGATCTGCTGGGTCCAGATGTCATAGGCCTCGTCATCCGTGGCATAGACGGTTACCCAGAGTTTTTCCTTGGGCAGTTTCAGGACACCGGTCAGGAAGGTCCAGGCGTAGGTGATCGCATCGTGCTTGAAATAGTCACCGAAGCTGAAGTTACCCAGCATTTCGAAGAACGTGTGGTGACGAGCGGTATAACCGACGTTTTCCAGGTCACTGTTCTTGCCACCGGCGCGCACGCATTTCTGGCTGCTGGTCGCACGGGTGTACGCACGTTTTTCCTGGCCCAGGAAGCAGTCCTTGAACTGGTTCATCCCCGCGTTAGTGAACAGCAGGGTTGGGTCGTTGCCCGGAATCAAAGAGCTGGAGGCTACACGGGTGTGGCCTTGCTCTTCGATGAAGCGAAGGAAGGGTTCTGGGTTTTCTGCGATTTTCTTTAGGTTCTTCCACGGAGGCTGCGGCCAAAGGCCTGTGCAAAACGTCAACAGACGAAGCGACGGCAAAGGGCCGCATTATATCGGCCCTGCGCGCGGGGTACAGCGTGTTTATACGATAGAAACGGTCAATTGGACGGCTAACGCTGTCAGTTGCGCGAAAACTCGACGAATGTAGCGATGACCTGCTCAATTTGTGCGCGGCTGACGTCCATGTGCGTGACCATCCGCAGACGGCCGGCAGCGCTCAGCTTGATGCCGCGCTCGCCTGCGAATGCCTTGATCGCCTCGGCCCTGTCGCCCATTGCGACGTAAACCATATTGGTCTGCACCGGCTCGACGTCGTAACCGGCCTGACGCAAACCTTCAGCCAGAAATTGCGCATTGGCGTGGTCGTCAGCCAGACGCTGAACGTTGTGATCCAGAGCATACAACCCTGCCGCGGCAAGGATGCCGGCCTGGCGCATACCGCCGCCGACCATTTTGCGCAGACGGCGCGCCTTGGCGATGAACTCGACCGAACCACACAACACCGACCCAACGGGCGCACCCAGGCCTTTGGACAGGCAGACCGACACCGAATCAAAGTGTTGAGTGATTTCCCGGGCATCGACACCCAGTTTGACCGCGGCGTTGTAGAGACGCGCGCCGTCCAGGTGCAAGACCAGGCCGTGTTCGCGAGTGAAGGTGCGCGCCCGGGCCAGATATTCCAATGGCAGAACCTTGCCCTGCATGGTGTTTTCCAGGGCGAGTAAACGGGTGCGGGCGAAATGAAAGTCGTCGGGTTTGATCGCGGCGGCCACGTGAGCCAGGTCCAGCGAGCCATCGGCCTGCACTTCCAGCGGCTGCGGCTGGATCGAGCCGAGCACCGCCGCGCCACCACCTTCGTACTTATAGGTGTGGGCTTGCTGGCCGACGATGTATTCCTCACCGCGCTCGCAGTGCGCCATCAGGCCCAGCAAGTTACTCATGGTGCCCGTCGGCACGAACAGCGCGGCGGCAAAACCCAGCCGTTTTGCCAGTTCGACTTCCAGACGATTGACCGTCGGATCTTCACCATAAACGTCGTCACCCGTGGCCGCCTTGGCCATCGCGTCAAGCATCCCGGCGGTCGGTTGGGTGACGGTGTCGCTGCGAAGATCGATAACGCTCATAAATCTGGCCTCGGTAATCAGGGGAAATCATTTTCCAAGTGGAATTACTGCGGTCATGCCGACGAATAATCAACCCTTGGGCGAGGAAAAGTCGCTTCTCACCTTCGAAAAATCCGATATCAATCATCAGAAAGCAGCCATGCGCAGGCTGGAAATATGTGGTAAAAAAGCGGCGCCGCCAAACAATCTGGCGGCAAAACGTTCTCAGGGCGGGGTGCAACTCCCCACCGGCGGTAATTGCGCGCAATGCGCATAGCCCGCGAGCGCTTGGTGACAGCACGGCTTCGGCGGTGGCTGGCGGCAAGGTCAGCAGACCCGGTGTGATCCCGGGGCCGACGGTCATAGTCCGGATGAAGAGAGAACGGGATTGGCGCCAAAGGGCCGTTTGCACGCATTTTTGCGAGCGCGCGTACCCTTAAATCCCATTCGATTCATAAGCCCTGTTTTTCACACAAACAGGAACCAGAACATGCAACCCACCGCAATCGATAGCAAAAGCAAAAACCATCAGGGCGAGCGCGTCGCGTTCATCCAGGCCTGCTGGCACAAGGAAATCGTCGACCAGAGCCGTAAAGGCTTCGTCGCCGAAATGATCGCCCAGGGCTATCAGGAATCGGATATCGATTTCTTCGAAGTCGGCGGCGCCTTTGAAATTCCGCTGCACGCGAAGCTGCTGGCCAAATCCGGCCGTTATGCCGGTATCGTTGCCGCAGGTTTGGTGGTGGACGGCGGGATCTACCGTCACGAATTCGTCGCCCAATCGGTGATCAGCGGCCTGATGCAGGTTCAGCTGGAAACCGAAGTGCCGGTGTTCTCGGTCGTCCTGACCCCGCACCACTTCCATGCGGGTGAAGAACATCAGAAGTTCTTCTTCGAGCATTTTGTGCACAAGGGCCAGGAAGCGGCGAAGACCTGTGCGGATACGCTGCACAAGATGCGTGCTTTGCGTCGCAATGAGCCGCGCGCGGTAGCGGTCTAAAACGACAATCCTGTGGTTTGGGTGGGATCTTTGAATTCACCCAAATCAAATGTGGGAGCGGGCTTGCTCGCGAAAGCGGTGTGTCAGTCGACTACTTTGTTGACTGATCTACCGCTTTCGCGAGCAAGCCCGCTCCCACATTGTTTTGTGTTGTGCTTAAGCGAGGTTTTCGTCGGTGGCCGGCACAATCAGGATGCCGGCACGCAGGCCGTTTTTCACCTTGGGGTTCGGGAAGATGATCCGGGCGCCCTTCTCTTCGATGATCCAGCGGGTCTGGGCGATGTCTTCAGCCAGCACGTAACCCACTTCCAATTCCGAAAAGTTCTCGATGTCCGCTGGCAGGTTCAAGCGGAAGCTGTCGCTGTGCTTGATGATTTCCCGCGCCACGCTGAACAGCTGCAAACCATCCAGCGACGCTTCGCCCAACGGCGGTTCGTTGCCTTCGATGATCTGTTTGAGGCGGGTTTCCAGCAGGTCGACATTGACTCCGGCGTTCTGCCCGAAGGGCCTGGCCTTGCCCAACTCGAGGGTAAAGGACTCGGCACCGAGCTTGTCGTAGGTGTAGGAGCTGAACACGATGGACGGCTTGTTCTGCAGCAGCACCGCTTCCATGCCGGCGGCGCGCAGGCGAGCCAGTTCCACGCGTGAATGCTGGCGGTCTTCTTTCCACGGGTACAGCGCGAACTGCTCGATTTTCGAGCCTCGAATCGCGGTGTGCAGGTCGTAGTGCAGACGCTCGCGGTCCGGCAGGCTGAAAAAACTCGCCGCCAGTCGCTCCAGTTCACAGGCGCGCAGGGCTTCGGAACCGCTGCTTTGTTCGTGACGGCCGTTGAACAGCCGATTGACGTCCTGCTCGATAAAACGCTCGCCGCGGCGGATGGCCTCGGGGTTACCGAACAGGAACAGAATGCGTGCGCGCGGCTTCAGGTCGCCGCGGGCGATGTCATGCAACAGGCGATCGAGCAACTCGATCGGCGCTGTTTCGTTGCCGTGGATCCCCGCTGACAGCAGCAAGTCCAGGCCATTGTCGCGAGCTTCAGGTGGCCGGACTTCCAGCGCACCTTCGCTCAACCAGCGCATCCGCACGCCTTCGACAGTCAGTTGAGTCTTCTCCGCCGGTTCGCGGCCGGCGAGGGTCAGTTCAAGCAGTTTGCCGAGGGCGAGCATAGAGCGGTTTCCTTAGTGGTCGTGTGCGCAATCCGGGCCGTGCACGTGGTCTTCGTCACCGACTTCGGCCGGTTCCATTTCCAGTTGCAGACTTACCAGATTAGTCGCCAATGGGCGCAGCAGCAGGTTTGCGTATTCGGCATCGCCTTCTTCGACGTCCACGCCGATCAGCAATTGGCCGCGGCCGTCTTGCTGGATCCACAGCTCTTTGCCTTGCCACAGGACCGCGACGCGGGTGCAGGAGGTTTCCAGTTGCGTGCCGTCGGTGTCTTCAAGGATCAGCTGCAGGGTATCGCTCATGTGTTTTACGCTCTCGTTTGGAGATAAAAGCGGCGCTCGGAGCGCCAGCCTTTAATTGATCTGGAATGGATAAACCGCGCCCAGTTTAAGGATTTGCGTCAGTTCATCCAGTGCCGTCCGGCATTCAAGCAGCAATTGCGGGTCCGCGAGATCGTTTTCGGTCATGCGGTCGCGGTAGTGCTTGTCGACCCATTCAGTCAGCGTGCCGTACAACGGTGCCGTCATGATAACCCCTGGATTGACCGCCGCCAGTTCGGTTTCATTGAGCGCCACGCGAAGTCTCAGGCAAGCCGGGCCACCGCCGTTCTGCATGCTCTGCTTCAGATCGAAGACTTTCACTTCACGGATCAGCCCGCCAGAGCTGGTCAAACCTTGCAGGTATTGCCAGACACGCTCGTTGCCACGGCATTCTTCCGGCACGATCAAGAGCATGGAGCCGTCAGGACGCGACAGCAGCTGGCTATTGAACAGGTAGGACCGAACCGCGTCTTCTACGCTGACCGCCGAACGCGGTACGCACACAGACTGAAATTTCCCACCGACTTTGGCGAGTTTTCCGGAAAGTTCGGCCAGCATCTGTTCGGTGTCGAGGAACGCGTCCTCGTGATAGAACAAAACTTCACCGTTACCCACAGCGATCACGTCGTTGTGGAACACGCCCTGATCGATCACCGAAGGGTTCTGCTGGGCGTAGACCACGCCGTCATCGCTCAAACCGTGCAAACGCGCAACGGCCTGGGAGGCTTCGAGGGTTTGGCGCGCCGGGTATTTCTGCGGTGCAGGGTAACGGTTATCGAACGCGCTTCGACCGAACACGAAGAACTCGACGCCGGCTTCGCCATATTCACGGCAGAAACGGGTGTGGTTGGCCGCGCCTTCGTCGCCGAACTGCGCCACCGCCGGCAGAGCGGCGTGGTGCGCGAAGTGCTTCTGGTCAGCGAACATCGCGCCGAGCACGCGACTGGTGGTCGGGTGTTCGATGCTGCGGTGGTATTTGCAGTTCAGGTTGGCGGCGGTGAAATGCACGCGGCCATCGGCGGTGTCGGCACTCGGACTGACGGTGGCGGCGTTGGCCACCCACATGCTCGACGCCGAGCAACTGGCGACCAGCAGCGGCATCGCCTCTTTAGCGGCCTGCTCGATCACTTGTGCATCGGTGCCGCTGAAACCCAAACGGCGCAAAGCGGCGACATCCGGGCGTTCTTGCGGTGCCAGTACGCCTTGCTGGAAGCCCATTTCCATCAGGGCTTTCATTTTTGCCAGACCCTGCAACGCCGCTTCCTTCGGGTTCGAAGACTGCTGGCTGTTGCTCTGGGACGCGACGTTGCCGTAGGACAGGCCGCCGTAGTTATGGGTCGGCCCCACTAGACCGTCAAAATTGACTTCATAGGATTTCATCAGCGAGGCTCCACAAGAATCTGTTGTTATAGGCATCAGGTAACAATTCAATATGACCGAGGCGCGGCCTTCGCGGGCAAGCCCGCTCCCACAGGAAAATGCATTCCAATGTGGGAGCGGGCTTGCCCGCGAATAGGCTTTACGCCATCCGCACGCCAGGCGTCAGGGTCGCAGGCAACACCAGGCTCGGGGTTTCCAGCGACGCCACCGGGTATGCGCAGTAATCCGCCGCGTAGTAGGCGCTGGCGCGGTGGTTGCCCGAGGCGCCGACGCCGCCGAATGGCGCGCTGCTCGCGGCGCCGGTCAGTTGTTTGTTCCAGTTGACGATACCGGCACGGCTTTCCAGCCAGAACTGTTGATAACGCGCTTCGGAATCCGAAAGCAAACCAGCCGCCAGGCCATAGTCGGTGTCGTTGGCTTCAGCAATCGCCGCTTCAAAATCAGCGTAGCGGATCACCTGCAGCAACGGACCGAACAGCTCTTCGTCAGGACGATCAGCCACTGCGGTGACATCCAGAATCCCCGGAGTCAGCAATGCGGCTTGAGCCTGAGGCTGAGTCATTTCCAGCAGCGCGACTGCGCCCGTGGCCAACAGGTGTTCCTGAGCATCCATCAACGCTTTCGCAGCGCCAAGGGAAATCACCGAGCCCATGAACGGTGCCGGCGTCTGGTCGAACGCACCGACGTCAATTGTCGAGCTGACCGCCACCAGACGCTCGAGCAACGTGTCGCCCCAGGCGCCTTGCGGCACCAGCAAGCGGCGGGCACAGGTGCAACGCTGCCCGGCAGAAATGAATGCCGACTGGATGATGGTGTAGACGGCGGCATCCAGATCAGCCACTTCGTCGACGACCAATGGGTTGTTACCGCCCATTTCCAGCGCGAGGATCTTGTCCGGACGACCGGCGAATTGTTGATGCAGGTGATTGCCGGTACGGCTTGAACCGGTGAAGAACAGACCGTCGATCCCCGGGTTCGCCGCCAGGGCGATACCGGTTTCGCGAGCGCCTTGCAGCAGGTTCAACACACCCGCTGGCAGCCCGGCTTCGATCCAGCACTTGACCGTCAGCTCGGCGACTTTCGGTGTCAGTTCGCTTGGTTTGAACAGCACGCTGTTACCGGCCAGCAGCGCCGGGACGATGTGACCGTTCGGCAAGTGACCCGGGAAGTTGTAAGGACCGAACACCGCGACCACACCGTGTGGTTTGTGGCGCAGCACGGCGGTGGCGTCACCCAACGGGCCGCTCTTCTCGCCGGTACGTTCACGGTAGCTCTGCACCGAGATCGCGATTTTGTTGACCATGCTGGTGACTTCAGTTGCCGATTCCCACAGGGGTTTACCGGTTTCTTCACCGATGCAGCGAGCCAGTTCGTCAGCGTGGTTTTTCAGGGCGACGGCAAAGGCTTCCAATACGCTGATGCGCTCGTCGAGGGTGCGACGGGCCCAGCCCGGGAACGCCTGACGCGCGGCTTGCACGGCGGATTCAACCTGAGCGGTGGTGGCGCCTTCGCCGGTCCACAGCACCTGCTGGGTCACCGGGTTCAGCGATTGAAAAGCTTCACCCTGACCGGCCAGCCATTCACCTGCGATGTATAGCGAATTCATTATTTCGACTCCCGAGCAGCGGACAACGGAACGGCGCGCACTTGATCACCGGCGTTGAGTTGAAGGCGTTTGGCGGTCAGTTGATCGACCACCAATGTGCCGGCGGCGAAGCGTGCTGGCGCGGCAGTGACCCGGCAGTCTTCGCGCTTGCGGTTGTGAATCAGGAAAGGCGTGGCGTCATCCCCCGGCGTACCGATGGCCAGCACCAGCGCCTGGCTGTCGCGCACCGCACGGATCTTGCCGGTTTCACACTCCACCGATGGGCCGGCGTCGAAGATATCGACGTAGCCTTGGTAGCTGAACCCTTCGCTCTTGAGCATGGACAGGGCCGGTTCGGTGTCCGGGTGAACCTGGCCGATCACATTGCGCGCATCTGGCGACAGGAAGCAGGTGTACAACGGGAATTTCGGCATAAGTTCAGCGATGAATGCCTTGTTGCCGACACCCGTCAGGTAATCCGCCTGGCTGAACTCCATCTTGAAGAAGTGCCGGCCCAGGCTTTCCCAGAACGGCGAACGCCCGGAGTCATCGGACACACCGCGCATCTCGGCAATGATCTTGTTGCCGAACAGCTCCGGGAACTCGGCGATGAACAACATCCGCGCCTTGGCCAGCAGACGGCCATTCAGGCCATTGCGGTAATCGGCGTGGAGGAACAGCGAGCATAGCTCGGAGTTGCCAGTAAGGTCGTTGGCCAGGAACAGCGTCGGAATTTCCCGATAGATGTTCAGTTCTTGCGAGGCGCTGACCGTCAGGCCGACCCGAAAGTTGTACCAGGGCTCACGCATACCGACCGCGCCTGCAATGGCGGAAATCCCCACCACCCGGCCATTGTCGTCTTCGAGCACGAACAGGTAGTCCGCATCGCCCCGCCCGGCTTCGCCGCGAAAGGTTTTCTCGGCCCAGCCGACCCGATGGGCCAGACGTTCTTCGTTGGCCGGCAAAGTAGTCAGGCCGGTGCCGGTGCTGCGGGCCAGGTCGATCAGAGCGGGTAAATCGCTGCTGCGTACGGGACGAACGATCATGCTATCTCCTCAAACGGGCCGCTTGCGCCACCCGCGAAACTCTCAGCTTTTATAAGCACGCTTAAACCGCGACCAAGCGCACGCTGGCACCTTCACCGACGCCCAGGGCTTCGGCCGCTTCCAGATCCAGGGTCACGGGTTTGCCCGGCGCGTAATCGAGCTCGAGCAATACCGCGCGGTAATCCTGCAACTGGGCGTTGGCCACCAGGTACTGACGACCGGCGCCTTTGACCGGCTCACCGATCTTCACCGGAACCACACGGCTCTGGGCGATCGAACGGATCCCTGAGACGCGGGCGTGCAAGGTTGGGCCGCCGTCGAAAATGTCGATGTAGTGATCGGTCTCGAAGCCTTCGCGCATCAGGATGTCGAAGGTGATCTGCGCACGTGGGTGCACCTGGCCCATCGCTTCTTGGGCGGTGTCCGGCAGCAATGGCACGTAGATCGGGTAGTGCGGCATCAGTTCGGCGAGGAAGGTCCGGCTCTTCAGGCCGCACAGACGCTCGGCAGCGGCGTAGTTGAGGTCGAAGAAGTTGCGACCGATCGCATCCCAGAACGGCGAGTCGCCATTTTCATCGCTGTAGCCGACGATCTCGGTCACCACGGAATCGGCAAAGCGCTCCGGATGGCTGGCCACGAACAACAGGCGGCCACGGGAATTGAGTTCCGCCCACGGCGAACCGACCAACTCCGGCTTCACGTAGAAACTGGTCAGCAGGCTGTTGCCGGTCAAGTCGTGGCACTGGGAGAGCACGTGGATCTTGTTATGAATCTTCAGCTCGCGGGAGGCGTGCACGAAGGTTTCATTACGGAAACTGTAGAACGGCTCGGAATAACCAGCCGACGCGACGATCGCCGAGCAGCCCACCAGTTTGCCGGTGGCACTGTCTTCGAGGACGAAGAAATAGCTCTCTTCACCGTTGAAACTGACTTCAGCGGAAAACGAGGCTTCGCTCGCGGCGATCTTGTCGCTCAGGCGTTCAACGTCATCCGGCAAGGAAGTGACACCAATCGGGCTGTCCGCAGCCAGACGCTGTACCTCGCCCAGATCAGCCATTTGCGCGGGGCGCATCACCAGCATGGTGTCACTCCTTTCTCGAAAAACTCTTATAGGAAAAATACGACCCGGACTAATGTGGGAGCGGGCTTGCTCGCGAAAGCGGTGTATCAGTCGACATTGCTGCTGTCTGACCCACCGCTTTCGCGAGCAAGCCCGCTCCCACATTGAATCTGGTCCGGCATAAAAATTTGGATCGACGCCTGAAGCTCAGGCGCCGAAGGGTCTATCAGGCTTGCGTCAGTTTCGCCGCAGCGCGTTCGAAACGGTCCAGGCCGGCATCAATGTCCGCGTCTTCAACCACCAGGCTCGGGGCGAAACGAATCACGTCCGGGCCGGCTTGCAGGATCATCAGGCCTTCGCGCTCGGCGGCGTTGAAAATGTCTTTCGCTTTGCCTTTCCAAGCCTCGCTCAGCACGCAACCGATCAACAGGCCCAGGCCACGAACCTGAGTGAACAGGCCGTATTTCTCGCCGATCTGCTCCAGGCGCGCCTTGAACTTGTCGTGCTTGGCGTTGACGCCGCTCAGCACTTCCGGGGTGTTGATCACGTCGATGACCGCTTCCGCTACCGCACACGCCAACGGGTTACCGCCGTAAGTAGTGCCGTGGGTGCCGACGACCAGGTGTTTGGCCAGGTCTTCAGTGGTCAGCATCGCCGCGATCGGGAAACCGCCCCCCAGGCTCTTGGCGCTGGTCAGGATGTCCGGGGTCACGCCGTAATGCTGGTAGGCGAACAGCTTGCCGCTGCGCCCCATGCCGGTTTGCACTTCGTCGAACACCAGCAGCGCGTTGTGCTCGGTGCACAGCTCACGGGCGCCTTGCAGGTAGGCCAGTTCGGCCGGCATCACGCCGCCCTCACCCTGGATTGGTTCCAGCACCACGGCGCAGGTCTTGCCGGAAATGGCCGCTTTCAAAGCCGCCAAGTCGTTGTAAGGCACGTGGGTGATGCCGGTGATTTTAGGACCGAAGCCGTCGGAGTACTTCGACTGGCCACCGACGTTCACAGTGAACAGGGTGCGACCGTGGAAGCTGTTCAGCGCGGCGATGATTTCGTACTTCTCGGTACCGAAACGATCGAAGGCCACGCGACGGGCCAGCTTGAAAGCGGCCTCGTTGGCTTCGGCGCCGGAGTTGCAGAAGAACACGCGCTCGGCAAACGTGGCGTCGATCAGCTTATGCGCCAGGCGCAGGGCCGGCTCATTGGTGAACACGTTGGACACGTGCCACAGCTTGTTCGCCTGTTCGGTCAAGGCACCGACCAGCGCCGGGTGCGCGTGGCCCAATACGTTAACGGCAATCCCGCCGGCGAAGTCGATCAGCTCGCGGCCAGACTGGTCCCAAACGCGGGAACCGGCACCACGCACAGGGATGAAAGCGGCTGGCGCGTAGTTGGGAACCATTACCTGGTCGAAATCGGCGCGTTCTACCGCAGCGTGCTCAACGGACATCGGAGTCTCCTGAAGAGGAACACTCGCCTGAAACTGGCGAGCGATGAGGGGATTGTAAGGACAGTTTTCAGCCCGGCCTTGCCGCCAAGCGACAACTTCTTATAGCGCAAACCCCGGTTTCAGCCGGGTTTACGGCAATGCGACATATACCGTCGCAAAGGCGCAGTTTAAACCGATGCACGGGATTAGCGGCAGCGCGGGCGACATTAGATTTCAAGTCGTTGGCGAATGTGCGGTAACTATCTACCGCACATGCGTTTGGCAAAACGGGTTTCCTTGCACGCCGACCCCTTCAAGGATGAAACCCGTGGATCTTTCCAACCCGTTGCCGACTCCGGCATGGTTAAACCACCCCGACAGTCATTTCGATCATCTGGCCAATAATCTGCCGCAGTGGCTGCTCAAGGCTTCCGCCAAAAGGCGAACCGCGCTGGGCAAAACCGCGCCGCGCCTGCGCGAGGAGTTTCGCAACGCCTCCGCCGGCCAGCACCTCGTGCTGAAACGGCTCAACGCCGCCTATTGGACTGCCCAGAACCGCGTGGACGAGCGCCTCGAACACTTGCAAGACGCCCGCGCCTTTGGCGAGCCCTTGCTGCGCGCCACCCTCAAACAACGCTATGGCTTGGACCTTGACGTGAAGACCACGTTTTTGCGCCTCTATATTCCAGCCTCGATTCCCTGGTTCCCGATCAAGTCCGGCGCCGCCCGGACCTGGACCGTGTCGCTGCTCGACGCCGCCCTGCACAACTTCGAACTGTCCGAGACCAGGACCGGCGCCTACGAACCCGATTCAACCTTCATTACCCAGCCGTCAGCCTCTGGCCAATTCGAAACCTTGAATCACATCAAGGACACCCTGACGATTGCCGCCTTCACCGCACTGTGTCGCGAACTGGATCTCGGCGCTAAATATCAGGCCTGGCTCGAAGACAACCTCGGCGTGAGCAACCCGGTGGCCGCCGCCGTTTTGCGACCGCCGATCCTGGAAAGCCAAAAAGCCGCCTTACGCATGGCCCTGGAACTGGCCCTGCTGCAGAAAGACACCCTCAAGGAAGACGCCTACCGCTCCATTCTCGGCATTGTGAGCGGCGTGCAAGGCATGATGCTCAATGGCAAAACCCTGCTTTGCCATGACCTGACGATGATGTCCGCGCGACTGACCGGTATCGTCCTGTTCGCCCCGGATCTGGAGCAATATCGCGGCACCGAGCGGGTCATCGCCTATATACCCGACGACCCGCGACACCCGATCAAGGAATACCCGTCCAGCGGCCACTTCATGGCCGAGCTCAGTGAGAAATTGCGCGCCAATGATTACCAGCAATTCTTCAGCCGCTTCATCGACCATGCTGATCGAGGCTACTTCTTCGCCAACCTGAACAGCCGCCTGACACAAATCACCTGGCATCCACGCGCTTCCGGCGATCCGCTGCCCTCCTGGCGTGAATCACCGGCCAATCATGTGAACCTGCAATTTTCCGCCACGCCAATCTCCGGCGATCTGTGGCAACACCTTTATCAGCGCAAGCTCGACAAGATTCTCAACGATGCGCGCACGCTGGCCGTGTCCACTGCCAGTGCCGACCGCAAAGCACGATGGCAACTGTGGGACTCCTTTACCAACATCGCTTCGACGCTGTTGCAGGTTGCCGCTTTCGTGGTCCTGCCGTTTGTGCCGGTCCTGGGCGAAATGATGATGGCCTACATGGTGTATCAAATGCTGGATGAGGCATTTGAATCCATCGTCGAATGGTCGCAGAACCTGACCCGACAAGCCCTCGAGCACACCTTGGCGTTCATCGAATCCATCGTTCAACTGGGCGCCTTCGCGGCCGGCGGCAGCCTTGTGGCGGGAGAGTTTCGCAACATCGTGCCCAAGGAGTGCGTGGACTTCATTGACCGCTTCCTCCCCGTGAAATCAGCCGCCGGCAAAACCCGCTACTGGAACGGCGACCTCAAACCCTACGAGCAAAACATCGCCCTGTCCGCCGACAGCAACCCCGATGCATTGGGTCTCCACACTCACGCCGGGAAAAAAATCCTGCCACTGGACAGCAAGCACTACGCGGTCACGCGGGGTTCAACGCCGGACCAGTTCCACATCGAACACCCGACACGCATCGATGCCTACAAGCCACGACTGAAACACAACCGCAACGGTGCCTGGCACACCGAACTTGAACAGCCGCTGAAGTGGGACCGCCGCACACTCCTGCAACGCCTGGGGCATGCCGCCGACTCGCTGTCCGAGGCTGAATGCGAGCAGGTGCTCAGGATCAGTGGCCACCACGAAAACGCCGTACGCCGGATGCATGCCGATCATGAACCCTTGCCGCCCCTGCTGGCCGACACGCTCACGCGCTTCAGGATCGACAAGGGCATACGAACCTTTATCGAGCGGATCGGCAGTGAACACCCCGAGACTTACACGACTGCCGACCCGACAACCCAGTTACAACTGCTGACCGAAAACTTCCCATGGCCGGCGAACAAAGGCCTTCGATTGATTGACGGCAACGGTGAAGTGCTGTGGCAATACGCCCAAGGCCGGCAGCGTACGTATGACATTCGAGCCAGTAGCGGTGATGTACTCGAAGCCACACTGAAATGCCTCACGGAGGATGAAATCAAGGCGCTGTTCGAGGAAAGCTTCGGTGCGCCAACGCTGGCCCCAGCGGTACGTGCCAAGAGCTTGAGGAGCAGAATTGCGGAGATTGCGCAGTCGCAACGTCACTCGTTGCTCGACGCCCGTTACCGCGCCCAGGCACTCGACGCGGACCCGCTGGCGCAGCGCTTGATGGATGCCGTCCCGGGCCTGCCCGGCCCCGTCGCCGAAGAACTGCTGAACTCGGCCACCGGTATCGAATGGCAACAATTGGAGGAAGGCACGGTCGCACCTCGACTCAAGGAGTTGGCGCGCTGGGCGCAACAACAGGTCCGCGCCGTGCGCGCCCGCGAAAGCCTGGAACTGGGCTCCCGGAATAACCCGGATGCCGATCGACTGGCGCTGCATTCTTTGCCCCGCATGCCTGGCTGGTCGGGGGACGTGCGGATTGAGGTCAACCGTTATTCGTTCAACGGCGAAAACATCGACAGCATCGGCCTGCCTGACGCGCCCCAGCGCAAAGTGCTGGTGCAACTCGAAGACGGCGATTACCAGGCGTTTGATGAAATCGGCCAGCAACTGTCGGGCGCCGAGGATTTCTACAATGGCCTGCTGCGGGCGCTGCCCGATAGCGAGCGCAAAGGGCTGAACCTGCAAACCGGGCAAGGTGCGCAACTCAGAGAAGTCATTGCCGAACACGCTCTGGGCCACGCCGAACTGCAAGAAGTCCTGGCGCAGCAACCGCTGCGCAAGCCCTACTACGATCCGAAAGTCATGCGACTGCCCGGCGGCACCGACGGCTATCCGCGCATCCATCCCGGCGCAACGTCAATGCAGACGTACGTTCAAACCCTGTATCCGTCCTTCAACGCAGTCGAGGTCGAAGCCTTTATCCGTGAACTGCAGCGGCAACCCTCGGGCGCGCGGGTAGAAATCTCGCGCCTGTACAACGAATTCGAACAGATGAGCCAGGACCTGCGCACCTGGCTCGAAGCAACGCCCCTCCATCACCCTCAAACCGGCGCCCTGCTCAGCCCCCATCAACTGACCGCCGTGCGCCGCAATCGCCTACTGCTCGCGGAAGAATTGCAACGCTGTTGGCGGCGCCAGACCGCGCTGAATGATGGCGACATGGATGCCGGCAATCGCGGCTACATGTTTCGGTTCACGCGCCCCATCATCGGCGAGTTACCGACGATTGACGCGGACTTCAGCCACATTGCCTACCTGACCCTTGAAGGCAGCGAGACGACACGCGGCGCCCACGCATTCCTGCGCCGCTTCACCGGCCTGCGGCGCATGGAAGTGCGCAATATTCCGTTGAATACCCTGCCCGATTTCCTGACATCATTGCCGAATCTGGAACAGTTGATCCTCAGTAATTGCGCGATCACGTTGAGCGCCGATGCCCAGGCGGCGCTGGCGTCCTTGAGCCAGATGCGTACGCTGGAACTGTACAAAAACCCCTTGGGCGGGGTGTTTAGTGTCGAGGCGATGACCCAACTGGATTACATCGACCTGGGCGATACCGGTATTTCCAGCCTTCCTCCCGGTCTGCTCGACCTTCCCAGCCTGGAGACCGCGATTTTCTCCGAGAACCAACTCACCGAACTGCCCGCGCAACTGTTCCAACTGCCTGCCAGCAAGAGCGAAGGCTTCGACTTCGCCAGCAACCCACTGTCGGTCGACACCCGGAACCAGGTGAAAAGTTACTTTAAACAGACCCGTGAGAATCTGGGCGTGCAAGCCAACCAGTCCGATATCGACCGGGTGACCGCGCTTTACCCAGTGATGGAGCGCGAACAGGCCAGCGATTTTGTGTACAGCCTGCCTGGCACGCTGGAGACCGGGCGAACCGTACTCACCCTCCTGGAAGCCGAGTACAGCACCTTGTGCGATACGCTTGCGGCGTGGAGCGGCAACCTGCCTGCCGTGCACCCGCTTACCGGTGAACCTTTCAGCCCCCGGCAGCGGTTGGTGGAACACTACGCCCGGGACGAATTCAAAAGCACCGTGGAACAAGCCTGGCGCCGGGAAACCGCGGTGGATGACTTCAACCCGGGGCCTGCCCCCTCCTACGAACTCAACCTGTCGCTGGTGATCAGCGGTGAGTTGCCCACACTGAGCGCTGATTTCAGTCACGTCTCCCACCTGTACCTGCACAGTTACGCCGGGCAAACGTCGGTCACCGATGGATTCCTGAAGTGTTTCCCCAAGCTGAAGGGGTTGACCATTCGCGACTATCGCCTGGGCAATATTCCGCAATCGGTATTCAACATGGGCGAACTGACCGCGTTGGTACTGCCCGATTGCCGCATCAGCCTGACGGCGGACACGATGGCCGGGCTGGCCGGTATGGAGCACCTGGACTTCCTGGACTTGAGCCATAACCCGCTCTTGCTGACGCCCGATGTCAGTCAGATGGCCGACCTGTCCACGCTGGCCCTCAACGACACCCACATCACCGACCTGCCACCGGGGTTGTTGAAGTTGAAAAAGCTGGATATCGCCAACCTGAGCAATAACGCGATTCGAGAACTGCCCAGCGACATCCTCGAACTGCCCATGGAGACCGGAGAGAGCATCAACCTGCGCGGCAACCCGTTTTCCGAACGCAGCCTGCAATTGCTGCATGCCTACTTCAGGCAGAACGGCACCGATTTTGGTGTTGAGGAAATCATTGAAACCGCCGAGATGGAGGTTTCGAACTCGGATGATTCAGAGGCTGAGCAATGAAGCGTTAAACGTCCGCAAACCGGACGTCAGGTCAGCCGCGCTCTGAAGGCACCGACGACAACTCAAACGGACTGCTGCTACGCCGCTGGTTGCGATCTTCCCGCGGCGTGGCGCCGAAGAAGTTGCGGTAGGCGCTGGAAAAATGCGGCCCCGAGGAGAAGCCACAGGACAGGCCGATCTGGATGATCGACTTGCTGGTTTGCATCAACATCTGCCGGGCCTTGTTCAGGCGCAGTTCCAGGTAGTACTGGCTCGGCACGCGGTTGAGGTATTGCTTGAATATCCGCTCCAGCTGCCGACGGGACACGCACACATGCTGGGCGATTTCGTCGGTGGTCAGGGGCTCTTCGATGTTGGCTTCCATCAGCAACACCGCCTGGGTGAGTTTTGGATGACTGGAGCCGAGGCGATTTTGCAGCGGAATACGTTGGCGTTCGCCGCCCTCACGGATGCGTTCGACCACCAGTTCTTCCGACACCGCACCGGCCAGTTCGGCGCCGTGATCGCGGGCCAGGACCGCCAGCAGCAAGTCGAGTACCGACAGGCCGCCGCATGCGGTAAGGCGATCGCGATCCCAGTCGAACAAATGACTGGTGGCGATGACTTTCGGGAAGCGTTCGGCAAAATCGTCCTGCCAGCGCCAGTGCACGGCGGCGCGATAACCGTCGAGCAACCCCAGCTGGGCCAACGGGTAAACACCGGCGGACAAACCACCGATCACGCATCCGGCGCGCACCAATTGTTTCAGCGAACTGCTGAGGGCCGGCGCGAGCGCGGTCGGCGGTTCATCGGCGAGCAGAAACAACTTCTGGAAGTTTTCGAGCTTGCCGGCCCATGGCTCACCGGGCAATTGCCAGGCGCCTTCGGTCGGCGGTTCGGCCTGCAAAAACGACAGCTCGTAGACAACGTCCGGATGCACACGCTGGGCAACACGCAAGGCCTCCTCAGCCAGCGCAAGCGTCAGAGCTTTAGTGCTGGGCCAAATCAGGAAACCAATTCGATGGGCAGTCATGGTGGGCAATCCGAAACTCAAACAGTGATGAAGGCATGGGCCAATGCTAGCCCGTAAATGAACGCAAATCTCAAACCAACAGAGATCAACTGTGGGAGCGGGCTTGCTCGCGAAAGCGGTGTGTCAGTCAACATCGTTGCTGTCTGAACCACCGCTTTCGCGAGCAAGCCCGCTCCCACAAGGGATCTGGGCCAGCCTCTAGGTTGCGAAGCATGCACTATCCCGGTGCGCAACGGGAGTTCGGTTTACTTCAGGCTACCCGAGAGGAATTGTTGCAGGCGTTCGGACTGTGGATTGACCAGCACCTCACGCGGGTTGCCGCTTTCTTCGACGATGCCTTTGTGCAGGAACACCAGTTGGTTCGACACTTCACGGGCGAAGCCCATTTCGTGGGTCACCACCACCATGGTCCGGCCTTCCAGCGCCAGGGCCTGCATGACTTTCAGCACGTCGCCCACCAGCTCCGGGTCGAGGGCCGAGGTCGGTTCGTCGAACAGCATCACCTCGGGCTCCATCGCCAGCGCACGGGCAATCGCCACGCGCTGTTGTTCGCCGCCGGACATGTGGCCCGGGTACGCATCTTTACGATGGGCCACGCCGACCTTGTTCAGGTAGTGCTCAGCCTTTTCACGGGCCTCGGCCTTGGACATGCCGAGCACATGGACCGGCGCTTCCATGATGTTTTCCAGCGCAGTCATGTGCGACCACAGGTTGAAATGCTGGAACACCATCGACAGGCGCGAACGCATGCGCTGCAACTGTTTCGGGTCAGCCGCCTTCAGGGCGCCGTCCTTGTTCGAAACCAGTTTCAGCTCTTCGTTGTTGAGCAGGATCTTACCCGCGTGCGGCTGCTCGAGCAGGTTGATGCAGCGCAGGAAAGTACTTTTGCCGGAGCCACTGGAGCCGATGATGCTGATCACATCGCCAGCCGCCGCTTTCAGGGACACGCCCTTGAGCACTTCGTGACTGCCATAGCGTTTATGCAGGTCTTGGACTTCAAGTTTGTACATGCGGTCGGTTCTCACAAAAACAGTCAGTCAGTCGTTGAGCAAGCGCCCGTGACGCAGCGCTTCGCGCCCCGCCACCTTGGCCAGCCAGAAACCGGGTTGGGCATAACGCAGCCGTTCAATGGCAAACAGCACCCCGGACGTACCAGCACACACCGTGCTGACCCGATCCGCCAACGGATCGATCACTTCGAAAATCTCATCGCCGGCTTCAATCCATTCGCCGGGTTTACGCAGGAAACTCACCACACCCGGGTGCGGTGCGAACAACAATTCGGTGCCTTCGAACGGCATGCCTTCACAGGCTTCGTGTGCCGGTTTCGGCCATTCGCCGCTGATCAGGCCTTGCTCGGCGAGAAACGCCAAAATGCCTTCGGCCTGGAATTCAGCTTGCGGGCGATCGGTGTCGGCCTGGCCACCCAGTTCAATAGTGGTCGCGAGGCACGCCAGTGGAATCTGCGCGTCCGGGAAGTGGCGCGACAAACGCAGCCACGGCAGCGAACAGGCCTCGTCGAAGGAACTGCCGCCGGAATCTTCCGCCAGCAAGCCCACTTTCACATTCAGGTGCGCGGCCAGCGAACGCCACTGCGGCCAGTGTTGCGGCAAGGCGTACATGTGCAGCGCGGCTTCGGCGTCGCAATGCAAATCCAGCACCACGTCGGCGGTGCAGGCATGGCTGAGCAAGACGCGCTGCATGCCTTGCAACTGGCTGCTCGCCGCGGGCAATGCCGCCAGATGATCGCTCATGGCCTGGCGGATCAAGCGGATATTGGCGTGGGGATCATCCCCCAGGCGTCCTTCCAGTTCGGCGGCCACTGGCGCGCTGAGCTCGACGAAATCCCGGTTGAAGTTCTTGCCGCTGCCCGCTTCGAAACGACCTTGATGGTTGCCTTGCAACAGTTGACCGAGGCCCAATGGATTAGCCACCGGCACCAGTTCGATCACACCGTTGAGCAAGCCTTGGGTTTCGAGCTCACCTAAACGCTTTTTCAGCTCCCAGGCGGTGCGCATGCCCGGCAGTTCATCGGCGTGCAGGCTGGCCTGGATGTAGGCCTTGCGCTCGCCAGTGCCGAAGCGGAACACCGAAATCTGGCGTTCGCTGCCCAGGTGGCTCCACGGCAATACGTGATCGATGCGTTCCATATCAGTGCTTCCGCGGGGCCATATAGCCCAGCCAGCGGCGCTCGGCCAGTTTGAACAGCTTGACCAGGATGAAGGTCAGGCACAGGTAGAACACGCCGGCGGTGATGTAGGCTTCGAACGGCAAGTAGAACTGGGCGTTGACCGTGCGCGCGGCGCCGGTGATGTCGATCAGGGTCACGATGGACGCCAGACTGGTGGTCTGCAGCATCATGATCACTTCGTTGCTGTACTGCGGCAGCGCCCGGCGCAGGGCCGATGGCAACAGGATGCGTTTGTACATCTTGTAGCGCGACATACCCATGGCCTTGGCCGCTTCGATCTCGCCGTTCGGCGTAGCGCGCAGGCTGCCGGCGATGATTTCGGCGGTGTAGGCGCTGGTGTTGATCGCAAAGGCCAGGCACGCACAGAACGTTGCGCTGGACAGCCATGGCCACAGGAAGCTTTCACGCACTGCCTCGAATTGCGCCAAACCGTAGTAGATCAAAAACAGCTGCACCAGCATCGGCGTGCCGCGGATCACGTAGGTGAACAGCCAGGCGCTCATGTTGACGACGGCGTTCTTGGAGACGCGCATCAACCCCAGCGGCAGGGCCGCCAGCAGGCCGAAAAACAGCGACAGCGCGAGCAATTTGAGGGTGGTCACCAGGCCGCCGAAGTACAGCGGCAGGGCCTCCCAAATGACGTTGTAGTCGAAGATCATAGATCAGCCGCCCTTACGCCTACCGAGTAGCGCTTCTCAAGGTGACGCAGCGCCAGCAACGAGACACTGGAGATCACCAGGTACATCGCCGCCACTGCGAGGAAGAAGGTGAAAGGCTCGCGGGTGGCATCTGCCGCCTGCTTGGCCTTGAACATCATGTCTTGCAGGCCCACCACCGAAATCAGCGCGGTCGCCTTGGTCAACACCAGCCAGTTGTTGGTGAAACCCGGAATCGCCAGACGAATCATCTGCGGCACCAACACCCGGAAGAACACCTGGAAACTGCTCATGCCGTAGGCCATGCCGGCTTCTGCCTGACCTTTCGGGATCGCCATGAAGGCGCCACGGAAAGTTTCCGACAGGTACGCACCGAAGATGAAACCGAGGGTGCCGATACCGGCGGCCAGCGGATTCAGGTCGATGTAGTCGTTAAAGCCGAGCATCGGTGCCACGCGGTTGAGCAGGTCCTGGCCGCCGTAGAAAATCAGCAGGATCAGTACCAGGTCGGGAATGCCGCGGATCACCGTGGAATACAGGTCGCCCAGCCAGGCCAGCCAACGGATCGGGGACAGACGCAGCGAAACGCCGATCAGACCCAGAACGATGGCCAAGACCATGGACGACAAGGCGAGCTGAAGCGTCAGCCATGCGCCATCGAGGATGACAGCCCCGTAGCCTTTCAACATGATTCAGGTCCTCGAAAGTTGGGATGAAAAAATGGCGCAAACCTCAGAGATCCTGTTGCTTGCGCCATTTCGGACTTGTCGCTGGGACGTGTTACTTGCCGTAGATATCGAAGGCGAAGTACTTGTCCTGGATTTGCTTGTATTTGCCGTTCTCGCGAATGGCAGCGATCGCACCGTTGATCTTGTCTTTCAGTGCATCGCCTTTACGAACGGCGATACCCACGCCGTCGCCGAAGTATTTGACGTCGGTGAAGGCCGGGCCAACGAAGGCGAAACCTTTGCCGGCGTCGGTTTTCAGGAAACCGTCATCCAGCAGCGTAGCGTCTGCCACGGTGCCGTCGAGGCGGCCAGCGGCCACGTCGAGGTAGATTTCGTTCTGCGAACCGTAAGGCTTGATCTCCGCACCCAGCGGGGCCAGGACTTCGCGGGCGAAACGCTCGTGGATCGAACCACGTTGCACGCCGATGTTCTTGCCCTTGAGCTCGGTCAGGTTTTCGCTGACTTGGGTGCCGGCCTTCATGACCAGGCGAGCCGGGGTGTTGTAGTACTTGTTGGTGAAGTCCACGGACTTCTTGCGATCTTCAGTGATCGACATGGACGACAGGATAGCGTCGATCTTGCGCACTTTGAGTGCCGGGATCAGACCGTCGAACTCTTGCTCGACCCAAACGCACTTGACCTGCATCTGCTCGCACAGGGCGTTGCCGATGTCGTAGTCGAAACCGACGATGCTGCCGTCCGGTGCCTTGGAGGCGAACGGAGGGTAAGCCGCTTCGATACCGATCTTCAGGGGCTTTTCATCAGCGAAAGTCGGCAGGGACAGCACGGACAGTGCCAGGGCGCCAAGCAGCACAAGTTTCTTCATCTTGGGACTCCATCGGTAAAGGGCAAAAACGGCAGAGTGAGCACAAGCCCAATATGCGAATGGGTTAAACAGAAAATCGGTGCTGCGTCCTGGGAAACCCGCGTTATTTTCAACGCGAGCAACGACGAGCGAGTGATCGGCATTCTAACGACAGGCCCGAAGCCGATATTTCTTCAATGCGACAACAAATTACAGATGCACTGAGAAAGCCGCTTGGGCACGTTGACAGCCTTGCAATTTCATGCAAGAGCAAAAGATTGTGAACCGATCTATGCTGCAAATTGCGGGCCTATTATTGGCAAACCCTTCTAATCCGGCAAGCACAGCGTAGTGTCTTATTTTTCATGGGTGCTTGAGAGGCCCTGAAACGGGGCTTTGCGTTTCCCAATGCCCCGCCGCCGGGCGTGAGGTTACACATTCAGTTACTTTCGCGAGGGCAGGTAACA
The DNA here is from genome assembly GCF_044762525.1 of Pseudomonas sp. NPDC096950. NCBI lineage: Bacteria > Pseudomonadati > Pseudomonadota > Gammaproteobacteria > Pseudomonadales > Pseudomonadaceae > Pseudomonas > Pseudomonas sp. NPDC096950. Next base: position 124,560 of record NZ_JBIWEL010000016.1, on the reverse strand, counting down.
GTAGGGAATCGCCTACGTGTGATGCCGATAATTATTGGCCGTTGGTTAGGCGGCGTCTGACAGATCGCTTTCGCGAGCAAGCCCGCTCCCACAGTGGTTATGCGTTGTTCACGCATTTTGTGTTCACCAGAGATCTACTGTGGGAGCGGGCTTGCTCGCGAAGAGGCCCGCACGGCCAACACAAAACCATCAGGCAATAAAAAACCCCAACAGGCACAACACCTGGCAGGGTTTCAATGACACCGAACGCGATTTAAGCGACGTTCATCGTCTTATGCGTATCAATCAAATGCTGCACCACACCCGGATCAGCCAGGGTGGAGATATCACCCAACCCATCGTACTCAGCGGTGGCAATCTTGCGCAGAATCCGACGCATGATCTTGCCCGAACGGGTTTTCGGCAGCCCCGGCGCCCACTGGATGACATCCGGCGAAGCAATCGGACCGATCTCTTTGCGCACCCAGTTTTTCAGTTCCAGGCGCAATTGCTCGCTCGGCTCTTCGCCACCAATCAGGGTCACGTAGACATAAATGCCCTGCCCCTTGATGTCGTGCGGCACACCCACCACAGCCGCTTCGGCGACTTTCGGGTGGGCAACCATCGCACTTTCGATCTCTGCTGTGCCCATGCGGTGACCGGACACGTTGAGCACGTCATCCACACGGCCGGTGATCCAGTAGTAACCATCGGCATCACGCCGCGCACCGTCACCGGTGAAGTACATGCCGCGGAAGGTCTTGAAGTAGGTGTCGACGAAACGGTCATGGTCGCGATACAGCGTGCGCGCCTGGCCTGGCCACGAATCGAGAATCACCAGGTTACCCTCGGCGACGCCTTCGATGATGTTGCCCAGGTTATCCACCAGGGCCGGCACCACGCCAAAGAACGGACGAGCAGCCGAGCCAGGCTTGAGGCCATGGGCGCCCGGCAATGGGCTCATCAGGGTCGCGCCGGTTTCGGTCTGCCACCAGGTGTCGACGATCGGGCAGCGGGACTGGCCGACATTCTTGTAGTACCAATCCCACGCTTCCGGGTTGATCGGCTCACCGACCGAGCCCAACAGACGCAGGCTGCTGCCATCGGCGCCTTCAACAGCGGCGGTACCCGAAGCCATCATCGCGCGGATCGCGGTTGGTGCGGTGTAAAGGATGTTGACCTTGTGCTTGTCGACGATCTTCGCCACCCGGGTAATGTCCGGATAGTTCGGCACGCCTTCGAACAGCAACGTGGTCGCGCCATTCGCCAGCGGGCCGTAGACGATGTAGGTGTGGCCGGTGATCCAGCCGACGTCGGCGGTGCACCAGTAGATTTCGCCCGGACGGTAGTCGAACACGCGCTCGTGGGTCATCGCCGCGTAGAGCAAATAACCGCCAGTGGTGTGCTGCACGCCCTTCGGTTTGCCCGTCGAGCCGGAGGTATAAAGGATGAACAGTGCTTCTTCAGCGCCCATCTCTTTCGGCGCGCAGACACTGCCCGCCACTTTCATCAGGTCTTCGTACCAGATGTCGCGATGCTGGTTCCACTTGATGTCGCCACCGGTGCGCTTGCACACGATGACTTTCTGGATGCTGCTGGTTTCCGGGTTGGTCAGCGCGTCGTCGACGTTGGTCTTGAGCGGGATCTTCTTGCCGGCACGAATGCCTTCGTCGGCAGTGATCACCACTTTGGAGCGGCAGTCGATGATGCGACCGGCCAGGGCTTCCGGCGAGAACCCGCCGAATACTACCGAGTGAATCGCGCCGATCCGGGTGCAGGCCAGCATGGCGACCACGGCTTCGGGGATCATCGGCATATAGATAGTCACCACGTCGCCGCGGTGCACATCCTGGCCGCGCAAGGCGTTGGCGAACTTGCAGACTTCTTCGTGCAGCTCACGGTAGGTGATGTTGCGGCTCTCGGCAGGGTCATCCCCTTCCCAGATAATCGCGATTTGATCGCCGCGCTCGGCCAGATGACGGTCGAGGCAGTTGTAGGAAACGTTCAGCGTGCCGTCGGCGAACCACTTGATGTCGACATGGTGATCGTCGAAGGACGTCTGTTTCACCGTGGTGAAAGGCTTGATCCAGTCGAGGCGCTTGGCTTGTTCGCGCCAGAAGCCATCCGGGTTGACGACCGACTGCTGGTACATGGCCTTATAGGTGGCCTCGTCAGTCAGCGTATTGGCTGCTACCTCGGGACGAACGGGATACAGAGAAGCCGCACTCATCTTTCTTACCTCGGTGGAATAGTTGTTTTTGTATGGGCCTGTTGTAGCCGGGCCGGGCCTATAGAACCATTCGACGATGGTAGTAACAAGCCCCTACAAAACGTCTTGGATCCCCCCGCTGGTTGCTGAAACCCACGTATTTCAGGCTTCCCCGCCCCCTGTAGGCGCTGGCGAAGCCTGCGATCTTTTGATCTTCCGGGGATTGTTACGAAAATCGCGAAAGGTGTTTATCAAAACCATGGGTATATGAATGTACCCCCCACGCCTAAAATCAGCCTCGCCAACAAGGCAACCCTGATTAACCAAGTTGCAGCCCCCACGAAGGCAGTTAATCAAACAACCAAGTACTGAAGTTCCACACGCAATCTCAAAAGGATTGCGTGAACCCTCACGACTTTAGAAAGGTAAATTTGAAATGAAAGCTTTATTAGTTCTGGCCCTCAGTAGTCTGTGCGCAACCGCCATGGCAGACGAGGCCCCGACTGATGTCGCGCAGCAACAACCCGTAGTTGAGGAATACACCTACTCCACCCACCTGGACATCGCCAACGTCGTGTCCATGAGCGAAGTTCCGAATGTGTGCGAAGTGGTTCCGATGAAAATGGAATACGACGACTCCAAAGGTCAACGCCACATCCTGCGTTATAGCGTCATGGGTAATGGCTGCACTAACGGCTGATCCGCCACGCACTTGGAGTCATAAATATGAAAATCAAACTGATCCTCGCCCTGACCCTTTCCGTATTGGCCGGTAGCGCTTTCGCTGCTGATGGTTACGACCGCACCGGCTCGGCGGCGTTTACCAGCGGTGCGCCTGTCGCTTCTGACGGTGCAGATCACGTTGGCGCTGCCAAGGTCGCCGCCGACGGCGCCGATCACGTTGGCGCTGCGCACCTCAGCTAATGGCTGAACGCGACATTAGGGCCCGGCTTCGGTCGGGCTTAGTTGTGTCTAGGGCCAGCGAAAAGCGCCTTGAAACACAACATGTAGTGAAAAAGCCGATTTTTTGGCTATTTTTTGAACAAAAATACAGCCCGCCAAAAATTATGAAAAAAAATCTGCACCCGCGATATCCAGCCAAAGCCCTGTAAACCCTCGCTCCGATCAAAAAACCGCCCCCGCCGTCCGTTCTCAGTGCCATTTCGTCGCACCACAGCCCTGTTTTTTTCCCTATAATGCGGCCTTAAACGGGCCTGCAATATTCCCTTACAGGGGTAAGCAGCCAGTCCGAAGCCCCACGCAGAAGCGATTCACTTTCTCTGCGCCCATCGGCGGCTCGGCTCCGTAAAAAATTTCTGTTTTTGCCTGCGGTAGCTGCAATTACATTTTCCTTAGATCCAACGCGGCCAGTACGACCGTGTGACAAACCATCACATGGGCAATCTGGCCCTCACGCAGGAGACGACACGTCATGCTGAGCTGGGACGAATTCGACAAAGAAGACACGGGCGAAGTGGCAGTAAAAGGCGCAAACGCCGGCCACGCGACTGAAGCCAACATGGACCGCCTCGACACCGCCGGCGGTGTTGCCGCCCAAGAAGCGCGTGCCGTGACCGCAACCGACTCCGCTGCGATCGCTCGTGCCAAGGCTGCCTTGGACAACCTCGACATCGCCGAAGGCCTGGCCGAACTCGAAGGCGCCTCCGCCCGTGTCGCTGTCGACGAAAAGCGCATGATCAACTGCCGCGCCGACCTCAACCAACTCGTACCATTCAAGTACGACTGGGCCTGGCAGAAGTATCTGGACGGTTGCGCAAACCACTGGATGCCGCAAGAAGTCAACATGACCGCCGACATCGCCCTCTGGAAAGACCCGGAAGGCCTGACCGACGACGAGCGCCGCATCGTCATGCGCAACCTCGGCTTCTTCTCCACCGCCGACTCCCTGGTTGCCAACAACCTCGTCCTGGCCGTATATCGCCTGATCACCAACCCGGAATGCCGCCAGTACATCCTGCGCCAGGCGTTCGAAGAAGCGATCCACACCCACGCCTACCAGTACTGCATCGAATCGCTGGCCATGGATGAAGGCGAAATCTTCAACATGTACCACGAGATCCCATCGGTCGCGAAAAAAGCCACTTGGGGCCTGAAATACACCCGTTCGATCTCCGATCCGAAGTTCGAAACCGGCACCGTCGAAACCGACAAAGAACTGCTGCGCAACCTGATCGCTTACTACTGCGTCCTGGAAGGCATCTTCTTCTACTGCGGCTTCACCCAAATCCTCTCCATGGGCCGCCGCAACAAAATGACCGGCGTCGCCGAGCAGTTCCAATACATCCTGCGCGACGAATCCATGCACCTGAACTTCGGCATCGACGTGATCAACCAGATCAAAATCGAAAACCCGCACTTGTGGGATGCTGAGATGAAGGAAGAAGCCTCGCAGATGATCTTGCAAGGCACTCAGCTTGAGATCGAATACGCTCGCGACACCATGCCTCGTGGGGTGTTGGGGATGAATGCGGCGATGATGGAGGACTACCTGAAGTTCATCGCTAACCGTCGTTTGTCGCAGATTGGGTTGAAGGAAGAGTATCCAGGGACGACTAACCCGTTCCCTTGGATGAGCGAGATTATGGACTTGAAGAAAGAGAAGAATTTCTTTGAGACGAGAGTTATTGAGTATCAGACTGGTGGTGCGTTGAGCTGGGATTGATATTCTTAACGTGATTATTAAGTCAAGCTCAAGGCAACCTCACTGAGTTCAAAAAAGCCCCGAATTATCTCGGGGCTTTTTTATTTAAAATCTCAACAAAACTGAATAAAACACTTACTAAAATATCGGAATAACCTTCAGAAATAGCTCTCCACTTCATCAATAGAAACATATCAAATTTCTATATTGCTCAACTCCAACTCCCTTGCAAGTATGCCAAAACGCTCTTTTATATTAGAGGAATCGTTCGTACCTTGCTGCGTGAGCCGGTCATATTCGAGAAGCTCGAAAGATGACTCCGCATATTCCTCTGCTGCGCGCAAACGGTTTTCCTTTAGTCGCTCACGAAAATCGAAAAGCTTTCTACGAGTGATCTTAGCGACCTCACCAGTTCTCAAGGCGGCACGAAACACGAGATAATAAACTATCATATTACCCTGAGATTGGAGCAATTCATCTTTCTCCATGAAGACATCAGCCATCGCACTAACGACCTCAATAGTTGCACCCTTCAACTCCGAAACACGGTCACTGCCATTGCTGTGATAATTTCGCGCCAAAGCATCCAAATAAACCTTTTTTGTATCTATCAGACGACCACTACCACGTAAATTTTCCTCAACAAGAAGCATACGCACAGCAACTTCCCGATGCTGGTATCGATTATTATTAAACTTCACCCGACTCACAAACAACGGAGTTGCCGCCACTTCACGAATAGCAGTGACCATCTCACCACCGATTGCATTTCTTTTTTCAGCAGCATTCAACGGCACTGCCTCATTCAATCTAGAAAACATATCCTCAATTAAATCCTCATCATCGGTTCTAATACCGACAACAGGAAGTACAAAAGAATCAAATGCGATCCGAATTTTCGGAAAAGCTTTAGCTATATCTTCGTACGTCAAATTAGCTAAATTTATTAAATTATCTCGCTGATACTCAAAATCTTCAGATAGTGCAAAATCACCATCAATAAAGCTCCAAATAGTCTGTAATCGCTGACGCCCATCAACTACTGCATACGAGAATCCGGTCTCAGTCTTTTGTTCGCGAGTAAACTCATGAAAGTACAACTTTGGAACATCATAATCATTAAGAATTGAATCAATGAGCAATTGCTTCTTTTCTCTTGTCCAGACTCCCCCCATACGTTGGTAATGTGGATCCAGCTGAATCTCTTCTTTGTCAGAATAGAGAAGCATAATAGTACTATTTTTTAGAGCGAAGGTTTCTATATAGCTCATTGAACACCATCCTTGATAATTGACCCCACACTAGCCAATTCAGGAAACATTTGAAATCTCCCAAACCCAAGCAATTGTAACTGTTTAAGAATCACAGGCTTAGCCTGATGCGGGATTCTATATTTAATGATGTGAGAGGAATCTCCGACGTCCTCAATAGAAATACTTTCATGATGATGAATAGTAAAAACGCCTAGCTGAGCTTGTATCCGAGCATTATTTCTTGTTGCAATTGTAGCAACAGGCAACAGCTGTATTCTCTTATTTTGTGCCAAGCTGTCTACAGAGTAATTTTGCAGTTCATCATCATCAAAGGACGGAATATAACCATCCTCGTCTTTATTATTTATATGAGCATTCTTATTCAGCTCGGAAGGTCTAAGCAGCCACAAAGCCGCGTCTCTATCTGGCTCCGATGAAAAGCCTTCAACGGCAAAATACAATCCGACCAGTGGACTCTCACTCCAGTCAAGCAACCTTGTAGGCACCCCATAATGTTGCATTAGGAACAACCAATCAAACGATGCTCCTGGATGCCTCTCTATCAACATAGCGGCGCTTTGTTTAAAACGCTTCAGTAGTGTTGCTTCGGAGGGAGGATTTTTTAATCTGATATAGCCCGGCAACAGTGACCAATCAATATTCGACTGCCCTCGGTACCACACCGCACCAGGATAACCTGCGTTATCTTGATCCAAAGCCTCAAGCAGTGACTGTACGGATGTAATTTCGCATGGTAGAACCAAACTCCCTGTAGCAAATAGTGATGACTAAACCGTCATCGGCATGGCTGTACGCTACTAATTTGCCACCACTCTGTCTACCAATAATCTCTCTAAAAACATCTGTCTAAAAAATTAAGAAGTTGAGATATAAAGCGATAAAATCAAAAAAAACCTTTCCAATCAAACAGCTAACTCCAACGAAACGTGCCCTAATCGCTAAATCGGATGCAAGATATTTTTAAGGCGCAGAACCAATACAGGTATATCTCTAAGCTCGCACTCCCACACAACCTCAACTTTCCACCCAAGAGCCTGCAGATCTCTCATAGCTCTTACATCTCGCTCAATATTCTTAGAAAACTTTTCGTTCCAAAAATCACATCTACTTTTAGGAATGTATGCATATTTACATCTATCATGACGGTGCCAAAAACAACCGTGCACAAAAATACATAATCGGAGACGAGAAAATACAATATCAGGAGTGCCGGGCAAATCTTTTCTAACCGCTCGAAACCTGTAGCCTAAACGATGGCAAATGGAACGGACGATCAGTTCAGGTTTCGTATTTTTACTCCGAATACGCTGCATACACATACGACGCTGTTCAGGAGTAAGCGTATCCACCATAAAACTTTACCTACTAGCCAAGGGAGAAAATTTCGATTTCAATTTCATCCTCAAACTCTAAAACTTCTGGCGAAACCGATATATTATCAACTCGCACTCCAGGCACAACCGGGTCTAGTCGGGCCAGCACAGCCACCGCAAATTCTTGCATCGGTTTAGAAATTTTTAATTTAGCTCTTTTTTTATAAATATCATAAATTCGATAAATTCGATAGTCAGAAAACTCTTTCATATGCAAGAGCTCATTTATCGAAATATGGATCTTGTGCCCAAATCCACCGGAAGTAGATTTAACATCGATATAGTTATTAGCTCCAACCACAAAATCAAACGCCTCGATAGCGTTCTCACTTGAGGACCATTTATAGGAAGTGATCGCGCCACTCCCCTGCAGCTCACTTAAATAATAGTTAACAAACTCTTCTCCTAAAGCACCAATCGCATCTGTTGCATCTCGAGCCTTTCGAAGATCGTCTTTAGAAACGTTTCTTTTTGAGCTCCATCTTTTAAGCTGCTCAACACCGACGAGCCCTCCTTGCGACGCATCCTCTAGAGCTCCTTCTATGTCCATGATTCTTGCAGCGTGAGAGTCATCAATGTCAGGATGATCAACTACAGTTTCAAGCTCGGCAGAACTGAAAGCCCGCATGGACGCGCCATTGAGCAATGAAAGAATTCTCGCGTGTAAGCTTTCATCCTCACTAACGTTCGCCGCCACCAAAATTAATTTTAGCTCGTCAGGTATGGACTCACCGCCAAATATCATTATTGCAAAATCACCCTCGCGTAATTCATTGTAGCGCTCAGGCGATTCGATCGGATTATTGACAAACTCCCCATTCAGGCGCCAATTTTTATAAGCAGCGCCTTTTACAATTTTTCTAGCTAATGAGTGTTTGGGGGCAGCCCCAGGCCCATATATACTCACATCAATCAAAAATGAAGTCTTTCCTTTTTGCGTCGAAAAATCCGGCAAATCAGGATAAAGCTTTTCAATAAAAATATCGGCATTCAAATTAATCGACTTTTGATTACCGGCATTCATGTGCTTAAAATGCCAAGTAAACAACGTAAGATCCGACTTAGTAAGCCGCTTAATTGCAATCTTACTCATATTTCATCCTTGAGATTAGCCATTATTTCTTTGGCCAAAGCATATGAAAGAAGTGGAGGAACTGCGTTACCAACCTGTTTAAACGCCGGATTCATACTTCCAGAAAACTTAAATCCATCCGGAAAAGATTGAAGCCTAGCCGCTTCCCTTACAGAAATCGTCCGTGCTTGTGAGCTATCGTAGTGAATGTGTGAGTAACCATCTTTTCCTAAGTGCGCCATCAGTGTTCTAGCAGGCTGCACAGCTTCCATTTTTCGCCATTTATTTGGGAATTTCCCCGGATCATATGGAGGAACAATACTTTTGAAAAGAGCATCGTACTCTGCAGAACCCTCAAGAACCTCGTCACCCATTATTCTTTTTTTTGCAAGCGCCTCATTAAACAAATTCACTGCATGAGCATACGCTTCAGGATATTGATCACCTGGGTTCATTCTTGCAAAAATCTGATAATCTCGAGGTAGTGAACGAGTTACATGACCATATACGACCCCATGACTCTCAAAACGAGGCCAGTTACGCATTAACTTAGCATAATCAGACTGCTTAACTCCGGCCGGATATTCTGAAATTTCATTTGGGCTACGAGCACCTTTCTTTACTTCCTGCTCCAAATGCTTAGTAATCCTAGGCAGATCATAAAGCGCTTCTTCAGCGGTTACAGCGGGCTTACATTCAGCTTTCATTGCTACGGGAGGAGCAATGAAGTACTTGTCTCCACCTAACAAATCGGAGTTAATCGTTTTTAAAGCTACTTTCCTACTATTATCATACCCTTTGGGCAGACTAATCCAATTTGTTGGCGACGGAAACTTAACCTCCCGCTTCAATTCTTTGGAGTACGCAATCAAAAACATACGCTCACGCATTTCTGGCACACCGAAATACACTGCATTCAGAAGCGTATAACCACAATCATAACCAAGATCATCTAATGTCTCACAAACCTCCTCTGCAATATTGTGCCCGCCATAGTTAAGCACATCGGGAACGTTCTCCATCAAAATCGCAACCGGCTTTAATTCGCGAACAAAGTGCAAATAGCGTAGGTATAAGTTTCCCCGCGGATCTTGCTTAAAGGCTTGTGGATGCTCTGCCACTTCTCTCAATTTGGCACGCCCCACACGTGCGAAAGCTTGGCAAGGCGGGCCGCCGACGATGACATCAATCGCCCTGTCGGCATCCCCTTTGAACCCCATATCATTAATGAAGGGTACAGGTTCAATAAGCGTTATGTCGTGAGCTTGAGCATGCTTTTCGAAGAGTTCGGGAGGGAGCTCTCTATGAAAATTCATTGCATGTGAACGAGCGGCGTGCGCGTCGAACTCAATGGCGGCTGCATTCTTGAAACCTGCTCGGTCAAAACCGAGGGAAATTCCGCCGCAACCTGCAAAAAGGTCTAAAACCTTAGGCGTGCCACCATTTTGTATACGTGCGATTTTTTCTCGATGGATCTCTCTCATAACGATCTTGAACGGCCTGACTCAAAACGCTGGAGTATATAGAAGGTAGGAGCCAGTAGCAGCACCATCGACTTACCGATTAGCTGCTGGGCTCCAATCAGACTCAGGTCGAGAAATGGACTACACCTTAGCTCATCCAGAGCGAGGAAATTTAGCTGAATTGAGACCCCATCGAATTTCGGCCCCTCTTATTATTCCGATCAGCACACCTGCGAATCGCCATGGCTTGACCACCTTTTCTCAACCCAATACTCTTCTGTTTCGGCGCCTAAGAAACGCCTCAACCAGAGCGGTCCTCCGCACCCGACAGTCATGCGGCTTTTTTTCGTCTGCGGTTTCTCTACGCCTTCGAGAAAATCCCCGTTATGTCGGGAGTGGGCGAATACAAGACCCGAAAGGGGAATATGTCCGGCCCGTCTCTGGTGGGTTTCTTAGCTCCCGACACCCATACCGAATGCCCTAAGAAAGCAGCCAGAGGTAAAGGAAATGCCTGATCGTCCGACCTTCATGACGAAGGTGAATCGCCGTACCCAAATATCCAATCGCGTGCTTCCGTTGCAGGAGGTTCGCCATGCCTGAACCGCTTATATCAACCCTTTTCACCCGCCATAACATCTACCTTCATGCCCTTCTGGTGGAGAACCAAGCTTGGTTCTGCGCTCATGACTTGGGACGTTTGATGGGCAAGTACCTCGATGAACGCATGTCCCGCAAGCTCGATGCTGATCAGCGGCAGATGATGTTTATCTACGCCCACGGCGCTGCGGAAGAACGCTTGATGCTCAGCGAGTCCGGCGTATATGCGTTGTTGGTTTATCACTACTGCCCGGAGTATCGATTGCTACGCGAGTGGTTGACTCACCAGGTGGTGCCTGCGCTGCGTGATGCACGGCCATTGCGGGCGGTCGAGCGTCCGACGTTGAGCGTGTTGGATTGGCCGCAGATGTCGCTCAGCATGCTGCACTGGCAGGATGAGCCGTGGATTCGGTTGCGGGATATGCCGTGTTTGTTGGCGGGTGGTCCAATCAATCGGCGTGAATCCTGGTGGCGGAAGATGTCTCGGGTGTTGCGCGGGTTCTGATTATTTGTTGCGACTTAAAAAATCCGCTGCTTGAGGTTCAGGCAGCGGATTTTGTTGTGTGGCATCTTCGCTGATGGTTCTGCTATTCATACTCGGCTGCAAAGCAGTCGCCATGCAAACAACTCGATCTGTCTGATGCAACGCGTTTGCCGGTTTTGGGCTGCTACGCAGCCCAGCGAGAGCAAGCTCCCTCGCCACGGTGAGTTGCGTTGGCGCAGAGTCGGCGCGGGGTAGATTGACCGAGTTGATGCCGAGATTCGCGAGCAAGCCAGCTCCCACAGGGTTGGTGGGTTACCGCGGTTTTTGCGGTGTTTTGAAAACAGTCAGTGCAACCCGCCCCGCCTCCCGCTATTAATACCCTCCCCCACTCAAGGACCCGAGCCCACCATGAAATTCGACCTCGCCTACTGCCTCAGCCTCGACGACAAGCTGTCGATCTATGACGTGCGAGATTTGAATTTCGACGAGACGATGGAGTTCGATTCCGCCAAGGAACACTTCCAGTGTCCCAATGACGCCTGCAGAGCGGCCTTCGATGGGTTGAATGTATTGACGACGTTCAACGCCAAGAATGTGAATTACGTTCGCACCCCACACTTCAAAAACACGCCCAGCACACGGCATGTGGCGGATTGTCCTTATGTCAGCCTGAAGACGCCGGCGTCGGGGCTTGAGGCGGACGGGGCGGAATCGGATGACAGTCGCGAGGAGCATTTCCCGTCGGAATTGTTACTGACTCGGCGTGAGTATGTGCGCAAGCCGTCGAGCCCGGCGGCGGCGGCGGATGTGGTGCGGGACGACCCGAAGCCAACCACTGCGGCTAGCAACACAGAACACCCGAGCCGTGAATCGGCGCCGGACAAGACCAGTGTCTTCGCCCATCCGGTGGAGTGTTTTGTGTCGAACTTCGAGGACAAGGAGTTGCTCAAGCGCATGCCGCTGAAGATTGGCGAGCACACGGCGCCTTATGGGTCGTTCTTCAAGAAGATCGAGTACTTGCAGGACAACAACGGGCTGATTTACTGGGGCAAGATCAAGCAGATCAAGGATTACACCCAGAGCTTTCGCATCGATTTCGAACAAAAGGTCTGGTTCAAGCAAGCGGACGAGGCGAAGAAGAAGCCTTATTCAGTGAATGTTTACTTGAGCAAGAAGCTGATCGACAACTACCGCAAGCGCAAGGCGTTCCTGGAAGAGATCAAGCACGCGATCGAGAGCGGGAAAGAGTTGTTCTGTTTCTTTTACGGCGTGACGCCGGAGTTGAAGCAGGTGCCTAGCAAGAAAACCCCCGAACAAACGTTCGGGGTGTTCAGTGCGAATATTGAGAACCTGGATCACTTTATTGTTCGGGAAGCGCCGGGGTTGTCGGAGAAGTAATCGCGGTTTAAGGCAATTGCACCGCAACACCGCCGGGGTGCTGTTTAACCACGCTATAGGGCAGAACGCTCCAGTCCACAAACGCACACGGGGCGTCCGCGTGGGAGAAGTAAGGCCCTAACTTGATTCCTTTTTCGGTGAAATACCAAGTGGGGAACGGCCAACGATCTACTTCGCCGTAAGCACAGTTCTCGTCGCTGCCAGGCAACTGATCGGGATAAAGCTCACGTAACTGCCCAACCAACCAAGGTGCTAATTCTTTGTTGCGGTAGTCGGAATAGGCAGTGAATGTGTCGGTCGACTGCTCGTTATTACGTTCTTCGTAATGCAGCGGTTTGCCCTGTCCTACCCAGAGCACATCCTCAAGCGTCAGAGACTGACCGGTCGTGGCATCCAGGTTGATTGGAGCCTCGCTGTAATCCGGATGCGCGCCGCCACAGCTGGCTTCCGTGCCAACGTTTAGGCTGATGACCGTTGGTGTAATCAACAACGGTTTGACGCTTTGGTAATAGAAGTTCACGCCACCGCCGGCGAGACATTCGTAATACCCCACCACTTCCTGCCATAAACGTCCCATCAACAACTGATTGATGCGATCGCGCGCCTCGGGGGTGTAGCCCGAAACAATTTCAAAGAACGTCACCTTTGTTTGCGGCTCGCTCCACCATTGCAACGAGTAGCCATCGAACGTTTCTGTCTTTCCTTGCTTGAGCTTCATACCTTGCAGACGCAGATACTCGTAAAGCTCAGTGTCATGGAGCTTGGCGAGGTAAGGAAGAGTACCGGCGGGGATTGCGGGTAACTTGGCTTCTGCCAGTTCTATCTTCAGCGTTTTCCCTTCGTCGTTGCTCCATTCTCCCCGCAACCTGTTGGGCTCGATATTCAGATGAATTTGCGGCCGAGGCTTGTTCTCTCCGTAAGGCTTTTCACCCTCGTCGAGTACCAGCATTTCTGCGTTCTTGATGCCACTGAGGACGATGTCCTTACGGTACTTTTGATAGAAGTAGCGACCGCTTATTTTTTCAGCGTTAGACGTTTCCACTTCCATAACGATTGGCATCTTGCCCAGCGTGCCAGTGAAGATGCGTCGTCCGTCCACGGCGTGCGCGGTGGAACACAGCATGAGGAACAGCGTGGCTACTGGCGCCAGGCGTAACAATCCTTTGAGCATCGATCAATCCCTGAATGAGTTGGAGCAGCGCCGGACAGAGGATTCGCGGCGCAAGTTAAGCGAGGCAGATTATGGCGAGGTTGCTTAGGGTAATCGAGCGCCATTGCACGCTTTAACTCAGCATCATGCTGACCATCACCAACACCAGCAAACCGATATAAACCCGCGCATGAATACGATCCGGTATCCGCCCGATCCACGGCGTCGCCAATCGAATTCCGATGAGCGATCCGACCGTCAGTAGAACAAACGCCGACACATCCACATACCCAATAAACCAGGCCCCCAAATCAAACTCGGTAAACCCGGCCATGGCCATGTAAGTCAGCGTGCCGGCCAGGGCCACGGGCAAACTCAATGGATTGGCCATGGACGTGGCTTGCGACATGTTCAACCCACAACGCCGCAATAACGGCACGGTCATGACACTGCCACCCACACCGAGAAACGTTGCGATAGCGCCGATTCCTACACCAAAGACGTCCGCCCTCCCCAACCGCCGTGGGATTTGGTTATCGGGCTGCGTGAGAAAACCGCGTCTGAGCAAGCAGTCCAGAATCGTAATGCCCAGGTAGACAATAAACGTATACCGAATCACCTCACCCTTGGCCCAAACCGCGGCGATGGCGCCGATGATCGCGCCCACGGCGATGAACCCACCCAACGGCCACAGGTAATGGCGAATGAGATTACCGGCGCGATGATGTTTTCGGGTAGCGATCACGGCGTTTACGATCATCACGCAGGTCGAGGTGGCCACGGCAATGTGCATCGCCGATTGCCCAATGGGGTCGTCGGCGCCGTGGCTGGCCATAAGCATCCGATAGAGCAACGGCACCACAACGAAGCCGCCGCCGAAGCCGAACAGCACGGCGGTAACGCCAGTCATGCAGCCGAAGAGTGTCAGTAAGAGATAGAACATCGCGCATCGTCCATCGTTGAGGAGTTGTCGACGATAGGGCGATGCGGCTTGGCCTGCTTCAGCAAGTCAGCCAATAATGTTCGCGTTTACGCCAACGACTGGATGCCGCTCGATGCGCAATGTTTCGATCAATCTGCTGGACGACACGCCGCGCGCGGTAGTAGCGATCGGCACAGATTATTCCCACGGCCATGTGCTGCCTCGTCATACGCATCGGCGGGCACAACTCCTATATGGCGCCACCGGGGTAATGCAGGTCAGCACCCACGATGGCAATTGGGTGGTGCCGCCGCAGCGGGCGGTGTGGATTCCGGCGGGGGTGGCCCATGAGGTGTTGATGCTCGGGGTGAGTACGCGGAGTTTGTACATCGAACCGACGGCGGTGGATCTGGGGGGTCGCTGCCAGGTGATCAGTGTGTCGCCGTTGATGCGGCACTTGTTGATGGAGGCGGTGGAGGCTCCGCTGACGTACGACGAGGCCGGGCGCGATGGTGCGTTGATCAGATTGTTCCTGCACGAACTGGCCCGTAGCGCTCACCTGCCGTTGCACATTCCGCTGCCGGTCGAAGGACGATTGCTCGGGTTGTGTCAGACATTTCTCCAGCAACCCAACATCCATCAAGCACCGCAGCAATGGGCCGATCAGTTGCACATCAGCCTGCGCACCTTTAATCGCCTGTTCCGCCAACAGACCGGCCTGAGTTTCAGCCAATGGCGGCAGCGAGCCTGCGTGGTGCTGGCCCTGGCGCGGCTGGCGGTGGCTACGCCGGTGACGCGGATTGCCCTGGATTTCGGGTATGACAGCCCGGCGGCGTTCTCGACTATGTTTCGGCGGGTACTGGGACAGGCACCGTCCGTCTGGATGAACGCGGCGAAATAGCAAAAATCAAAAAATGCGTTTGATCCGGGATCAAAACAACTGTACAAAAACACAGTATATTTTGAATCAGCACTCTCGAGCCCGGAGAACACCATGGCCTCTCTTGCGATGAAAATCACCCTGGAACGTATCGCCCTCTTCCAATTCACCCCGGCCCATAGCGCCCAGGCCCGAGCGATGCTGGGTTGGAGCGTGGAAGAGCTGTCTCGGGAGTCCGGGGTTTCCGTGGACGCCATCGAACGTTTCGAGGCTGAGCGTGATGTGCTGGATGTTACGCGGCTGGCGCTGGCGTATCGGTTTGAATCGGAAGGGCTGGTGTTCTTCCCCGGGTTTGCGCCGGGTAGAGGGATGAATGTGAAAGGGTCGACGCCGAACCCGGTGGCGCGGGCGGATTATGCGATGGTTGAGTGAGGTGCTTGCGCAGGCCGCTTCCATGACAAGCGGCCCGGCACCCAACCATCAAGCAACCTACGCCGTCACCTGATCCCCCACATTCTCCACCCCCAACCACCACGCACTCCCACGCTGCGGATACATCACGTTAAACGCCTCACCCATCTGCGGCGTACTGATCGACACATTCCGCTCCCAGGCCAAGGCCAGGATGCGGTCGAAGGGTTCGTACCAGGCGTGCATGGACAGGTCGAAGGTGCCGTTGTGGATTGGTAGCAGCCAACGTCCTTTGAGGTCGATGTGGGCTTGCAGGGTTTGTTCGGGTTGCATGTGCACGTGTGGCCACTCGACGTTGTAGGCGCCGGTTTCCATCAGGGTCAGGTCGAACGGGCCGTACTGTTCGCCGATGCGTTTGAAGCCGTCAAAGTAGCCGGTGTCGCCGCTGAAGAAGATGCGGGTGTTGCCTTCGATCATCACCCACGAAGCCCACAGCGTGCTGTTGCTATCGAACAGGCCGCGGCCGGAAAAGTGCTGCGACGGCGTGGCGATGAACTGGATGCCATCGACTTCAGTGCCCTGCCACCAGTCCAGTTGGCGGACTTTGCTGGCATCGATGCCCCACTTGATCAGGGTGTCGCCGACGCCCAACGGGGTGAGGAAGTACTTGGTCTTGTCCGCCAGTTTGAGCACGGAGTTGTAGTCGAGATGGTCGTAGTGATCGTGGGACAGGATCACCGCTTCAATCGGCGGCAATTCTTCCAGGCTGATCGGCGGCTGGTGGAAACGCTTGGGACCGGCCCATTGCACCGGTGAGGCGCGTTCGGCGAAGACCGGGTCGGTGATCCAGAACTTGTCCCGCAGTTTGAGCAGGACGGTGGAATGACCGAGGCGGTAGACACTGTGGTTGGGGGCGGCGATCAACGCGGCCTGGGTCAGGGTGTGTACCGGGATCGCTGCGCTCGGGCGCGTGCTGCGCGGTTTGTGGAAAATCATGTTCCACATGATGCGCAGCATTTTGCGAAAGCCTTCGCGCTGGACCGGCTGGTGGTTTCGGAAATGCCCTTCCACCTGACGGGAAGCTTCAGGTCGGATGGCGATTTCCACAGAGGAATTTGAATTGGCCATGAAGGAATGACTCCAGAAAAACCACGCAATTCGCAGTTTTCCGCGGTGGGACGATAAATGGCCAAGGCACGCACGCATCAGCCGGAGATTCTATTCTTCACTGTGGAGGATTAACGAAACATTACACTGCACAGTGTAGTTTCTAGGTTGCATCAAACTCGATCACAAGTAAACTGCCGAGTGTAACTCTCCACTTTTTCCTGCCGAAGCGTACTTATGACAGCTCCACAGCGCCTCACCGACCGAAAACGCGAAGCCATCATCCAGGCGGCGATTACCGAATTCCGTGCCAACGGTTTCGATATCACCAGCATGGACAAGATCGCCGCCACCGCCGACGTGTCGAAGCGCACGGTGTACAACCACTTTCCGAGCAAGGAAGAGTTGTTCGCCGAAATCCTCAATCAATTATGGACGCGGGTTACGTCCGAACAGGAAGCGTCCTACCGCCCTGACCTGCCCCTGCGCGATCAGCTGCGTCAGATCCTGCTGGCGAAAGTGCAGATGATGGGCGACAACAACTTTCTCGACCTGGCGCGGGTGGCGATCGCCGCCACCATCCATTCCCCCGAGCGCGCACAGAACATGGTCACCCGGATGGGTGAACGCGAAGAGGGCCTGACCCTGTGGATTCGCGCCGCCCAGGCCGATGGCCGGCTCAAACCGGTCGCCCCGGAGTTTGCCGCGCAGCAGGTTCAGGGGCTGCTCAAGTCGTTTGCGTTCTGGCCGCAGATTTCCATGGGCCAGACCGGTCTTTCACCGGATGTACAAAGCACGGTCGTCGAGTCGGCCATGGACATGTTTTTGGCCTGCTATCAGCTCTAAATCAAGTCTCTGCCACGCCTGCGCCCCTCGTTAAATGGCTCCCAAGGACACTGATTATTCCTGTTGGAATAAATGACAATGTCTGCCGCTTTACCGATGAACGGTAGCTCTGAATCAAACACCGAAAAGTGTTTCAGAATGAAACTGGCGCAGGGAATTATGGAAAACCAACGCGGCAAGGGGCTTTCGTTCGCCCGACGCATCTACATGCCCAGAACCGTCGGCCTGGGCATTGGCTGTATCTGTGTGACCGCTGCGCTGTATCCACTGAACATGCCGGGCTGGGTCTGGATCCTGATGCTGGTCAATGGCTTCGTCTGGCCGCATTTCGCCTATCAGGTGGCCTCCCGGTCGCCCTACCCCTATCAAGCCGAACGTCGCAACATTATTGGCGATTCACTGTGCGGCGGTTTCTGGGCCGCGGCCGTTCAGTTCAACCCGATCGTCACCGTTACCATTCTTTCCATGATGACAATGAACAACGTCGCGGCGGGTGGCCCGAGGTTGTTTCTCCAAGGCGCTCTGGCGCAAATGGTCGGGGTGGCGATTGCCTGGCTGCTGTTCGGCCCGGCGTTTACCCCGACGGCCACGCCGATCCAGGTGCTGGCCTGCATACCGTCGCTGACCATTTACCCGTTGGCGGTGGGGATGGTGTGTTATCGACTGGCGTTCAAACTCTCCGAACACAAACGCGCCTTGAGCGCCTTGAGCCGCACCGACAGTTTGACCGGCCTGCTCAACCACGGCGCCTGGAAGGACCTGTTGCACGTCAAGTTTCAGCAGTGTCGGCACAACCACGTGGCGTCGGTGATTGCGCTGATCGACATCGACCACTTCAAGGCAATCAACGACACCTACGGGCATATCGTCGGAGATACGGTGCTGCGTCAAATGAGCTTTGAACTCAGGCGCAACCTGCGTGAACTTGATCTGGCCGGCCGTTATGGCGGCGACGAGTTTTGCGTGATCCTGCCCAACATGTCGTTGCATCAAGCCTGGGAAGTCATGGAACGCCTGCGCGAGGTGCTCAATGACTATCGCCACCCGCACGTGCCCGAACTGCGAATCAGGCTGAGCATTGGCCTGGCCACTTACCAAACCGCGTTCAGCGATGCGACTGCCTGGCTCAACGATGCAGATAAAGCCCTCTACACCGCAAAAAACACCGGACGCAACAAGATCAGTGTGGCGTCGGGCTCTCCAAGCGGCGGCTCAGCCTCGCGCATCTCCGCCTAAAAACTTGTACAAGCAGTCATAAAATCACTTTCTTGTACAAGTTTATGAAGTTTTGTATAAGTATCTCGCTGTCAGCCAGGGAACGCTGACATTGAGCACACAACGCCGAAGACAGCCATAGTCTTCGGCCTGCAGGCGCAGGAATAGGGACGACTCCTTGTTGTTCCCCACTTTTTGAGTGCTGCCGCCATGTTCTTCAATCGCCACAAGCCCGACCTCGAAGCAATTCAGCAAACTGTCGCCAATCAAACCGGCCTTCTGGACGCGATCGATCGCTCGATGGCGGTGATCGAGTTCGATCTGGACGGCGTCGTGCTGCGCGCCAACGACAACTTCCTCAAGACCCTGGGCTATGAGCGCGACCAAGTGCTCGGCAAGCCGCATCGCCAGTTCTGTACACCGGAACTCGTCCGCAGCAGCCAGTACACCCAACTGTGGTCGCGCCTGAAAAACGGCCAGTTCGAGTCAGGCACTTTCGAGCGGATCAACAGCAAGGGGCAGCCGATCTGGCTGGAGGCCAGTTACAACCCGATCAAGGATGACTCGGGTCGGGTGGTGAAAGTGGTGAAGTACGCCATGGACGTAACGGCCCGGGTGCAACATGAAAGCGAATCCAACGCCAAGTTGCAGGCTGTCGACCGCGCCATGGCGGTGATCGAGTTCAACCTGGATGGCAGCATCATCACGGCGAATCAGAATTTTCTGACGCGCATGGGTTACAGCCTCGCCGAGCTCAAAGGCAAACATCATCGGATTTTCTGCACCCCGGAACTGGTCAACAGCGGCGCGTATCAGGACTTCTGGCGCCGCCTCAATCAGGGCGAGTTGTTCCATGGTCAGTTCGAGCGCGTCGACAAACGCGGGCAAACGGTCTGGCTGGAAGCCAACTACAACCCGGTGTACGACGCCGGTGGCCGGTTGTGCAAAGTGGTGAAATTCGCCTCGGACGTCACCGCCCGGGTCGAGCAACATGCCCAGGATGCCCGCAGCGCTACCGAGGCTTATCACATCTCGGTGGAGACACGAAAAGTCGCGGAGCAAGGCACCCAGGTCATCCAGCAAGCGGCCAGCGAGATGCGCGAAATCGCCGCCAACATCGCAGAGTCCTCGACCTTGATCGCCCAACTCGGCGAGCGCTCCGAGCAGATCACCGCCATCGTCAATACGATTCGGGCGATTGCCGATCAGACTAATCTGCTGGCACTCAACGCGGCTATCGAAGCGGCTCGCGCCGGTGAACAAGGGCGCGGGTTTGCGGTGGTGGCGGATGAGGTTAGGTTATTGGCGGCGCGGACCAGCGGTTCCACGGCGGAGATTTCCAGCATGATTGGCTTGATCCTCAGCGAGACCCGGCAGGCGATCAAAAGCATGGACGGCACCCGGGATCGGGCGGCGGAAGGGGTTGAGTTGGCGAATCAGGCGGGTACGGTGATTTTGCAGATTCGCGATGGGGCGAGTAATGCGGTGCAGGCGGTGAGCATGTTTGCTAATGAGCGGGTGCCGGGTTGAGGTTGTGAGGGGGGATCGTTTTTTTGCCAGGCAAATGACCGTGTCGCCCCATTCGCGAGCAAGCCCGCTCCCACAAGGGATTTCCTGTGTACACAAATTCTGTGTCCTACAGTGTTCCCCTGTGGGAGCGGGCTTGCTCGCGAAGACGGACGCCCATTCAACATCGATTCAGCTAAGGAACGCCCGCGCAGGACTATAGTGACCGCAAGTCCCGAATCCTCGCCGAGCGCACCATGAATTCAACCAAGTCCGACTCCAAACCCACCGCCGCACCCGTCGATCACCTGCGCTTCCACCGCCCTCACGCTCATCTCGCGCCGACCTTCGGCAATGACAAATTCGCCCTGCGCGCCGAGGCGTTTGCACGGTTCTTTGGCACGCCGACGTTTCTCGGGGCGCAAACCCTGATCGTGGTGTTGTGGGTCTGCCTTAACTTGTTCGGCGTCGCGCACTTTGACCTTTACCCGTTCATCCTGCTCAACCTGGCGTTCAGCCTGCAATCGGCCTACGCCGCGCCGCTGATCCTGCTGGCCCAGACCCGCCAGGCCGCGCGGGACAAAGCCCAGTCCGACGCCGACGCGCAACACCGCGAAGCCTTGGCCGTGGCCAACAGTGAACGCCAGGCCCAAGCCGCGCAAAACACCGCGCAGCTGCTGGAGCTGCTGGAGCAGAACACCCGCCTCACCGAAATGACCAAGGCCCTGACCGAACGCATCGAAAACCTGACGTCGGAAATGCATCAGCATTTTGTGCGAAAGGAAGAACCCAAGGCGCCGACTTAAGGCAAGCGCAACGCCCGACCCAGTTCATCAAATAGCGTCACCACCGAGCGCAAGGCGCGGCAGTCCGGACGGGTCAGCAACCACAGGGCCGTGTCGCACCCCTGCAACGGCCCGGTCAACGACTGCAATCCGTCGCCGATCAGAAAGTCCGGCAACGCCGCGACACCGAGTCCCGCCCGCACCAACTCCGTCACCGACAACATGCTGCTGCAGCGATACCCCGGCACCACGCCGGGCCATTGTTGGCGGCGCCAGGCAATCGTCGGGTGATCGGGCAGGAAGTCGTCCGGGGCGATCCAGGTCAGCGACGCCAGATCTTCGGCATCAACGGTTTTCAGATAAGCCACACTCCCGCAGACCCGATAAGACACCTGCGCCAGGCAACGCCCGACCAAATGCTCGGGCGGTGTGCGGGTCAGGCGCAGGGCTATGTCGGCATCCCGTCGGCTGAGGTTGGCGAAGTCGTTGGAGGTGCTGAGTTCGATGGTCAGCGCCGGGTAGGACGGCATGAACTGCGCCAGTGCCGGCAGTAGCAACCCTTGCAGGACCGAATCGGTGCAGGTCAGGCGCACCGTGCCGCTGATGACTTCACCGCCCTGCTCCACGCCAATGCGCGCCGCGTCCAGCGCCTGCTCGGCACGCTCAGCCTGTTCGGCCAGGGTCTGCGCCAAGGTCGTCGGCAAGTAACCGGCACGGCTCTTTTCGAACAATTGCTGACCCAGCGCGGCCTCCAGTCGGCGCACGGCGCGGAACACCGTCGACACATCGACTTTCAACAGCTGAGAAGCCCGGGCCAGAGAGCCGCCGCGGACCAACGCAAGGATTAGCGCCAGGTCCGGGTAGTCCAGCCGATAGTGCGTCGGTGCATTGATCAATTGGGATAACGCCAATGTTGAGTGCGTGAACGCCAATCTATAGTGAGCGCCAGGAATCAACAAGCGCAGGGAACACTCATGGAAACCACTGCTATCCGCATCGCCCTGATCGGTGATTACGACCCTCAGGTCACCGCTCACCAAGCCATCCCCATCGCCCTCGGCATGGCCGCCGAACACTCGGGCCTGGACGTGCAATTCCAATGGCTGGCCACTGACCAGATCCACGTCGAAACCCCGCTCAACACCTTCGACGGTTTCTGGTGCGTGCCCGCCAGCCCCTACCGCAATACCGACGGCGCATTACGCGCGATCCGCTTTGCCCGCGAGCAACAGCGACCTTTCCTCGGCACCTGCGGCGGTTTTCAACACGCGGTGCTGGAATATGCCCGCAACGTGCTCGGTTGGGCCGATGCCGAACATGGCGAGACATCCCCCGATGCCGCACGGGCAGTGCTCACGCCGCTGACGTGTTCGCTGGTGGAAGCGGTCGACAGCATTCATTTGGTTGAAGATTCGTTGATCGCCAGGGCATATGAAAAGTCGGAGGTTCACGAAGGCTATCGCTGCCGCTACGGTGTGAATCCTGAATTCGAACAAGAGCTGTTGAACCAGCAACTCACAGCCGTCGGTCACGATTCGAACGGGGATTTACGCGCGGTGGAACTCAAGGGTCATCCATTCTTCGTCGCCACCCTGTTCCAACCGGAACGCGCCGCGCTCAAGGGCACCTTGCCGCCGCTGGTTAGTGCATTCGTCGAAGCCTGCGCGAGCCGAAAGCAATGATCGCCGACACCCCTCCGCCCCACTATTACGCAGTGATCTTTACCTCCCTGCGCACCGACGGTGATCAGGGTTACGCCGAGGCGGCCGAAAGCATGGTGGAACTGGCGCGCGAGCAGCCGGGATTTCTCGGTGTGGAATCGGCCCGGGGCGAGGATGGGCTGGGGATTACCGTGTCTTACTGGGTCAGTGAAGCGGCGATTCTGGCGTGGAAGCATCATCCCGAGCACAGTGCGATTCGGGAGCGCGGGCGGGCAACGTGGTATGCGCAGTGTCATACGCGAGTGTGCCGGGTTGAGCGGGCTTATGAATTCAAGCGGTAGATGATGGGGTGTTTTTGAGGATGCCTTCGCGAGCAAGCCCGCTCCCACATGGGATCTGTGGTGCAAGCAAATCCCCTTGTGGGAGCGGGCTTGCTCGCGAAGAGGCCAGAACAGCCAACACAAATCTCAACCCTGAACCAAACTCCGCACCGCCGAAATCTCCGGCACATCCACCCGGCTCATATACACCCGCAACGGCTCGGTCACATTGATCCGGTCATCAATATTCTGATCCAGCAACAACTGGATCAACTCCCGCTTGAGGGTCATGGCCTGCTCAGGCCCCGGTGCCCAGACGAATTCGCTGGTGGGAATAATGCCGTCGTCGGCCACGTCCATGCCGAACGAATCTTCGCTGAAACGCACAATGTAGTGGCCGGTCTTGCGATTGAGGCCGACGAAGCCCTTGAGTTGGTCGGCGGCCTGGCAGATGAGCTGGGAAGTGATGCGCATGATAAACCTCACAAAAGGTCGCAAAGGGACCGGTGATCGATGGTTTACACGCAAGGTTTCGAAGGGATTTCCCTCTGCCGGGGAAACTGCCGGGGCCAAGAGTACTGCAAAGAACCGCACAAAAGCGCTGGAAAAAATCACTTTAAACACGTTTATGTCGGTCTTGCGATAGCGCTCGCGGCGCTCAGTTGTTAAAAGGGACGTCTTTGAAAACCTCTGCGAAAGGACCTCGACCATGCCTGTTACCTTCACCAAGAGCGCCCTGCTGCTGAGTCTGTTGCTCGGCCTCGGCCAGGCACAGGCCGCCAGCCAGCCCAGCCCCACCGCACTGGCGACCACTTTAGGCATCCCGCATCCAGCGGTGATTGCTCACCGTGGCGCGTCGTTCGATGCCCCGGAATCCACGGCTGCTTCCTACAAACTGGCCCGCGACCTGGGTGCCGATTACCTGGAAATGGACTTGCAGCGCAGCAAGGACGGCGTGCTGTTCGCCCTGCACGACAACAATCTGCAACGCACCACCGACGTCGCCACCAAGTTCCCTGAGCGCAAAGACGCACCGGCCAACCAGTTCACGATTGGCGAACTGAAAACCCTCGACGCCGGCAGCTGGTTCAACGCCGCTTACCCGGATCGCGCGCGTCCGTCCTACGTTGGCCTGAAAATCCTGACCCTCGACGAAATCATCGACATCGCCGAAAGCAATCCGCTGCACAAGCCCGGCCTCTACATCGAAACCAAGGAGCCGAAGCAATTCCCCGGCATCGAACATGACCTGAAGGAGAAACTCCAGGATCGCGGCTGGCTGAGTCCGGCCGGTTCGAAACTGGCGAAGAGCGAACTGGCGGTCGGCCAGGGCAAAGGCAAGGTCGTGCTGCAAACCTTCGAGAAGAGCAGCCTCGAACTGCTGCAAAAAGAAATGCCGAAAGTGCCGAAGATCCTGTTGCTGTGGGTCGGTGAAGGCAGCATCGAGCCGAAATCCAAAGTGACCTTCGCCGAGTCCGGCGACAAGGACAAAGCCACTTACTACGCCAAGCAAGAGCCGAAAGACAAAGCCGAATTCCAGCAATGGGTCGAGTACGCCAAGTCCCAAGGCGCGATCGGCACCGGTCCTTCGGCGGCGCTGACCAAGGGCGGCGATCAAAGCTACTCGGACCTGGTCAAGCCATGGATGAACCAGTACACCCACGACCAGGGCATGCTGGTGCACGTCTACACCATCGACGATGCCGTGGATTACCAGAAAGTGATGGACGCCGGCGTTGATGGCATCTTCACCAACCGCGCCAGCGAATTGCTGAAGTTCTACAAGCGCCCGGCGGCGGGCACTGTTGCGCAATTGCTGCAGAACAACGGTTACTGATCGGCACACCGCGCTGACTTCTTCGCGAGCAGGCTCGCTCCCACAGGATTGCGCTGGACCTGTGGGAGCGGGCTTGCTCGCGAATGCTTTTAGCGGCCGCTGATGAATTAAGGGTGAATTAAGTTGCGCTGGTTAACCTGAGCCCACTTAAACAGTTCACCCAAGGAAAGAAGCTTATGAAAACCCTGACTGCCCTGTTCACCGCCGCTGCCCTGACCCTCACTGCTGGTATTGCTCAGGCCGACGTTCGCGTCGATCAGATCCCTGAGCTGGTCAAAAGCGGCAAGATCAAGCCTTTGGAAGAATTGAACCAGGCTGCACTGAAACTGCATCCGGGTGCGACCATCACCGACACCGACCTGGACAACCACTTCAACGGCTACGAATACGAAGTCGAACTGCGCGATGCTCAAGGCGTTGAATGGGACGTGGACTTCGATGCCGCCACCGGCAAAGTCCTGAGCAACAAACAAGACACCTGATCACCGCAATCCCCCTGTGGGAAGCGGGCTTGCTCGCGAAAGCGGTCTATCAGTCAACATCAGTGTTGAATGTGAAATCGTCTTCGCGAGCAAGCCCGCTCCCACAAGGTTTGATGTTGAATTCAAAGAAACGCACGATCTTCGGGTCGTGCGTTTTTTTGTGCCTTCAGCCCATCAAGCCGTCGTACTCACCACCGACCCGGCCGTGCTGCTGCCTTCATCCTGCAACGCCTGCAACAACGCCGCCGTGGCGGTCTGCAACGAGCCCGAGGTCGCCGAGATTTGCGACTGAGCCGCCGCGACGTCGGCAGCTTTCGCATCGGCGCTTTCCTGCTTGGCCTGGGCCGCTTGCAGTTGCTGCTGTTGTTCCTGCAATTGCTTTTGCAGCTCGGCAATCTGCTTGCGCAACTCCTTCACCGCATCGGATTCAGAGCTGCTGCTCGAACTGCTGCCGCCACCAGCGGGCGCAGCACCACCCGATGCCTTGGTGGTATCGATGGAATCTGTAGTGGTGGCCGTTGCGGAAGTGGTGTCTTCAGTCGTGCTGTCGCTGATCGAGGTTTTGCTCGTCGGCGTGGAGAGGGTCTGATTGATCGAGACAGAGGTGATGCTGACCATGGGACTTATCCTATGTGGGTTCAGGTTAAGTCCATCATCGACATCGATTGGCCGCACTTGAGATCGACTGTGTACCGGCTCGGTAACCGAACCGGTACAAAGGCGTTTCCCGTTACGCGCTGAGGCGCGCCGTCACTTCATTCAACTGCCCCGACAACCCGTGCAGGTTGTGGCTCGCCGCTTCGGTGCGCTGCACGTTGTCCAGGTTGGTGCTGGCAATCGTGGTGATCTCGGTGAGGTTGCGCGAGATGTCTTCGGCCACCGAGGTCTGCTCTTCAGCGGCGGTGGCGATCTGGCGGTTCATGTCGCGGATGGCTTCCACGGCATGGGTGATGCGCTCCAGCATGGCGCCGGCCTCGGTCACTTGCGCGACACTTTCTTCGCTGCGCGACTGGCCGCTTTCGATGGCTTGAGCCGCATCCACCGCGCCGGTTTGCACGGTCTGGATGATCTGGTTGATCTCGATGATCGACGCCGCCGTGCGCTGGGCCAGGCTGCGCACTTCATCAGCTACGACCGCAAAACCGCGTCCTGCTTCGCCGGCACGAGCCGCTTCGATCGCGGCGTTGAGCGCCAGCAAATTGGTCTGCTCGGCGATGCCGCGAATCACTTCCAGCACCTTGCCAATGCGGCCACTGTCGGTTTCCAGACGACGGATGACGGTGGCGGTGTTGGCGATTTCGCCGCGCATCTGGGTGATGGTGTGAATGGTGCCCTGCATGACTTTTCCGCCTTGCTGGGCGGACTGGTCGGCATCATCGGCAGCGCGTGCTGCGTCGACGGCGTGACGCGCCACTTCCTGGGCGGTGGCGGACATTTCGTTCATCGCCGTGGCCACCTGATCGGTGCGGTTGAACTGCTCGTTGGTGCCGCTGGCCATGAGGCCGGCGATGGCGTTCAACTCGCCGCTGGCGCTGTCCAGGTCCTTGGCGCTGCGCTGCAAACGATTGAAGGTTTCAGCGAGGAAATCGCGCAAGGTGTTGGCGGCCATGGCCAGTTTGCCCAACTCGTCTTGACGGGTGCTGGCGACGCGCTCGGCAAATTTACCCTGGCTCAGTTGTGCCACGTAGTCGATCAGTTTGCGGATCGGGTCCACCAGGTTGCGGTTGATCAGCCACAGGCTCAACAGGCCGATCAACAGGCCCGAAGCGAGCATCACGATAATCCCCAGCATCACCGTGCGCTCGGCACTGGCGCTGATCAGCGCGGACTGTTCGGAACCCTGCTTGCGCAGTTCGCCGACCAGTTCGCTCATCTGATCGCTGGTTGCGCGGTCCACGCCTTTTACCGCAGTGTCGCCCGCAGTGGGGTCGGCACCGGCGGCGACGTAGGCATCGCGACCTTTCTGGTAAGCGCTGCCCAACTGACGGTGTTCGTCACGCAGGCGTTCGATGCGGGTCTTGAGTTGGCCGTCCAGGCCTTTCTGGCTGGCCAGTTCGCCGAGGATGCCCTGTACGTCGCTTTGACGATCCTGAAATTGCTTCCAGTATTTATCCAGGTCTGCCGGCTGCTTGCCGCGCAGCAAGACGTTTTTCCATTCCTGAACCTGCACCTTGAATTGCAGGTTGGCTTCGTCGATCAATTGTGAAGTGTGCAGCGGGCCGTCGATCAGGTTGGCGTAGTTTTGCACGCCACTGGACAGGAAATGAAAGCAGGCCAAAGCAATCAGCAATATCGCCAGCAGGCTGCCGCTCAACAACGCGAGGATTTGGGCTCTCAAGGATTTTTGCAGCATCGGATGATACTCACGACAGGAAATAGGCACGCCGGATTGGGCGTGAAAGACGTCCAAACTTCCCTGTCTGCGGTCCCGGTTCGTGGCCGGGGCCGCGCAACCTAACACCTGCGTCATCGGCGTGCCAGAGCGGTTCTTGAATGATTCCCGACCACCGGTAACGCACACGTTTGCGTCGCCATGCAACCGTCACAAAACTGTCAAGACACCTTGCGATGATGCCCGGTAGCAATCGCCGTATCTGCCGTAGCAGCTGTCGAGCAGCGCGAGGCTGCGTTCGGCGGGGAAGCCGTCGTGAAATCAGGCATCGCGGTGTTTCAGGTAAACCGCGTGCTCAAATCTGACGACGGCTTCGCTGCCGAACGCAGCCTCGCTCCGCTCGACAGCTGCTACAGGCGCGACGGCCGGACGCCCCTCTCAGCGAGACCTCATGAACCACGCCATCGATCACACCCATCGCGACACTGACTTGTTCGGCCTGCTTTACGGCTTCCGTTTTCGTCCCGGTGAACGTGGTCGGGAGATCGATTCGGCCGAGGCGCTGCGCTGTTTGCAGCAGTCCGAAGACAGCGACGAATTTCTCTGGCTGCACCTGAACCTGGCCCACGCCGCGTGCGAGCGCTGGATGAAAAGTCATCTGGAGTTGCCCGAGGAGTTTTTCGAGGCGTTGCACGAAGGTTCGCGTTCGACCCGCATCGAGCACGTTGATTCGGCGCTGCTGGCGGTGGTCAACGATGTGGTGTTCAACCTCAGCAGCATGGTCTCGTCGGACGTGTCGACGCTGTGGGTCTGTGCTCGCAGTAAGTTGATCATCAGCGCGCGCCTGCAACCGCTGCACTCGGTGGACAAGTTGCGCTCGTCGGTGAAGGCCGGCGAATGCTTTCGTTCACCGCTGGAGTTGCTGGTGCACCTGCTGCGGGATCAGGGCGAAGTGCTGACGCAGATCGTGCGCAAGACCAGCCAGAGCGTCGATCAGATCGAAGATGAGTTGCTCTCGTCGCGGCTGTCGACCAACCGCGCCGAACTGGGCGCCAATCGCCGGGTGCTGGTGCGGTTGCAACGGTTGTTGGCGCTGGAGCCGGGTTCGTTGCTGCGCCTGCTCAACCGCCCGCCGCAATGGTTGCAGAAGGAGGACGTCAAGGAACTGCGCAAATCCACCGAGGAATTTGCGCTGATCATCAACGACCTCACGGCCCTCGGTGAACGGATCAAGCTGTTGCAGGAAGAAATCGCCGCCAACCTCAACGAACAGAGCAACCGCACGCTGTTTACCTTGACCGTGGTGACGGTGCTGGCGTTGCCGATCAACATCATTGCCGGTTTTTTCGGGATGAACGTGGGCGGGATTCCGCTGGCGGGCGATCCGGAAGGGTTCTGGATTCTGGTGGCGTTGGTGGCGACGTTTACCGTACTGGCGGGGCGCTGGGCGTTTCGTAAGCGGCAGGATTATTGAGCCGCCCCCCATTGTGATCGTTCCCACGCTCCGCGTGGGAATGCCTCCCCGGACGCTCCGCGTCCGCTTTTGGGACGCAGAGCGTCCCTTGCTGCATTCCCACGCAGAGCGTGGGAACGATCATCATCAGGACGGGTGGTTACACAAAAACCTTAAACACTGACCCACCGCAGTCTCTCTGTCATATTTTGAAACGATCATGGGCGACACTCCTTCCCTCCTCAGGATTGTCCGGCATGGCTACTCCTTCCTATACGACTGCCCAGGCGCCCACCAGCAGCGCCAGACCGCAGCTCAATAAAAAACCCGGCCTGTTCACCCTGGTGGTTTTCTTCGGGGTATTGGCCAGCGGCTTGTTGTTCACCGCGTACAGCCTGATGCACGACATGCACGAACTCGGCACGGTGGTCACCACTTGGACCCCGTTCCTGCTGCTCGGCGTGGCGCTGTTGATCGCCCTCGGGTTTGAATTCGTCAACGGCTTCCACGACACCGCCAACGCCGTGGCCACGGTGATTTACACCAACTCGCTGCCGCCGAACTTTGCGGTGGCGTGGTCCGGGTTCTTCAACTTCCTCGGCGTGTTGCTGTCCAGCGGCGCGGTGGCGTTCGGCATCATCGCGTTGTTGCCAGTAGAACTGATTCTGCAAGTCGGCTCCTCCGCCGGTTTCGCCATGATCTTCGCCCTGTTGATCGCCGCGATCCTGTGGAACCTCGGCACCTGGTGGCTGGGCCTGCCGGCCTCGTCGTCGCACACGTTGATCGGTTCGATCATCGGCGTCGGTGTGGCCAATGCCCTGATGCACGGTCGCGATGGCACCAGCGGCGTGGATTGGGCGCAGGCGACCAAGATTGGTTACGCGCTGCTGCTGTCGCCGCTGGTCGGCTTCGGTTGTGCCGCGTTGTTGCTGCTGGCGTTGCGCGCCTTCGTCAAGAATCGCGCGTTGTACAAGGCACCAGAAGGCGATGCCCCGCCACCGTGGTGGATTCGCGGCCTGTTGATCCTGACCTGCACCGGCGTGTCCTTCGCCCACGGTTCCAACGATGGCCAGAAAGGCATGGGCCTGATCATGTTGATCCTGGTCGGCACCTTGCCAATGGCGTATGCGCTGAACCGCACCATGCCGGCCGATCAGGCGTTGCAGTTCGCCGCCGTGGCTGAAGTCACCCAGCAAGCCCTGGTGAAAGCGTCGCCGCTGCCGGCTCTGGGTGATCCGCGCGCGGTGCTGTCCGACTACGTGCGCAGCAAGGAAGCCACGCCACAACTGGTCCCGGCCCTCGCCGCCCTGACCGGCAGCATCGGCGCCGAGGTCAAGGGTTACGGTTCGTTGTCGAAAGTCCCGGCCGAAGCCGTGGGCAACGTGCGTAACGACATGTACCTGACCAGCGAAACCATTCGCCTGATGGACAAGAACAAGGTCGGCAACTTCGACGCCGACACCAGCGGCAAACTGCAACTGTTCAAGCAGCAGATCGACAACTCCACGCGCTTCATTCCGCTGTGGGTGAAGATCGCCGTGGCCATCGCGCTGGGGCTGGGCACCATGGTTGGCTGGAAGCGCATCGTGGTGACGGTCGGTGAAAAAATCGGCAAGACCCACCTGACGTATGCCCAAGGCGCATCCGCCGAGACCGTGGCCATGCTGACCATCGGCGCCGCCGACATGTTCGGTTTGCCGGTGTCCACCACCCACGTGTTGTCCTCGGGGGTGGCCGGTTCCATGGTCGCCAATGGCGGCGGCTTGCAGATGAAGACCATTCGTAACCTGCTGATGGCCTGGGTGCTGACCTTGCCGGCGGCGATCCTGTTGTCGGGCAGTTTGTATTGGTTGTTCACCAAATTGTTCTGACCTAACCCCGGACCTGTGTAGGAGCAGCCTTCGGCAGCTCCTACAGAGGCCGAATATATCCCGGCCCGGTTCATCCCGAAGCCGGGATTTTTTTTGCCCGGACAACGCATTTCGTCGCCATTTCTGCCAATTTCATCTTTATTGACCTGCGAGGCGATGGATCGCACTTCAGTTTGCTAACGTGGTGCCGATTCCTTAGAGACTCGATGCATTCAGGAGTGAGAACCGTGAACCTGTACATCAATCAGCTTCAGAAAAAAGCTGACTTCAAAGAAGCCATCTACGCCGGTGACATCTTCTTGAACACTGAGCTGCGTGCCGCCAAAGAACTGTGCGCGTTTGCCCAGGAAAGCATCACTGCCGCCTTCAACGGCGAGACCAACCACCAGGCCCTGCACACCTTGATGCCGGTGGAAGAATTCGTGGTGCGGGTGACGCGCCTCAAGGGCCAGTTCACCAACAGCCTGCGCGCCAAGGAATTGATCCTGAGCTTCATCGACGAAATCGGTGTTGACCCGCGCGAATACATTTTCGACGTGCCGCGGATTCGCGTAGTGCCCAACTACGAGTACCTGCACGCGGGCGTCAGCTACGCCTACAAACCCCATCGCGATACCTGGTACGGCAGCGTCGATTGCCAGATCAACACCTGGATGCCGGTGCACACCATCAGCCCCGACCAGACCATGATGATCAACGGCGGCTACTTCGACGTGCCGGTGAAGAACACCTCCAGCGAATGGAGCCTGAACGACTGGATCAGCAACCAGCGGCACAAAGCCAAGGAAAACCTCAAAGAGGAAGCCCGTGTGCACCCGGTGCCGCTGGAAGCGATCAACACTGCCTCCGAAGTGCGCGTGGCCGGCAACACCGGTGACATGCTGATCTTCTCCGGTTCGCACCTGCACGGTACTGTGCCGAACCACACGCAACAGACCCGCTTCAGCGTGGACTTCCGCCTGATGCACCTCGACGACCTCAAGCACCAGCGCGGCGCGATCAACGTCGACAGCGCCTGCCCTGACGTCGGTGCCGGTTTCAAAGACTATTTCCACGCCCACGACTTTTCGAATTTCCAAGGAATCCAGCAATGACCAAGCGTCGCATCACGCCCGCCGAGGCCCAGTACAACGAAACCCGTGCCAACGTCCTGAAACGGGTTGACGCCGAGTATGTGGCCGACGCGCCGTTCGTCTTTGCCAACCGCATTGGCGTGACCGCTGCACTGTCGCGCATGGAGCTGTTCAAGAAAGTCGCTGAAGTACCGGGCGCGATCATCGAGTGCGGCGTGTACAAGGGCAACTCGCTGATGCTGTACATGCACTTGTCGATGATCCTGGAACCGTATGCGATCAACCGCTCGATCATCGGCTTCGACACCTTCGAAGGCTTCCAGAGCATCGACAAGAAAGAAGACCCGGCGGACGTCAACGAGACCATGTTCTCCGACACCGACCAGTCGCTGATCCAGGACATGATCGACGCCAACGACCTGCTGCGCCCGGTCAACCGCATCCCCCGTTGCGAGCTGGTGAAAGGCGACATCGTCAAAACCGTACCGGAGTGGGTCAAGACCCGTCCTGACCTGGTCGTGGCGATGCTGATCCTCGACACCGACCTGTACGAATCGACCAAAGTCGCGCTGGAAACCTTCCTGCCGTACATGCCAAAAGGCGCGGTCGTGGTGCTGGACGAAGTCGCCTACCGCAACTTCCCGGGCGAAACCAAAGCCCTGCGCGAAGTGCTGGACCTGAACAAAATCGAACTCAAGCGCCTGCCGTTCGATTCGTGCGTAGGCTACTTCCACGTCTAACGCCTAACCCCTGTGGGAGCGGACTTGCTCGCAAAGAGGCCCTGTCAGTCAACTTCAATGCTGACTGACACACCGCTTTCGCGAGCAAGCCCGCTCCCACATTGGTTTTCGGTGAACGCAAAATCTGTGCTCAACAGTGATCCCCTGTGGGAGCGGGCTTGCTCGCGAAGAGGCCCTGTCAGTCGACTTCAATGCTGACTGACCTACCGCCTTCGCGAGCAGGCTCGCTCCCACATTGGTTTTCGGTGAATGCAAAATCTGTGCTCGACAGTGATTCCCTGTGGGAGCGGGCTTGCTCGCGAAGAGGCCCTGTCAGTCAACTTCAATGCTGACTGACACACCGCTTTCGCGAGCAAGCCCGCTCCCACACTGGTTTTCGGTGAACGCAAAATCTGTGCTCAACAGTGATCCCCTGTGGGAGCGGGCTTGCTCGCGAAGAGGCCGTGTCAGTCGACTTCAATGCATCAGTGGGTGCTGCGGATGACGTGTTCCACCCAGTCCATGAACGCCCGCACCCGCAAGGGCAGTTGCCGTTGCCGTGCATACAGCATGGAGACTTCCATCGCCGGCGCGCGCAATTGCGGCAGCACTTCGATCAGTTCACCGCTGAGCAGGTACGGCTGCATGCCCATCACCGGCGCCTGGATCAGGCCGAAGCCGCCCAGGCACGCCGATTCGTAGCCATCGGAGTTGTTCACCGTGATGCTGCCGGCCATCGCCACGCGGTGCAGCTTGCCCTCCTCCTCGTACTCAAAACCTTCCGAACGCGAACCCAACACGGCGACGTAATGCACCAACCGATGCTCGGCCAAATCTTCGAGGCTTTGCGGCACTCCATAACGTTGCAGATACGCCGGGCTCGCGCAGTTGACCATGGCAAAGTCGCACACGCGGCGCGCCACCACCGATTGATCCGGCTGCGCCCCCACCCGCACCACGCAATCAAACCCTTCGCTGACTAAATCGACCCGGCGGTCGGTGCTGCTGATCTCCAGTTCCAGGTGCGGGTGTTTGGCCATGAATTCCGGCAGGCGCGGCATGACGAAACGCCGGGCCATGATGCTCGGCATGTCGATGCGAATCCGCCCGGCCAATGACGCTTCGTCTTGCCGGAACAGCCCTTCGATCTCATCCATGTGCGACAGCAAATCCTTGCTGCGCTCGTACAACACCAGGCCGTCCTGAGTCGCCTGAACCTTGCGCGTAGTGCGTTGCAGCAGACGCGTGCCGAGCAATGTTTCCAGGGCCTGGACATGCTCGGACACCGTAGACCTGGGCAAACCCAAGCTCTCGCCAGCAAGCGTAAAACTCGACATTTCGCTGACGCGGACAAAAGTGCGCAGCAGTTCCAGCTTATTCATGGGCACCTTCCATTGTTCGGCTGAACCGACCAGTGATTCCGATTTACCCCTGTTTATCACCATGAGCCGGATAAATAAACTTCCTCACATCGCTTACCCACTGCTTGAGGAAATCCCATGTCTCGTAAAATCGCATTGATCACTGGTGCCAGCCGCGGCTTGGGCAAAAGCGCTGCGCTGCATTTGGTCGCCCAAGGCATCGACATCATCGGCACCTACAACAGCCGTGCCGATGAGGCCCAGGCGCTGGTCGCCGAAATCGAAAGCCTGGGTGGCCGCGCCGCCATGCTGCAGCTTGACGTTGGACAGAGTGAAGGTTTTGCGGCGTTCAGCAGCGAAGTCGCGAACGTGCTGAAAAACCACTTCGATCAACAGCGCTTCGA
Source organism: Pseudomonas sp. NPDC096950 (assembly GCF_044762525.1). NCBI lineage: Bacteria > Pseudomonadati > Pseudomonadota > Gammaproteobacteria > Pseudomonadales > Pseudomonadaceae > Pseudomonas > Pseudomonas sp. NPDC096950. The sequence goes on along the minus strand of NZ_JBIWEL010000016.1, from coordinate 89,714 downwards.
CTTCCTGATCAACAACGCCGGGGTCGGTGTGCACGCAAACTTCGTCGACACCACCGTGGCGCAGTTCGACTTGCTGATGAACGTCCATTTGAAGGGCCCATTTTTCCTGACTCAGCAATTGCTGCCGCTGATGAATGACGGCGGGCGCATCGTCAATGTGTCCAGCGGTCTGGCGCGCTTCAGCCTGCCGGGTTACGGCGCCTATGCGGCGATGAAAGGCGCGATGGAAGTGCTGACGCGCTACCAGGCCAGGGAGCTTGGCGAGCGCGGGATCGCAGTGAACGTCCTCGCGCCGGGCGCCATCGAGACTGATTTCGGCGGTGGCACGGTGCGGGATAACGCGTCGGTGAATCAGATGGTCGCAAGCAACACGGCGTTGGGTCGTGCCGGTCAACCGGACGACATTGGCGCCGCGATTGCACTGCTGCTGTCGCCGGGCGGCCAGTGGATCAACGGCCAGCGCATCGAAGCGTCGGGCGGGATGTTTTTGTAAGCAACCCCCGCAACGAGTGGGCTGATGATCAGATCAGCCCGCGCGTTGACTCAGTTTCGTGCCAAAAGCTGCTTGAGGACGGTCAACAACTCGACCCGGCCCTTGCGCGGTTCGCCTTCAAATTCTATCCAGCCCTCGTTGAAGCCGTCGATCATCTGCATCCGTGGCAACGGGTGGTTCATCCCCTGACTTTCGAACAACGCCTTCCAGGTCTCGCGAGGCACGACGTGCATGCGCACCGGTTTGCCCAGCAGTTCGCTGAACCCGGCGCCCAGTTGCAGCGGTGTAATCCGTTGCGGGCCTTCCAGTTCGACGATGCGCTGACCGCTCCACGCTTCCAGTAACAGCTCGGCGGCGACGCGACCGACATCCGCCGTGGCGATCATCGGCACCGGTTTATCCAGCGGTTGCAGGAAGCTTGGAACCCCTCCCGAACCGACCGCGTGCTCGACATCCCACAAGGCGTTTTCCATGAACCACGCTGGCCGCAGCAACGTGACCGGCAGCGCCAGCGAAGCCAACGCCAACTCCAGCAAACGCAGTTGATTGAGCAAGTTCGGTTGCGAGGCCTGGGCGCCAATGGTCGACAGCCCGACTACTTTGCCGGGCTGAGCGGCTTCCAGCGCCGCGCGAATGTTCTCCACCACTTGCCGGGTTTCCGGGAAGCCTGGGGACGGATCGAAATTCGACGGCATCATCACAAACACCCCAGCCACACCGGTGAACGCCTTGGCCATCGCGTCGCGATCATCGACATCGGCCACCGCCAGTTCACACCCCTGCTGCGCCCACACCTCCCCCTTCTCGGCACTGCGCACCACCGCGCGGACCTTGTGCCCGGCCGCCAGCAACGTCCGGGCGACCGCGCCGCCCACTTTCCCGGTAATGCCCATGACTGCGTACATCAGCTGTTCTCCTGCTGGATGGCGACGGTTGTCGCGATGGGCAGAATAGTGAGCCGTGTGCTGGCATTCTCCGATAGCATGAATGTCATTGCATAAATGATCGGGAGTCACCAATGAGCTTTGATGCCAGCCTCGCCAGTGGCATGGGCGTGTTCAGCGCGGTGGTGGATGGCGGCAGTTTTGTCCGCGCCGCCGAGGTGCTGGACCTGACGCCGTCCGGTGTCAGCCGCGCCATCGCGCGACTGGAAAAACGCCTGGGCATCCGCCTGTTCGACCGCACCACCCGCACGGTCACGCTGACCGATGAAGGTCGGCGCTTTCATGGCGAAATCGCGCCGCTGCTGGCCAGTCTAGAAGAGGCGGCGAATTCGGCTTCGACCAGCGCCACGCAAGTACGCGGACGATTGCGGGTCAACATGGACCCGTATTTCTCGCGACTGATTCTGGGACCGAAACTCGGGCAGTTCATGGCCCGCTATCCGGAGTTGTACCTGGAACTGCAAACCCGCGATCAACTGGGTGACATGGTGGCGGACGGCTTCGATTTGGCGGTGCGCTTCGGTCATCCGCAGTCTTCGTCGCTGGTGGCGCGCAAGTTGTTGGACGTGCGGGTGCTGACCCTCGCCGCGCCGGCGTATCTGAAGCGTCATGGCCGACCGTTGGCGCCGCTGGACATGGAAGACGCGCGGCATGTGTGCGTGCAGTTTCGCGATCCGCAGACGGCGCGGCCGTTTGGCTGGGAGTTTCATCGACCGGGGCGCGCGGTGCTGCATGTGCAGCCTAATTGCCGGTTGTTGGTCAATGATGTCGGCACGTTGCACAGCGTGTGTGAAAGCGGCGAAGCCATCGCCCAGGTGTTGGATTTGGGGATCGCCCCGGCGCTGGCGGACGGACGGCTGGTGGAGTTATTTCCCGATTGGCCGGACGAGCGCTTTCCGTTGTATGCGCTGTACCCGTCGCGGCATTTGCCGGCGGCGAAGGTGCGGGCGTTTCTGGAGTTTGTGAGTGAGTTGTGTGGCGAGTAACTGAGGTCCCCTGTGGGAGCGGGCTTGCTCGCGAAGGCGTCGTGTCAGTCGCCATCCACATTGACTGACACACCGCCTTCGCGAGCAAGCCCGCTCCCACAGGGATTGAGGTGTGGACTTAGCGGATCGCTCGGTTCATCAACATCCGCTCCCGCACCACGTCATACCCCCAGTGGTAAACGTAGGTGTACGGCAGGAAGAACAGCAGCACACCAATGTCCAGCAGGAATGCCTGCCACAGGCTGATGCTCAGCCACCAGGCAATCAGCGGCACGCCCATCACGATCAAGCCGCCCTCGAACAACAGCGCATGCACCACCCGCACCCAGGCGTTACGCACTATCTCGAAGCGCTTGAGCAAGCGGTCGAAGAACCCGTTGAACACCACGTTCCAGGCCAACGCCAGGGCGGCGATGGCGATGGTGGCGACGCCCATTTCCAGCATCGGCTTGTCCATGACCCAGGCCAGCAGCGGGGTACAGATCAGTACGGCCAGAAGCTCGAAACCTATGGCCTGGAAAATACGTTCAGTAATGGATTTGTTGGCGTTCATGGCCAGACTCCCTGAGTGAGTGTGGTTGCCATGATCTGTCAGCGGACCGATACTTCATAATCAATAACCATCGATCAAGGCGATAGTTCATGGCCTCTCAAGAAGTGTTGCTGGCGTTTGTCCAGGCCGCGACCCAAGGCTCGTTTTCAGCAGCGGCACGCAAACTCGGGCGCAGTCAGTCAACCATCAGTGCGGCGGTGGCCAGTCTGGAAATCGACCTCAACCTGACGCTGTTCGACCGCAGCAGCCGCAAGCCCACCCTGACCCCGGCCGGGCACGTCATGCTGCAACGGGCCGAAGACATACTCGCCGCCACCAGTCGCCTGGAAATGACCGCCAGCCAGTTATCCCAAGGGGTCGAGGCGAAGCTGACGGTGGCGATTTCCGACACCTATCAGTCCGACCGTTTCGAAGCCGCCCTCAGTGCGTTCGAGCAGCGCTATCCCGACCTGGAGCTTGAATGCCTGATCGCCGAATGCGATGACCTGGTAGCCCTGGTACAACGAGGTCGAGCGAATGTCGCCTTCGCCGAAATGCAGGACAGCTACCCGCAGGACCTGGTCAGCTCGACCGTCGACGAGCACACGGAAATCGCCCTGTTCGTCTCGCAAACCCATCCGTTGGCGACGCAGAGCGGGATCGATCAGGACGTGCTGCAACAGCATCGGGAGTTGCGTTTGGCGACCATCGTCAATCCGTACGAAAGTCGAGCGAAGGGTCGAGTGTGGTCGGCGCCGAGTTACCTGATGCTGCTGGAGATGGCCCAGGGCGGATTCGGCTGGGCGCCGCTGCCGCGCTGGCTGGTAGGGCGATTTGGCGCGGGGGTGCTGGTGGAACTGGACGTGCGCGGCTGGCCGAAACCGGTGTATGTGGATGCGCTGTGGTCGCGGTTGCATCCGCCGGGGCCGGCGGGGAGTTGGTTGTTGAGCAAGATGTTGGAATAGCTGTGCAAACCCGTAGCAGCTGTCGAGCACCGCGAGGCAGCGTCCGGCGGCGAAGCCGTCGTAAACCCTAAATATGCGGTCGACCTGACACACAGCGTCGTCTGATTTCACGACGGCTTCGCCGCCGGACGCTGCCTCGCGGTGCTCGACAGCTGCTACGGGGGGATTTATGCCGCCTCTATCCCTACCTCATGCAACCCGCACAACACCGGTAGAACCACGCGTATCAGCAGCCGCAGAACGTGTGTGTGTGTTCGGGAGATTGTGTTGACGGCGACTCGGCAGCAGGCCTGATTATTTTTTGTTGATGCTGCTTGCCCGCGAAGAAGCCGGCAGCCCCACCACATCATTCCAGCGCCCTGAGTCGCCCCTCGATAAACCGCCGCTCCGGCGCCTGCTGCGTCAACTCAAGCGCCCGTTCATACGCCGCCCGCGCCTCCGCCACCCGCCCCAACTGCCGACAAAACTGCCCTCGCGCCGAATGCGCCAAGTGGTAATCCAGTAACTCCCCCCGCACCAAAATAGCTTCCACCACCGTCAACCCCGCCAGCGGCCCATCGCGCATGGCCAGCGCCACCGCGCGGTTGAGTTCGATCACCGGCGACGGCACCGCCCGCAGCAGCAAGTCGTACAGACCCACAATCTGCGGCCAATCGGTCTCCCCCGCCGTCGGCGCCTCGGCATGCACCGCCGCAATCGCCGCTTGCAGGCAATAAGGCCCGAAGCGCCGCAAGGTCAGCGCACGCTCCACCAGTGCACAGCCTTCGGCAATCATCCCGGCATCCCACCGCGAACGGTCCTGCTCATCCAGCAGGATCAACTCGCCGCTTTGCGAGGTCCGGGCCGGGCGCCGCGATTCGTGCAACAACATCAACGCCAACAACCCCATCACCTCAGGCTCGGGCAACAACTCCACCAGCAACCGCCCGAGACGAATCGCTTCGCGGGTCAGGTCCTCCCGGGTCAGTTCCGCGCCGACAGACGCCGAATAACCTTCGTTGAACACCAGGTAAATCACCCGCAGCACGCTGTCGAGGCGTTCGGGTAACTCCGCCAGGGACGGCACTTGATAAGGGATTTTCGCGTCACGAATCTTCGCTTTGGCGCGCACGATGCGCTGGGCGATGGTGGCTGGCGCCGAGAGGAAGGCCCGGGCGATTTCTTCCGTGGTCAGGTCGCAGACTTCCCGCAGGGTCAGCGGCACTTGGGCATCCGCCGCGAGGGCCGGGTGACAGCAGGTGAAGATCAGCCGCAGGCGATCGTCTTCCACGTCTTCGTCACTCCAGTCGGCCTGTTCCAGCTCTTCAAGTTGCGCGATCAGCAACGGCCGCGACGCCTTGAAACGCGCACGCCGCCGCAACACATCAATCGCCTTGAAACGCCCGGTGGACACCAGCCAGGTGCGCGGATTGTCCGGCACACCGTCACGCTGCCAGCGCTCGACCGCGACGAAGAACGCCTCGTGCAAGGCCTCTTCGGCGAGGTCGAAATCGCCGAGCAAACGGATCAGGGTCGCGAGGATTCGTCGCGAATCTTCGCGATAGACCTGCTCGACCCGCGCCTTGACCGACTCGGCGGACATCAGTCCGGCATGCCTTCGGTCACCAGCGTTACTAATCGATCCAGGCTCTGCCCCCAACCGTCGTGAAACCCCATGGCCTCGTGGGCTTGCCGATCCTTTTCGCTCCAGTGCATGGCCCGGGCGGTGTAGAGGGTTTTGCCGTCCTGATCTTCGAGGGTCACTTCGGCGCTCATGAACGGTTTGCCCGACGGAATCCAGCCAGGGATAAACGCATCGGTGAACACCAGCCGCTCCGGCGCGACGATCTCCAGGAACACGCCCATGGTCGGGTATTCCGTGCCGTCGGGCGCGCGCATCAGGGTGCGAAACTGGCCGCCGACCCACAGGTCCATTTCGCACTCCGGCGTGGTCATGCCGTGGGGCCCCCACCACTGGACGAGCAAGGCTGGCTCGGTCCAGGCGCGGAAGATCTTGCGCCGTGGCGCGTCGATCAAGCGGCTGATCGACAACTCGAATTCGGCAGGCTGTTTTTTAAAGGGTTGCGGGCTCATGCAGATCTCCTGTTTATTTTGATTGTTCAGGGATTCAACTGGCGAACGGGGCGCACCTCGACACAGCCGACCCGGGCCGCCGGAATGTCACCGGCGACCTGGATGGCCTCATTGAGGTCCTTGGCATCGATCAGGTAGAAGCCGGCCAACTGCTCCTTGGTTTCAGCGAAAGGGCCGTCGGTGATCGACAACTTGCCGTTGCGCATCCGCACGGTGGTAGCGGTCTGCACCGACTCCAGCGCCTCGGCGGCGATCATCCGGCCACTGCCCTGGATCGACTCGGCGTAGGCCATGCACTCGGCGTCCTCGGGGCTGTCGGGCAGTGAGTGCAGCGCCTGCTCGTTGCTGTAAACCAGGCATAGGTATTTCATGGGGCTCTCCGTGATCGGCTGATCAACTATGGCTGCTGTTGGGTGCTTTGGCGCTTTTTCCGACGATCAGGGTTTTAACTCGAACAGGGCCGCGCCCGTTGCCATGTCGAATGGCGCCGACCAGTGTTCATGCACAATCTGCCAAAGCCCTGCTTCTTGCCGATAGCACTGGGTTACGCGCATCCAGCAGGACTGGGTTTCGCCCTTGTCATTGGTGCCGCCGCACTGGGCCAGCCAATGGGCGAAGGCGATCTCTTGCGACGGTGCGATATCGATCTCGTGGAACTCGAAAATGTGCGGGCCGGGGCACATTTCCATGCATGCCTGCCAATGCGCGCGGTAGGCCGCCTTGCCTTTGAATTGCAGAGCCTTGACCGCGTCGAAGGAGACGATGTCATCGGCGTACAGGGCCATGACTTTTTCCACGTCCTTGGCGATGACCGCCTGGCGGTAGTTTTCGATCAGGTTATGGATTTGGGTTTGCGAATTCATGGGGGTTCTCCATGGTTTTTGTGGTGAAGACACCTCTAGTCGTTCGGCGTAACGTTGAATCGACAACCGAAATAAAAAATTACCATTGAAGCAAACTGTCTAGAATCCGCGTCGCACTTTCATGTGGGAAATTTCGGAAAAGGACACCACCCATGACCGCTCGACTCGTGCCTTACGAAAACCTGAACGCGCTCCAGCGCCAGCAGGTCGAGGCCATCGAAGTTCACCAAGAACAAATCAAATTCTCCGGCGACATCCACGGTGCGTTGCACACCTTGCTGTCCAAACCCGGCCCCGGCGTCAAAGGCTTTGCCTTGCTGGTCGAAGAGATACCCGTCGCCTTCCTGCTGCTCAAACGCCCGCCCGTGTTGCCGGCCTGGGCCGATGAACACAGCGCCACGCTGCACGCCTTGCAAGTCGATCAACGCGCCCAGGGCAAAGGCTATGGCAAGGCGTGTCTGCAAGCGCTGCCCGAGGCGGCGCGCCTGGCGTTTCCGGAAATAAAGGCCATTGAGTTGTCGGTGGACGCGGACAACGAAGCGGCGATTGCGCTGTATGCCCGGTTTGGGTTTGTTGATAGTGGCGAGGCGTATAAGGGGCGGATTGGTTACGAACGGCGGATGGGACTGGTTTTTTGATTCAGTGTGGGAGCGGGCTTGCTCGCGAATGCGGTTTCACATTCAACAAAGATGCCGACTGACACTCCGTCTTCGCGAGCAAGCCCGCTCCCACAAGGGTTCTGGGGTGTTTCAGGATTTACAGTTCGAGCACCATCTCATGCCAAGCCATCCCGCCATGATCCGACGCCGAGGGCTTGATGTAGGCAAACCCGAACCCGGCATACAGCGGAACATGCCGTTCCTTGCACATCAAATGAATGCTGCTCTTGCCCATTGCCCGCATCCGCTCAATGAACTCGCCCATCAAACGCTTCGCCAGCCCCAGCCCCTGATAATCCGGGTGCACCACCACTGACATGATCACCACATGCGGTCCGGCCGGGTCGTGGCCGATCAGTTCCTTGAACGCTTCGTCCGACATTTCCACTTCAAACGCCGCACCGGAGTTGATGAAACCGGCTACAACGCCATCGACTTCGGCCACGATGAATCCATCGGGCCAAGTGGCGATGCGGGTGGCGATTTTTTCCCGGGTGGCGGCTTCGTCGCCTTCGTAGGCCACGGTTTCGATGGCGAAGCAGCGGTCCAGGTCGGCGGGGGTGACGTGACGGATGACGGTGTTCATGGCAGCTCGGTTTCAGCGTTGGAGAGGTGGCCGATCATAGAGGAATAAGGTGTTCATATCGATCACCGCCGGCGCCGTAAAGCCTGCGTATAGGCGCTGTCATTGCCCGGAAAATCGGATTATTGGTGTTCCCTGTCTCTGATCATCCATAGGGGAATACACCATGAGCAGCGTTCAGATCGGCCTTCTTATGCTGTTGGGCATCAGCGCGTTTGGCTTCGTTACCTTGTCCATCGACCTGTTGCGGGCGCGACGGATGAAGCAGGGTAAATAAGCCAATGAGAGGCGGACGCGCGGTCCGCCTCTCGCGGTGTTCAGTCCTTGAGCGGCAACCAGATTTCCAGTACGCCGGTGTTGAGCTTCGGGTTGAAGTCCTCGCTGTAGCGCTCGAACTCCGGGGCATCCGCCGCCTGACGACCGGACTGCGGCAGCCAGGTTTTCCAGATGTATTGAAAGGTTTGGGGCAAGGTGTCCAGCGAACCCTTGTGCTCGAACACCGCGTAATGCTGCGGCTGGACCTCGACCCAACGGTACTTTTCCGGCAGGTCGTCGAGTTTGCTGATTTCGACCCCGGCGATGTATTCGAACCCCCCCATGCCGTCGGGATTGCAGCAGATGCCGTAGGTCACTTCGCTTTTTTGACCGGGAATCTTGCCAATCTCGGGGATGAATTTTTCCCAGAGTTCGGGGATTTTCTTGGAGGTTTCCTGGGTAAATCGACCGCCAAGCCCGGCAATGAGCAGAAAGTGCCCGCTCTCGAAGCGTGGCTCGGCCGGTTTGACGCGTGTTTGCTCATCCATGACTCAACTCCTGGTGCAAAAAAGGTGGGTTCGGCTGGGAGTATAGAAGCCTTGCCCGATTCTCCCAGTCAGAGCCCGGGAACCTGCCCGACGGCAGCCTTGCCGATAAACTCGTTATAACCCGATAGAATCACGTAGACCGCGAAATAGCAGAAGATCGCCGCTGATGCCATGTAGGAGTAGCGCAGCAGCTTGTCGCCCAGCAACTTGCCGCCGTGACTCGCCGCGAAGCACAAAGCGACGCACCACAGCACCCCGGCGCAAAGAAATCCGCCGAGAAACAACGCCGAGCTGAGTGCGCCGCCACCACCGGAACGCGCAATCAGGGTGCCACCCACGGCGGCGAACCAGAGAATGGCGCTGGGCGAGGACATGGCGAGGAAGATGCCGCGAAAAAACTCACGCCGATGGGAGTTGTTTCCCACCTCTGCGCCCTCGGCCAGCACCGCTTCGTGGTGGATCGCCGAGTAGATCATCTTCGCCGCGAAGTACAGCAACAACGCCGAACCACCGATCCACAGTACCCAGCGCACGGTTTCGTATTGCAGCAAAACAGTCATCCCGGCCAGCGCCAGAACCGCGTAGATCAGGTCGCCAACGCAGGTCCCCAACCCCAGCGCAAAGCCTTGAAAATAACCGCGTTGCATGGCCAGGGTGATCATCGCGATGTTGGCCACGCCGATATCCAGGCACAGCGAAAGGCTCAGCAAGAAGCCACTGCTAAATTCCATCAACCCGTTTCCTTCGGAAATTTTTGTTTACACAGACGCTGGACAGTTTGCCACAACAGCCCTTACATTCCGCCACAGGCCACCGCAGTGGCCAGCGTCGCTCGGACGGTTCCGGGCGCTCACGTTATCCGAGGCAACAATGGCTAACCCAGGTTCGCCGCGCCGCTTTGCGCGCATAGATCGACTCCCCCCTTACGTATTCAACATCACTGCCGAGCTGAAGATGGCCGCCCGTCGTCGTGGCGAAGACATCATCGACTTCAGCATGGGCAACCCTGATGGCCCGACCCCGCCGCACATCGTCGAAAAACTGGTGACCGTCGCCCAGCGCGAAGACACCCACGGTTATTCGACGTCCAAGGGCATTCCGCGTCTGCGCCGGGCAATTTCCAACTGGTACAAGGATCGCTACGCGGTCGATATCGACCCGGAAACCGAAGCCATTGTCACCATCGGTTCCAAGGAAGGCCTGGCGCACCTGATGCTGGCCACCCTCGACCAGGGCGACACCGTGCTGGTGCCGAACCCGAGCTACCCGATTCACATCTACGGTGCCGTGATTGCCGGCGCCCAGGTGCGCTCGGTGCCGCTGATTCCGGGCGTGGACTTCTTCGCCGAACTGGAAAGCGCGATTCGCGGCTCGATCCCGAAACCGAAAATGATGATCCTCGGCTTCCCGTCGAACCCTACAGCTCAATGCGTTGAGCTGGATTTCTTCGAACGCGTGATCGCCCTCGCCAAGCAGTACGACGTCTTGGTGGTGCACGACCTCGCCTACGCCGACATCGTCTACGACGGCTGGAAAGCCCCGTCGATCATGCAAGTGCCTGGCGCAAAGGACATCGCGGTGGAGTTTTTCACCCTGTCCAAGAGCTACAACATGGCCGGCTGGCGCATTGGTTTCATGGTCGGCAACGCCGAACTGGTCAACGCCCTGGCGCGGATCAAGAGCTACCACGACTACGGCACGTTCACGCCGTTGCAGGTGGCGGCGATTGCGGCGCTGGAAGGCGATCAGCAATGCGTGAAGGACATCGCCGAGCAATATCGCCAGCGTCGCAACGTGCTGGTCAAAGGCCTGCACGAATTGGGCTGGATGGTGGAAAACCCGAAAGCCTCGATGTACGTCTGGGCGAAGATTCCCGAGGCGTACGCGCATCTGGGTTCGCTGGAATTCGCCAAGAAAATGCTCGCCGAAGCGAAGGTCTGCGTCTCACCGGGCGTAGGATTCGGGGAATACGGGGATGATCATGTGCGCTTCGCGCTGATCGAAAACCAGGACCGGATTCGTCAGGCAGTGCGCGGGATTCGCGGGATGTTTCGGGCGGATGGTCTGGTCGCTAAAACCAGCGCCTGACCCATAACCAATGTGGGAGCGGGCTTGCTCGCGAAGAGGGCCTGACAGTCAACGATGATGTTGACTATCAGACCGCTTTCGCGAGCAAGCCCGCTCCCACATTGGGTTTTGCGGTGTACTTAGACGAACAGCGACAGCAGCAAGATAAAGCCCAGCGCCACCACGGACAGGATGGTTTCCATCGCGGTCCAGGTTTTGAACGTCTCGGCCACGGTCATGTTGAAGTACTGCTTCACCAGCCAGAAACCGGCGTCGTTGACGTGGGACAGCACCAGCGAACCCGCACCGGTGGCCAGCACCAGCAGCTCACGGTTCACACCCGGAATCATCCCCACCACCGGCACCACAATGCCCGCGCCGGTAATGGTCGCCACGGTCGCAGAACCGGTCGCGACGCGAATCACCGCCGCCACCAGCCACGCCAACAGAATCGGCGAGATCTGTGCGTTCACCGCCATGTGGCCGATCACGTCACCCACGCCGCTGGTTACCAGCATCTGCTTGAAGCCACCGCCGGCACCGATGATCAGAATGATTGCGGCGGTGGGCGCAAGGCTCGAGTCCAACAGTTTCAGGATCTGTTTCGAACCGATGCCCTGACGATGACCAAAGGTGTACAGCGACAGCAGCAACGCCAGCAGCAGCGCCGAGATCGGGTGACCGATCAGGTCCATCCAGCTGCGGAAGAAGTGCCCGTCCGGCAGCGCCACATCGGCAAAAGTCTTGAGCAACATCAGGAACACCGGCAGCAGCACGGTGATCAGGGTAATGGCGAAGCTCGGCAGGGTCGCAGACTGTGGCTCGCGCGCCAGCTGATCCACCAGTTCCTGGTTGGCATGGCCCGGGATGTACTTGGCAATGAACGTACCGAAAATCGGACCGGCAATGATGGCGGTCGGCAATGCGACGATCAGGCCGTACAGAATGGTTTTACCGATGTCGGCACCGAACACGCCGATGGCCAGCAACGGACCCGGGTGCGGTGGCACCAGGCCGTGCACCGCCGACAGACCGGCCAACAGCGGGATACCGATCTTGATGATCGACACGCCGGTACGCCGGGCAACGATAAACACCAGCGGGATCAGCAACACGAAGCCGATTTCGAAGAACAGCGGAATGCCGACCAGGAACGCGGCGAACATCATGGCCCACTGCACGCGCTCTTTACCGAACGCGCGAATCAGGGTCTGGGCAATCTGATCCGCCCCGCCCGACTCTGCCATCATTTTGCCGAGCATGGTGCCCAGCGCGAGGATGATCCCGACAAACCCGAGCACACCACCGAAGCCGTCCTGGAACGCTTTAAGAATGGTGCCCACCGGCATGCCGGAGGTCAGCCCGAGGAAACCGGCGGCGATGATCAGGGCAATGAACGGGTGCAGTTTGAACTTGGTGATCAGGACAATAAGCCCGATCACGGTAACCACTGCATCTAGCAGCAGGAACGACTCGTGGGACATGCCAAACATTAGGGGTGTCTCCTGATTGTTGTTGTTATTAAAGCGGGTAATTCGCAAGCCATAAGGACAGCGCTATCTCTTCGAGGAAAACTCATACCGCGAGTTTCAAGCCGTGTTCCAGCCACCAGACATGCGCCTGCTTGGCCAGTTGCTCGACACTGTGGTTCGACGCATCGAGCGCCAGGGTCAGCGGCTCGCCCACGGGGGATTCAAGGGTGGCGAACTGACTGTCGATCAAGGTCGACGGCATGAAGTGGCCCGGGCGGTGCGATACACGCTCGGCGGCGACTTCAGGGGTCAGCTCAAGGAATACGAAGCCCAGGCCCGGCAAGGCACTGCGCAGTACTTCGCGGTAACTGTGTTTGAGGGCCGAACAGGTCAACACCGGGCGCTCGCCCTTGGCGTCGACGCGGCGCAATTCGTCGCACAGGCTGTCGAGCCAGCCGGCACGGTCGTCGTCGTTCAGGGGGATACCCGCGCTCATCTTTTCGATATTGGCGGCAGGGTGGAAAGTGTCGCCTTCAATGGCAGTCGCGCCGCTGAGCTGGCACAAGGCTTCGCTGACGCAAGTCTTGCCACAACCGGCAACGCCCATGATGACCAGGGCGGTGATGGGATGATTCATGAAACACCTCAGCGCGCAGACAGCGCTACCTTTGCCAGTTATGACACCAGATCAAAAGCAGAAGTTGCCGACGCCTTTTTGTCATTTTTGTGGGTTGCAGCATGTTCGTTCGCGACGCCAAAGAACGAGGATCAGGCAAACCCCGCTCACGCATTTGCAGCTGCATCGAGACAGCGCTACCTTAGTGCCTTGAATTTTGTTTGGCAAGCCGCCCCGATGACCACCCCTAAAAACGATAAAAATCCTCGCACCACTGGCCGCCCTACCCTCAATGAAGTTGCACGCCTGGCCGGCGTCAGTCCGATCACCGCGTCCAGGGCCTTGCGCGGGGTCAGCACCGTGGCCACCGAACTGGTGGAAAAAGTGCAGAAAGCCGCCGCCGAGCTCAACTACGTGGTCAATCCCGCCGCCCGCGCCTTGGCTTCGGCCCAGAGCCATTCGGTGGTGGTGTTGGTGCCGTCGTTGTCCAACCTGCTGTTTATCGACACCCTGGAAGCCATTCATCAGGTGTTGCGGCCCAAGGGCTTTGAAGTGCTGATCGGCAACTTCCACTATTCCCGCGATGAAGAAGAAAACCTGCTGCGCAACTACATGGCCTATCAGCCGCGCGGCTTGCTGCTGACCGGTTTCGACCGCACCGAAAGTTCGCGGCGGATGATCGAGGCGAGCAACATTCCCTGCGTGTACATGATGGAGCTGGACAGCGCCGCCGGGGTTAACTGCGTCGGTTTCTCGCAATTGGCCGCCGGCGAAACCGCCGCTGAGCATTTGCTGTCGCGGGGTCGCAAGCGCCTGGCTTATATCGGCGCGCAACTGGATCAACGCACGTTGTTGCGCGGCGAAGGCTTCCGTAAGGCTCTGCAAAAGGCTGGTTTGTATGACCCGGATCTGGAAGTGCTGACGCCGCGTGCTTCTTCTGTCGGGTTGGGCGGTGAGCTGTTCCTGCAACTGCTGGCCAGTCATCCGGATGTGGATGCGATCTTCTTCGGTAACGACGACTTGGCCCAGGGTGCGTTGCTGGAAGCCATGCGCTGCGGGATCAAGATCCCCGAGCAAATAGCGGTCCTCGGTTTCAACGACCTGCCGGCCTCGGCGCACATGGTGCCGCGCCTGAGCAGCATCAGCACCCCGCGTGAGGCTATCGGCCGGCGCGCGGCGGAACAGATGCTGACATTGATGGCGGGTAACTCGGTGGCCAAACCGGTGCAGGACATGGGGTTTGAATTGAAGGTTCGCGAGAGCACCTAACCTGATCGTTCCCACGCTCCGCGTGGGAATGCATCCCGGGACGCTCCGCGTCTCATCCAAAGCCGAACGCGGAGCGACCGTTGAGGCATTCCCACGCAGAGCGTGGGAACGATCTGCGACCGGTTAGTCTTGTGGATCGAGGTTATCCAGCGCTCGATTCACCGCCATTTCCGCCGACAGGATGATCTGTGCAATGCCCAGCGCGGTGTTGCGATGAGGGCTTTCCAGGATGGTCGCGAAGTCATTGATCATGACCGTGGCTGAAGCCAGGGATTCGCAGGCGTGGGCCAGCAGGGTTTCGTTGTTGATGCCCGCCGAGACGTTGAACATGGGACTGATCTTGCGTGGCGGGTTGGGGGTTGGTTTGAACATGGTGATGCTCCTAGAGTGATGGAGCTGCCACAACTCGCTGCGAACGAAGTATGGGTGGCAGCCGTGCGCGGCTCGCAGACCGGGACTCTAGAACCCGGTAGACCCGAAGGTCTTCCGCGCACAGCCGCCATAACGTGAACAGATCACGAACGGTGGACGCCATGCGTCTAGAGATACTCGGGCTGCGAAACCCGATCGCTGAATTGGCAGCGACACGGGAACAATAAAATCCGGGCACCCAACGCACAAGCCGGCGGATTCTGGCGTAGTTGTAGGCAATGGAGCAAGAAGCTGTAGCCTTTTGAAACCTGCTGAAACTGCTTTCCTACAGGCTTTTCCTACACCGCACTGATCGTTCCCACGCTCTGCGTGGGAATGCAGCCCGGGACGCTCCGCGTCCCACCATCCAAAGCCGAACGCGGAGCGTCCGTTGAGGCATTCCCACGCAGAGCGTGGGAACGATCATGCGCCTGACATAAGCCCTACGAAAGCCAACGCGCCCTTCTGCAACGGCTGGCTCTTGAGCCATACCGCATGCACCGGCAGCACCAAACCGTTTTCAATATTCCTGAACCTCAAGCGCTTGAGCCTTCCCGCGTCGAGCAACGGCTGCACCACCGACAACGGAAAATTGCCCCAGCCCAACCCCGCCTCGACCATCTCCAGCGCCGCCGCCAAGGTGTCGGTGCGCCAATAAGATTCAGCCACCAGCGGCCGGGTTTCGCTGATCGGCAAGTCGCGGCTGGCGACGATGATTTGCCGCACATGCACCAAATCCTCCAGAAACAAATCCTGCCCCTGAAACAGCGGATTGTCCGCCGCCAGCGTGGCGATCATCCGCTCGGTGCCAACGAACTGAAACCGTTCCAGCACCTTCATGCTCAACCCGGCGAACGCCAGGCACACGCTGACGCGACCGCTGTGCAGCATCGCCAGCACATCATCCTGCGGCGCCGTGAGCACTTCGATGTCCAGCAACGGATGGCGCTCGGCAATCACCTTAAGCGCGGCCATCACTCGACGCTTGTCCATGTCCGCCACCACGCCGATCGACAGCTTGCTCTCCAGCCCCAACGACAACTCGACCGCATGCACCTGCAACTGCTTAAGCTGTTCAAAAATCAGCCGCGCGTGGGGCACCAAAGCACTGGCCATGGCGGTCGGCATCGGTTCGCGGTGGCTGCGGTCGAACAGCGGATAACCGAGTTCGGCTTCCAGGTTGGCAATGCCCATGCTCACCGCCGACGGCACTTTGCCCAGCGCCCGGGCCGCAGCGGAAAACGAGCCGCGCTCGATCACCGCAAGAAACAATTCGATGCTGTCGCTGTTAAAACTCATCCGCCGTCCTATCAATAAAACTGAAAGCTACTAACTTTTTCTGTCAGTACTATTGAAGCTATCTTTCGCCGCCTTCGCCAGTGCTGCTGGCTCAAGTTCGCAAGAAAGAGGCAAACACCCATGCAAGGCGTTAAACGCAAACTGGTCTACGTTTCGCTATACGAAGTCATCGGCATGACCTTCTCGGCCCTGGGCCTGGCGCTGCTGTCCGGTACTTCACCGGGCAGCACCGGGCCGTTGGCGGTGATCATTACCACCATCGCCGTGACCTGGAATTTCATCTACACCTCGCTGTTCGAACGCTGGGAAAGTCGCCAGCCCTCGCGCACCCGCACGGTGAAGCGGCGTATCGCCCATGCCGTGGGTTTTCAACTAACCTTGATAGTGTTTCTCATCCCGTTGATCGCCTGGTGGATGAACATCAGCCTGGTGCAGGCCTTCCTGCTGGATCTGGCGCTGATCCTGTTCATCCCGTGCTACACCTTCGCCTTCAACTGGTTGTTTGATCGCACGTTTGGTTTGCCGGCGTCGGCCCTGCCGGATCCTGCTTAATGGTAGATTCCCGAGGCGTCGATTCGCTAAAGGAGTAGCTCCATGGAACATGCACTGAAGATTCTCGGTAAGGCGTCGTCCATCAACGTCAGAAAAGTCCTGTGGACCTGCGAAGAGCTGGGCGTTTCCTACGAACGTGAGGACTGGGGCAGCGGTTTTGCCTCGACCCACAGCCCCGAGTTCACCCGCCTCAACCCCAACGCCCAGGTGCCGGTGATCATCGATGACGCCGGGGTGTTGTGGGAATCCAACACGATTTGCCGTTACCTGGCCGGCAAGCATCACAACCACGAATTGCTGCCCACTGAACCGGCCGCCCGCGCACGGGTGGAGCAGTGGATGGACTGGCAGGCCACCGAGCTCAATCGGTCGTGGGGCTACGCCTTCACCGCACTGGTGCGTAAAGACCCCGAGTTTCAGGACCCGCATCAGATTGGCGTGGGTATCAATGACTGGAACCACAAGATGAGCATCCTTGAGCATCAGCTTGCGGCGACCAAAGCCTATGTCGCCGGGCCACGGTTCAGCCTCGCGGATATCGTGATCGGTCTGTCAGTCAATCGCTGGCTGATGACGCCGATGGAGCGGCCGGACTTCCCCGCCGTCGATGAATATTTCCAACGGCTGGCACAGCGTCCGGGTTTCCTGAAGCATGGTTGCAACGGTTTGCCTTAGCCCCCGACACACGCCCTTAATGCCGATCCGTCAGCGAAACACACTCTTTGTAGCAGCTGGCGAAGCCTGCGTTCGGCTGCGAAGCAGACGTGAATCAGCCGACGCGGTTTTCTCATGAAGACCGCGCGCTCAGTTTTTACGACTGCTGCGCAGCCGAACGCAGGCTTCGCCAGCTGCTACAGGTCGCTTTACGGCTTAACGGACTGGCATTAGCCCCTATTCCCATAGAAAGAGAGATTCATGAACGGACTCAATGTGCTGCTCACCGGCGCCTGCGGCAGAATCGGCAAAACCTTTTTCGAAGCCTCGAAGGACCGTTACACCTTCCTGTTGACCGATCGCGTCGAACCCGACTTCCCGGTCGAGGCGCCCCACCGTTTCGTGCGTCTGGACATGGCTGATCCCAAGGCCATCGCAGAAGTGCTGAACGGCATCGACGTCGTCGTCCACCTCGCCGGCATCCCCCACGCCACGGCAACTTTCGATGAGCTGCTGCCCAACAACATCCTGGCCACCACTTACCTGTTCGAAGCCGCTGTGGCGGCTGACTGCAAGCGCCTGGTGTTCGCCAGCAGCGCACAAACCATCGAAGGCTATCCGGTGGACCGGCAAATCACCCCGGGCATGCAGGTGATGCCGGCCAATCTGTATGGCGTAAGCAAATGTTATGGCGAGGCGTTGTGCGGTTTTTACGCCGCCAAACGCGGGCTCTCGACCATCGCCATCCGTATCGGCGCTTTCGAATTCCCGGACCGCCATGAGCTGACCAACGCCCGCGACCTGAGTGCCTGGCTCAGCCCTCGGGACGCCGTGCAATTGCTGCAACGTTCGGTGGAAGTCGAAGGCGTGCAACACCTCATCGCCCATGGCATTTCCAATAACCGCTTCAAGCGCCTCGACCTTAGCGAAACCACGCGGGTGTTGGGCTATCTGCCGGTGGACGATGCATTTCGCGAGTTTGATATCCCGATCGCGCCATAAACCCTTAAAACCTGAGGCGTTTTTGCAATAAGCCGGCGAATCTCGTCACAACGTAGCAAAGATTCGCAACCATTCATTTCCGATAGCAGGCTAAGCTTCCCCTTCAACAAGAATCGGATCAGCCCATGCCTGCTCACGCCCTCGCCGCTGTTCAATCAGACGGCATCGACCCTGTTCGTGCCGCACAGATTTCCGCTCGCATCGACCGACTGCCTGCGGTTTCCACGATCTGGAAACTGGTGGCGTTGCTGTCCATCGGCGGTTTTTTCGAGCTCTACGATCTATTTCAAACGGCCTACATCAGCCCAGGCCTGATCCGTGATGGCATCTTTGCCACGGGCAGTCAGGGTGTGTTCGGCTTCTCCGACCAGGCAGCGTTTGCGTCGGCGACGTTTCTTGGGTTGTTCCTCGGCGCGAGTCTGCTCAGTCCCTTGGCGGACCGCTTCGGCCGCCGTGCGATCTTCACCTTCGCGTTGATCTGGTACACCGTCGCGACCGTGGCCATGGGCGTGCAAAGTTCAGCGTTGGGCATTATCTGCATGCGTTTCCTGGTGGGCATCGGCCTCGGTATCGAACTGGTAACCATCGACGCCTACCTCTCGGAACTGGTGCCCAAACGCATGCGCAGTTCGGCGTTTGCCTTTGCGTTTTTCGTGCAGTTTTTGTCAGTGCCGGCGGTGGCGTTGATGTCCTGGTGGCTGGTGCCCCAAGCGCCGTTCGGGGTATCGGGTTGGCGTTGGGTGGTGCTGGCCAGCGCGGTGTTTGCGCTGTTTATCTGGTGGTTGCGTTCGCGGCTGCCGGAGTCGCCGCGCTGGTTGGCGCAACATGGCCGCTTTGATGAGGCCAGCCGCATTCTCGACACCATCGAAGCCCGTTGCGTGAAAGATCAGGGCAAACCGCTGGATGAACCGGAATTGGCAGCCGTGGATATTCAGGGCTCGGGCCGTTTCGCCGATATCTGGCAGCCGCCCTATCGTCGTCGCGCATTGATGTTGATCGTGTTTCACGTGTTCCAGGCCATCGGTTTCTTTGGTTTCGGCAACTGGCTGCCGGCGCTGCTGTCCGGCCAGGGCGTAAGCGTCACGCACAGTTTGATGTACGCCTTCATCATCACCCTGGCCTACCCGCTCGGGCCGCTGCTGTTCGTGAAGTTCGCCAATCGTTTCGAGAACAAGTGGCAAATCGTCGGCTCGGCCCTCGGCGCCATGACTTTCGGCACGCTGTTCGCACTACAGACCAGCGCGGTCGGGCTGATCGTCTGCGGGGTGATGATCACCTTTTGCAACGCCTGGCTGAGCTTTGCCTACCACTCCTACCAAAGCGAACTGTTCCCCACCAACATCCGCGCCCGGGCGGTGGGGTTCTGTTATTCGTTCAGTCGGTTGTCGACGGTGTTCAGCAGTCTGCTGATCGGGATTTTTCTCGAACACTTCGGCACGCCGGGGGTGTTGGCGTTCATCGTCAGCAGCATGTTGATCGTGATGATCACCATCGGTTACTTCGGGCCAAGAACCCGCAACCTGGCGCTGGAGAACATTGCCCACCGCTGAAGCGGTTGCCGTCTGCCGCCCAGCGGCAAGTTCTGACCGCCGCTGCTGCTGAATCGCCCCGTAAACCGGGCATTTCGGCAGCGGCACGCTAATTGCTCCTACAGACTCAACAGCAATTACCTACAGGTTTCTCATCATGTTGGTCAGTGCCCATCAAGCTTCCATCGTTCAAAAGACCCAGCGCACGGACATGGACCCGACCACGGCCGCCGCGAGCGCGCTGTACAGTGGTTTGATCCAGAACGCGCAAAACACCGTGGCGCAAATCAAGCAGGACAGCACCAACGTGCAGTCGTCCAGCCTGAACAACGCCACCCAGCAAGTCAGCGCGGCGAACACCATCAGCGACAACGTTGACGAAGCCTTCGCGAAAACCCGCGTGGGCCTGCAAGCGTCCGTCCCGGACGATAACAAGACCAAGTCCACCGACAGCTCGGCCATGGCCGACTTCAAGGACTACATGAGCAAAACGCCGGAACAGCGGCTGCGCGACAGTATCCTGAAAGAGATGGGCATTACCGAAGATCAGTTGCAGGCCATGCCGCCGGCGCAACAACTGGCGATTGGCAAAGAGATTGCCGAGCGCATCCAGGACAAGATGAAGCTGGCACAGGCTGACAAGGAAAACGGCAGCGAGGAAAAGCCTGACAGCCCTCAGGTGGTCGACAAGTTCCTGGCTTCGCTCTAAGCCAACACACAAAACCCTGTGGGAGCGGGCTTGCTCGCGAAGGCGTCGTGTCAGTCAACATCAATGGTGTCTGACACGACGCCTTCGCGAGCAAGCCCACTCCCACATTGGGTTTGTGGTGTTCTTGGGATCAGTTCAACTGCAACGTCGAGTTGAACTGGCTGATCGCATCCACCACATGCCGCGACCCTTGTTGAATCTCCAGGATCACCTCCCCCGCCTCGTTCGCCAGTTCCACGCCTAATCCGGTGCGGCTCAGGCTCGATTGCATGCTCGACACCGCGCTCAGCGACAAATCATGGTTTTTGCGCACCACCTCGACGATCTCCAGCGTCGCCTGACTGGTGCGGGCCGCCAGGCTGCGAACCTCATCGGCGACCACCGCAAACCCGCGTCCATGCTCCCCGGCCCGGGCCGCTTCGATGGCGGCATTGAGGGCCAGCAGGTTGGTTTGATCGGCAATGCCACGAATGGTCTGGACGATGGTGCCGATGATGTCGGACTGTTTGCTCACCGCATCGATGCTCTCCGCTGCTTCGTTGAGGTCGCGGGAAATGTCCTGGATGATCTGCACCGTTTGCTGAACCACCTGGGAACCTTTCTGCGCACAGGCGTCGTTTTGTACCGAGGTGCTGTGGGCCGATTCCGCGGCGGTTTGCAACGTGGTGACCTGCTGGGTGATGTCGCTGGCGAACTTGACCACTTTGTACAAGCGGCCCTTGCTGTCGAACAGCGGGTTGTAGGACGCCTCCAGAAAAACCGTATGACCGTGCTTGTTTCTGCGCTCGAATCGGTGCGAGTGATATTCGCCGCGATTCAGTGACGCCCAAAACGCCTTGTACTGCGCAGACTCGGCATCGGCGCGATGGCAAAACAGGCTGTGGTGCTGGCCGACCACTTCGTTGAGCGAGTAATGCATGGTTTTCAGGAAGTTTGCATTCGCGGTAATCACGCGCCCTTCGGGGGTGAATTCAATCACCGCCATGGAACGCCCGATGGCCGCGAGCATGCTTTCCTCTTCATGTTCTTTATTGATGCGGGCCGTGATGTCCGCGGCCACTTTCATCACACTTTTAACCAAGCGATCAGGCCCGAATACCGGCATGTAACTGGCTTCAAGCCAAATCTCCCGACCGGCCTTGTTCAACCGCAAAAAAGTGCCACTGACCGGTTCGCCACGGGCCAGGTCACGCCACAACTTGGCGTATTCCTCGCTGCGATAGAACGCTTCTTCGCAAAAGATCCGATGGTGTTTACCGCGAACTTCATCGGCGCTGTAACCCATGGTGGCGCAGAAGTTTTCATTGGCGTCGAGCACGATGCCTTCAGGGCTGAACTCAATGATTGCCATCGAGCGACTGACCGCCGCCAACTTGGCATTGGCCTCGGTCAATGCGCAGTTGGATCGCTCGATCTGCAACAGGTCAGACTTGTGATGTAGGTTAAACATGGCTCTATCACCTTCAGCGCGTTCTTTTGATTGATGAAAGTTTTTGGTCTTTCAAGATCCACCACTACGTTCAACGGAACAGGCACACGCATCCCTCCAAGGGAAGGATTTGTCAGGTGATAAATGATGTTTAATCGGAGTGTCCATGCAGCAACGCTCTTATCAAGACATCCTTCTCTTGATAGCCCGGACGGGCCAACCCTAACGTTTTGGTAAGTAACTCCATCTACGGCACAGCTCCTTGTTGTTGAGTGTCGGTGCCTTGGGTTGCGCACTCTGCAGCGTGTTTCACGGCGCTCACTGTCCAGTCACGAACCATTCATTTTTGTGAATGAAATAGTGAGTTACGAGTGAGCATAGCCAGTGAAATGTCGGTTGCAATGCCATTAGTCGGCCAGTATTCAGCACAAAATCGGTTCAGCCGATCGTGGGATTCATTGACCGGCGAGCATGCCCAGCAAAGCTTGCACTGCGGGTGAAGATGCCTTTTGGGCGGTGACCACCAAGGCAAATTCACGCTCGATGCGTGGGGTCAGCGGCATAACCCGCAGCCCCTGGCGATTGGCCGGCAGTGTCATTTCTGGCACCAGGGTCACGCCGATGTTTTCCCGCACCAGGGTAAAGGCGCTGCTCCACTCGCGGACTTCGGCCCGGACATCGCACAGCTGCAACCCGGCGTCGGCCGCCAGGCTGCGGGCATTGGTCGAACAGCCGCCCGTGGCCAATACGAAGGGTTGTGTCACCAATTGCCCGAGGCTGATGGCCTCTTCATTTGTGCCCCGCGCCAGGGGATGGCCGCCGGGCAGCACCGCGACCCAGGCATCGCGCCCCAAAATCGCGGCTTTGCGCCCGGGCGCCGGGTTCAACACCACACCGACATCCACCAGCCCGGCGTCGAGCAGGGTTTCCACTTCGTCGTCGCTGACCTCCAGGGCCACCACCTGAATGCCGGGATAGAGCCGATTGAACTGACGCAACAGCGGCGGCAGGAACGTCGCCAGCACCATCGGAAAACTGGCCAGGCGAATGCTCCCGCGCTGAACGTTTTTGGCGGCGTCGACGGTGCTGCGAATGGTCTCCAGAGCGCCGAGCATGGTGCGTGCCTGCTCGATCACCGGCAGGCCGATGGCGGTCGGCAGGGTCTGGCGGTTTTCCCGGCTGAACAGTTGCACGCCCAGGGTTTCTTCAATCAGCGCCAGCGCCTGGCTGGCACCAGACTGGGTCATGCCGACCCGCTCGGCCGCCCGGGTGATGTTGCCGGTATCAGCCACGGCCACCACCATTCGCCAATGCATCAGATTCATCATGGCAGTAGCTGTCCTTATGGCGGTTTTCTGAAAGATTAATTTTACGAAGCCCGGCGCGCACTATGACACTGGCGCAAATCCCCAACCAGAGCCCTGCCCATGAAGTTGTTTTACGCCCCGCAAGCCTGCTCGATGGCGCCGCACATTGTGTTGCGCGAACTCGACCTGCCCTTCGAACTGGTCCGTGTCGACAACAGCACCAAGCAGACCGCCGCCGGTGATGACTTCCTCGCCATCAACCCGAAGGGTTACGTCGCGGCATTGCAACTGGACAATGGGCAGGTGCTCACCGAAGGCCCGGCGATCCTGCAATACCTGGCGGACTTGCGGCCCGAGTCGAACCTGGCGCCGGAAAACGGCACTTTCGAACGGGTGCGGTTGCAGGAATGGCTGAACTTCGTCTCGACCGAAATTCATGGCGGGCTCGGCTGGCTGTTCAACGCGCAGTTCCCGGATGACGTGAAAACCCAGATCAAGGCGAAACTGTTCAAGCGCTTTGCGGTGTTGAGCCAGACCCTGGAGCGCCAGGATTATTTGATGGCGAGCGGGTTCAGTGTGGTGGATGCGTATCTGTTTACCGTGCTGCGCTGGACGTCGGTGTTCGGGATTGATTTGAATCAGTGGCCGGCGTTGGCGAAGTTTCAGGCGCGGGTTGATGCGCGGCCGGCGGTGAAGGTGGCGTTGGCCGCAGAGTTGGCGTAGGGCGGGAGACCATTCGCGAGCAAGCCCGCTCCCACAGGGGATTTTCGGTGAACACAATATGTGTGAACACCGGAAGTCCACATGTGGGAGCGGGCTTGCTCGCGAATGCTATGGATCAGGCACTACAAAAACATCAGAGAAAACCTACAAACTCCCACTCACCTTGCTCGCCACTTCCCCCGGCACCCAACCCTTCCACACCTGCGGCTGATCCCGCAAAAACGCTTCGGCGACCTGACGCGGTGGCTGACGTTTTTCGCTCATCTGCGCCAACGTCTGGTTCAGCAGATCAATCGGCAAATCGACCTTTTCAAAGAACGCGACCAGGTCCGGGTACTGGGTCTTGAACGGCGCGGACACGCCAATCGCCAGTTTCGCCGGCATGGAGCGGGTGCCTTTCGGATGCGGGTTGTTGGCGTCGGCCAGGGTTTTCCAGGCTTCGGCATCGAAGGCCGGCTCGTCGAGTTTCACCAGTTTGAAACGACCCAGCAACGGCGTCGGCGACCAGTAGTAGAACAACACCGGTTTACCACGACGGATCGACGAGGCCACTTCGGCATCCAGCGCCGCGCCGGAGCCGGTGCGGAAGTTGACGTAGTCGGCGGTCAGGTCATAGGCCTTGAGTTTCTGGCTGTTGACGATCTCCGAAGTCCAGCCGGTCGGGCTGTTGAGGAAACGGCCACGGCTTGGGTCTTCCGGGTCGCGGAACACGTCTTTGTAGCGGGCCAGGTCCGCGACGGATTTCAGTTCCGGGGCCAACGGTTTGATCCCGCGTTCCGGATCGCCCTTGATCACGTATTCCGGCACCCACCAACCTTCGGTGGCGCCTTTGACCGTGTCGCCGAGGCCGAACACTTTGCCCTCGTTCGACGCCTTGACCCACGCCGGACTGCGCCCGGCCCACTCTTCGCCGATCACCTGAATGTCATTTTTGGCCAGCGCCGCTTCGAGACTCACGGTGCTGCCCGGCAAGGTGTCGGTCGGGTAGCCGTAGCCTTTCTCGACGATCAGGCGCAGGACTTCGGTGATGAAGCTGCCGCTTTCCCAGGCGATGTCGCCGAAGTGGATCGGTGCGGTTTTTTCGGCGGCGGGCGCTTGGGTCGCCACTAGGCTCAGGGCCAGCAGCGAACTGCCGAGCAGGGTTTTGATCGATCTCATGCGGACCTCTGGGTCGTTCGGTTTAGGGGTTCATTGGCGCTGTGCCGGGTGCACAAGGCTTGGGTGCGAGTCATGTAGTCGCTGACCGAACGCTGGGAAATGCCCAGTTCGGCGGCGATTTGCGGGTAAGTCAGGCCGTCGATCCGCGACAACAGGAACGTCGCCCGGACTTTGCCCGGCAACCGCTCAAGGCTGCGGTCGAGGCGATGCAGGGCCTGGGTCAGTTGCAGCAAGTCTTCGGGCGACTGTGCTTGCTCGGCATCGGCGTTTTGCAGTTGCTCCAGGTGCTGACGCTCCAGATCGCGACGGCGCCAGAGTTGATAGATCAGACGCTGGGCGATGGTGGTCAGCAGTGCGCGAGGCTCGCGGATTGGTGTCAGCCCTGGGGATTCGAGCAATTGCACGAAGGTTTCAGAAGCGATGTCTTCGACGCTGGCACTGGCGCCCAGCTGCTGGCGCAACCGTGCGCATAACCACGGGTAGTGCGCGCGGAACAGTCCGCCCACGTGGTTGCGATGGGAAAGGTCGGCGCCGGACATAGGGGCTCCTGGGGTTAGGGGTCGCTGAATGTCCGGTGATCCGGTGGCGCGATTCTAGCCGGGTATCCTTATTCTTTAATAATACTTAAAAGGTATTTTTATATTCGATTATGGAATTTATGCGGCGTTCGTTAGATCGCCTTTGCGGGCAAGCCTCGCTCCTACGGGATGGTGTCCGTCAGCGTAGGCGTCCGTAGCCCAACGCCTCGGCTTCCTGTTGGTAATCGAGCACCACCTGATAGTCGCTTTCCGTCGCGGGCAAGACTTCTTGCAGACCGAGGATTTCAGCCACGTCCGGCAACTCGCGCAACGTCTCGTTCATCACCTGGCGAAGCTGTTCGATCTGCTCATCGCTGGCCCTCGCGACAGTGATGTAAGGCAAGGTCGGGCTGAACGCACTGCGGGCAACCACGCGCAAACCGGCCACTTCCTGTTCGGCATGACGCGCCAGATAAGCGAAGGTCACGCTGTCGATGGCGGCCAGGTCGGCCAGGTCTTCGCGCAGCCAGCGCAGGCTTTCGCGGTGGGCGCCGCTGATGCCGACACTGGCGAAGAACTGACCGTCGCGGTGCAACGGCGCCAGTCGATGGCGCAGCAGGTTCATGCCGCTGTTGGAGCCTTCGTCATTGATCACCCCGCGACTGTTGTAAAACGCCGGCAAGCTGCGGCGTGGATCGTCGGCGCGGCTGAGCAACAGGCTGCAATGGTTGCCGCCGTTGCTGTCCGGCAATTCGTACCGCGGACGACCGACGACCCGAACCTGATCGCGCAACAAGGTCATCAGCGGATAGCCGCAGGTTTGGGTCAGCAACAGGTCTGGGGAGAGCCAGAGGTCTGGCAGCGACAGGCCTTCGGCGCTTTGTCGGGTGGCGTCCAGCCGCTTGAGAATCCGGGTCAGCCAGCGTTCGTTGGCCTGGCGGATCGGATCGGGGGCGGTGTACATCAGTAGCTCGGCGATTTTTGCTGTCATCAAATTATTCCCAAACAACGCAATTCCCCTGTGGGAGCGGGCTTGCTCGCGAAAGCAGTGTGTCAGGCACCATCAATATCGTCTGACACACCGCTTTCGCGAGCAAGCCCGCTCCCACAGGGGGAATCACCATCAATCAATGAAATGGATGTTGTGGGCTGTCGATTGCCCTGACCCCATGCCGGCGCCACAGCTCACCATACCCCTGCACCAAAAACCCGCCACTGCGCGCCAGCCATTGCTCGCGCCGCGCCCGATAAGCCTTGGGCAAGTCATACCAGGGCAGGCTCGGCAAGTCGTGATGCACCAGGTGCAGGTTGTTGTTCAGGAACAGCCAGCTCCACGGCCACGATGCTTCATTGAGCACGGTACGTTGTTCGGGTTGGGCGTTGGGGCGGTGTTCATAGTAGGAGCGAATCATCGCAATCGACAGCGCCGGCACGCTGATCAACAGCACGTAATGCCACACCGGCAACGCGCTGTAGCGGGCGATGAAGGTCAGCATCAACACGGTGAGCGCGCCGTGGGTCAGCCACATCAGCCAGGCCTGGCGCTCACCCGCGCGCAGGCGTCGCAGCTCTTTGCGGGCCAGGGCTTGCAACGCCATGGGCGCGCCTACCGTGACGCGCCCGAGCACGGTTTTGTTCAGCCGGTGCAGGGCCTGTTTGAACACGGAGCTGCGTTGCCAGTGCCTGGCGGTGAGGTAACGGCTTTCCGGGTCGCGGCCGGGGACGGTCAGGTCTTCGTCGTGGTGATGCAGCAAATGGCTGTTGCGATAGAGGGTGTAGGGAAACCACACTGCAAACGGTGCGTAACCGAGGAATTTGTTCAGCGCCAGCCAGCGGGTGGGATGCCCGTGAAGCAATTCGTGCTGCACCGATAACCAGAGCACCACCAACGGAATCAGCAACATCGTGCTCCACCAAATACCCAACCGCCCACTGGCCAGGATAAGGCTGAACCAGCCGACGTACACACCGATCAGCAGCAACCAGGTCGGCCACTCGGTACGAGCGGTCAGGCGTTGGCGCAGGGTTTCGATTTCTGCTCGATGGGCGGCGTCGAAGTAATGGGACATGGCTTTGCTCAGAACGGGACTTGTCCCTCTCTGTGCAACGACGCGGGGAAATCTTGCAGATTATTTTTTGTTTAATGATCGTTCCCACGCTCTGCGTGGGAATGCAGCCCGTGACGCTCCGCGTCACTGGACGCGGAGCGTCCCCAGAGGCATTCCCACGCGGAGCGTGGGAACGATCAGGGCGGGATCAATGACCGAACACATCCACCTTCTTGGCCTTCTTGTCCGCGCGCTTTTCATCGGCGGTTTTTGCCGGTTTTTTCTTTGCCGCTTTTTTTGAATCCATGCCTTTGGCCATGATACGTACTCCACTCATACGGGATGTGAAGTCAGGTATACACCTATCGCGCCGCTCGCGTTCTTTTATAATCGCCCGCCTGACCCATCGACAGCTCAAGCCCATGCCAGACACCCAATACGCTTTACTCGACGAGCCGCTGTGGCCGTTGATGAACAAGTTTTACCGCGCTCACCAATCGCCGATGAAAGCGGTGCGCGATGCACAGTTGTGGGTGGCCCGGCGCGGGGAAATTGTCGCGGCGTTGTGTTTGCGGCCGGTTGCGGGCGGGTATTGGTTGACGGGGTTGTTTGTGGACCCGGCGTGCCGTGAACAAGGCATCGCCGCCGCATTGATCGCCGAAGCCGTCAAGGGCCTCGACAGCCCGGTCTGGTTGTACTGTCACCCGGATCTGCGCGGTTTTTACGAACGTCGCGGCTTTAGCTTCGACCCGCAGATGCCCTACGCCATGGCCGAGCGCTTGAGCCGTTACGCCCGCAGCAAACCGATGATCGCCATGGGCTTAGAACCGTTGGTGAGGTCGTCCAACGATAATGTGTGATCGACCGCCAATCGCTGCGTGCTAGCCTCGGGGTCGACTTCGACTTCACCAGGACGCTCCATGAAACCTGCTCTCATCGCGTTGACCCTCACCGCTCTGCTCACCCCTGTTCTGGCCCAGGCCGCCGACACCAAACCCGTCTCCGCCGCGCAATACGCCGAGGTGCTCAAGGGCACCTGGCGGGCGCCGCAGAACGTGGTGCGCGACGTCTACCGGCATCCGCAACAGACTCTGCAATTCTTCGGTTTGCGACCGAACCAGACCGTGATCGAAATCACCCCCGGCAGCGGTTGGTACAGCGAATTGCTGGCGCCGCTGCTCAAGGAGCACGGCACTTACATTGCCGCCGTGCAGGCGCCGACGGTCAGTGACTACGCGCGCAAGAACGAAGAAACCCTCAAGGCCAAATTCGCCACCGCCCCGGCGCAATACGCCAAGGCCCAAGTGGTCGAGTTCGACCCCAAGGCCCCGGTACTTGGCAAACCCGGTTCCGCCGACACCGTGCTGACCTTCCGCAACGTGCACAACTGGGTGCTGGCGGACACAGCGCCGCTGATGTTCGAGTCGTTCTTCAAGGTGTTGAAACCGGGCGGTGTGCTCGGCGTGGTGGATCACCGGGCCAAGGACGACGCATCGCTGGACGAGATCAAGCACAGCGGCTACCTGCCCACCGCGTACGTGGTGAAACTGGCGACAGATGCGGGGTTCAAGCTTGAGGAGAAAAGCGAGATCAACGCCAATCCGAAGGACACCAAGGACTACCCCGAAGGCGTGTGGACCTTGCCGCCGGCGTTGACGTTGGGGGAGAAGGACAAGGCCAAGTATGTGGCGATTGGTGAGTCGGACCGGATGACGTTGCGGTTCGTAAAACCTGCGAAGTGAAGATCTGACAGCCACCAAAAATCAACTGTGGGAGCGGGCTTGCTCGCGAAGGCGGTGTGTCATTCGACATCAATGTGTCTGATACGACGCCTTCGCGAGCAAGCCCGCTCCCACATTGGGTTTTGGGGTGGAATTGGGTTAGTCGTCGGCGTTGGGATCGAGATCCGGAAACATCACTTCGGTAAACCCGAACTTGGTGAAGTCCGTAATCCGCGACGGGTACAACCGGCCGATCAGGTGATCGCATTCATGCTGCACCACCCGCGCATGAAACCCTGAGGCAATCCGTGTAATCGGCTGACCCTTCGGATCAAAACCTTCATAACGAATGTGCTGATACCGATCCACCGCGCCGCGCAAACCCGGCACCGACAGGCAGCCTTCGAAGCCCTCTTCCAGGGTCGGGCTCAATGGCGTAATCAGCGGGTTGATCAGAATCGTCTGCGGCACGGCCTCAGCGTCGGGATAACGTTCGCTGTGCTCGAAGCCGAAGATCACCAGTTGCAGGTCCACACCGATTTGCGGTGCGGCCAGGCCAACGCCGCCGACGCTTTCCATGGTCTGGAACATGTCGTCGATCAGTTGCCACAATTCGGGGCTGTCGAACATTTCGGCGGGCACGGGCGGCGCGATGCGCAGCAGGCGTTCATCGCCCATTTTCAGGATTTCACGGATCATGTTCAGGCTTCGTCAGTGTTCGGCTTGAGCGAGTGGTCCCGTCCCAGTCCCGATACGTGGTGTTTGGTTTCGTGGTCGTGCTCGCCGGGGACCTTTTCGCCAGGGTCCTTGCCTTCGGTCGACATGTGCTCGATCACCGCATTCATCTCCGCGCCGAGCAACAGCACCGCGGCGGAAATGTAGAAGTACAGCAACAGCACGATGATCGCGCCGATACTGCCATACATGGCGTTGTAGTTGGTGAAGGTCTTGACGTAAAACGCGAAACCCAACGACGCAATGATCCACACCACCACCGCCAGCACCGAGCCCGGGGTGATGAAGCGAAACTCCTGGCGCACGTCGGGCATGACGTAATAGATCAACGCCACCGCCACCATCATCAGAATCACGATCACCGGCCAGCGCGCGATGGTCCAGACCGTGACGATGAAGTCTTCGAGGCCGACCTGCGCGGCAATCCAGCCCATCACTTGGGGCCCGAGCACCATCAGCGCGGCAGCGGCCAGCAGCATGCCGGCAATGCCGATGGTGTAGAAAATCGACAGCGGAAAACGCTTCCACACCGGCCGGCCTTCGACTACGTCGTAGGCGGCGTTCATCGCGCTCATCATCAGCCGCACGCCGGCCGACGCGGTGTACAGGGCGATGACGATACCGATCGAGAGCAAACCACCCTTGGACTGCTGAAGCTGATCGATCACCGGGTTCACTTGTTCCAGGGCCTGGGGCGGCAACACCAGTTCCGATTGCAGGCGCAGCCAGGAGAAGAAGTCCGGCAGGTGCAGGAAACCGATCAGGGCAATCAGGAACAGGATGAAGGGGAACAGCGAGAACAGCATTTGATAGGCCAACGCCGAGGCATAGGTCGACATCTCGTCATCGATGAACTCGGTGACCGTGCGCACCATCACGCGATGGATGGGCAGACCTTTCATGTTCGGGAAAATCATTAGCGTCTCCTTTCGCCGCAAAAGGGTTGAAGTCGGGCGACTCAGGGGCCGTTTTCTACATCAAAGTAGCCTACTTGGCGACTTTGAAACAATTTCGTTATTTAACCGGTATGGCTGACAGAAAAACGGCCATCCGCGGATGGCCGTTTCAGTGTGCCTGAAGGGGCGGACACGTCAGGACTTATCGACCGCTTTCTTGACCGCGTCCTTGGCTTTACCCACGGCTTGCTGGGCTTCGCCTTTCTTTTCCTGCACTTTGCCTTCTACTTCCAGTTTGGTGTTGTCAGTGGCCTTGCCGACGCCTTGCTTGACGTTGCCGACCGCTTCGTTTGCCATGCCTTTAACTTTATCGCCAGTGCTGCTCATGGTGTTTCTCCTGTGAACAATTCAACGGGGAAAGTCGTTACACAAAGATTGACCGGAGGCGTTTGCGGGGAGTTTCATTTATTTTCACTGCGACATTTCATCGCCGATTAAAGGTTGGGCTTTATGTTTGCCGTCCAACCCCCGAGAATGCGCAACGTATTCAGGCCATGGCGCTGAAGATCCAATCCCGTAGGAATGTTATGAAACTCGATAAAAAGCAGGCCATTGCCCGCAGAAACCAGGAACTCGGCGGTGCTGTGCTTGGCGTCAACAACTGCCATTTCACCGAATTGAACCGCAACCGCAACATCTGGTGGTTCGACATCCCGGTGGCGCGCCTGGCCGTTGGTCAGTACGAGTGGGTTCACCTGCTGATGCACACGCCGGACACCGACGAACTGCTGCACCTGAAAGTGCCAACGGTGTTCCTGCGGGAAAAACTCGAAGGCCTGGTGGTGCGCAACGAAGGCAAGCGCAAAGCGGCCCTGAGCCTGGAATTGAGCGCCGACAAGGACTCGTACCTGCAGGACATGCGCCCGGCGGGCACCAACGTCAACTTCGCGCCGTTCCGCCTCTAAGTCGATCGTTCCCACGCTCTGCGTGGGAATGCCTCAATGGACGCTCTGCGTCCGCTTCTGGGACGCGGAGCGTCCCGGGCTGCATTCCCACGCAGAGCGTGGGAACGATCACAAAACAACAAAAAGCCCCGCATCGCTGCGGGGCTTTTGTGTTTCAAGCGGGGCTTATTTCTTCACGCCCAGCTTCTTCAGCTCTTCGTCGCGCAATTCGCGGCGCAGGATCTTGCCGACGTTGGTGGTCGGCAGCGCATCGCGGAATTCCACGGAACGCGGGACTTTGTAGCCGGTGACGTTGGCGCGCATGTGCTCCATCACCTGTTCCTTGGTCAGGGTCACGCCCGGCTTGGCGACGATGAAGATCTTGATCGCCTCGCCCGACTTCTCGTCCGGTACGCCAATGGCCGCGCATTGCAGCACGCCCGGCAGGGTCGCGAGCACGTCTTCGAGTTCGTTCGGGTACACGTTGAAACCGGAGACCAGGATCATGTCTTTCTTGCGATCGACAATGCGCATGTAGCCATCCGGCTGGATCAGCGCGATGTCACCGGTCTTCAACCAGCCTTCGCTGTCGAGCATTTCATCGGTGGCATCCTGGCGCTGCCAGTAACCCTTCATGACTTGCGGACCTTTCACGCACAACTCACCGATTTCGCCCAGCGGCTGTTCAACGCCGGCATCGTCGATGACTTTGCACAGAGTTGAAGGCACCGGAATCCCGATGGTGCCGATCTGGATGTGCTGGATCGGGTTGACCGTGGCCACCGGGCTGGTTTCGGTCATGCCGTAACCTTCGCAGATGCCGCAACCGGTGACCGCTTTCCAGCGCTCGGCCGCGGCCAGTTGCAGGGCCATGCCGCCGGACAGGGTGACTTTCAGCGCCGAGAAATCCAGCTTGCGGAACGCTTCGTTGTTGCACAGCGCCACGAACAGCGTGTTCAGGCCCACAAAACCGCTGAACTTCCACTTCGACAGTTCCTTGACCATCGCGGTCAGGTCGCGCGGGTTGCTGATCAGGATGTTGTGGTTGCCGATCAGCATCATCGCCATGCAATGAAAGGTGAAGGCATAGATGTGGTACAGCGGCAGCGGCGTGATCAGGATCTCGCAACCTTCATTGAGGTTGGAACCCATCAGCGCCTTGCACTGCAGCATGTTGGCGACCAGGTTGCGGTGGGTCAGCATCGCACCCTTGGCCACGCCGGTGGTGCCGCCGGTGTATTGCAGCACCGCGACATCGCCGCTGTCCGGGTTTGCTTCTGCCACGGGTTGGCCATGGCCCTTGCTCAGCACGTCGTTGAACTTGACGGCCTTGGGCAAGTGATACGCCGGGACCATCTTCTTCACATACTTGATGACGCTGTTGATCAGCAGGCGCTTGAGCGGTGGCAGCAGGTCGGCCACTTCAGTGACGATCACGTGCTTGACGCCGGTTTTCGGCACGACGGTCTGGGCCAGGTGAGCCATGTTGGCCAGGCAGACCAGGGCTTTGGCACCGGAGTCGTTGAATTGGTGTTCCATTTCCCGCGCGGTGTACAGCGGGTTGGTGTTGACCACGATCAGCCCGGCGCGGATCGCACCGAAGACGGCCACCGGGTACTGCAACACGTTTGGCAACTGCACGGCGATTCGATCACCGGGCTGCAAGTCGGTATGCTGCTGCAGGTAAGCGGCAAAGGCACCGGACAATTCGTACAGTTCACCGTAGGTGATTGTCTTGCCCAGGTTGCTGAATGCCGGTTTGTTGGCGAAGCGTTGGCAGGACTGCTTCAACACTGCCTGAATATTCGGATACTCGTCTGGATTGATCTCGGCAGCAATCCCGGCAGGGTACTTATCCTTCCAAAAGTCTTCGATCATGGAAGCCCACTCCTCAGCAACGCGAATTCATCACCGCATTTGATGCGATTATTATTGGTGTGTGTTTTTTATTGGTGAGTCTGGCTTTTATATAGGCCGAGAAGTCACAAAAGCGCGCCGAGAGTAGCAGCTTTGCCAAGGGCCGACTAGAGCCAAAAGCGGCCTCTACAGTCACTTCGATGACTCAAGAATAGCAAGCAGTCATTTTAGAGCAAAGATTCTATACACCCCTGAAAGCCCCTGAATTCGGGGGCTTATCCAAAAAAATCGCGAGCACGCTCGCTCCCACAGAATCACCGACAACCCTGTGGGAGCGAGCTTGCTCGCGATCGCGCGAAGCGCGGCCATTCAACCGTTACGCGATATCCCGCAACTCCCGCCGCAGAATCTTGCCCACCGGCGTCATCGGCAACGACTCACGCAACACAATGTGCTTGGGCACTTTGTACGCGGTGAAGTTTTCCTTGCAGTAGGCCTTCAACTCTTCAAGGCTGACCCCGGATTCCCGGGCAACCACAAACAACTTCACCGCCTCGCCCGAACGCTCGTCCGGCACGCCGATCACCGCGCAATTGGCGACTTTCGGGTGAGCCATGACCACGTCTTCGATTTCGTTGGGGTACACGTTGAAACCCGAGACGATGATCATGTCTTTCTTACGATCGACGATACGCACGAAACCGTCCGGGTCGATGACTCCGATATCGCCCGATTTGAACCAGCCCTCGGCATCCAGCACTTCGGCGGTGGCTTCGGGTTTGTTCCAGTAGCCCTTCATGATCTGCGGGCCCTTGATGCACAACTCGCCCCGCTCGCCCAACGCTTGCTCGACGCCTTCGTCATTGATGACTTTCAGCGTGGTGCCCGGCACCGGCAGGCCGACCGTGCCGATCCGCGACTTGTCGCCATAAGGGTTGGTGCAAGCCACCGGCGAGGTTTCGGTCAGGCCGTAGCCTTCGGTGATGCGGCAACCGGTGAGCTGCTCCCAGCGTTCGGCGGTGGCCTTGACCAGCGCTGTGCCGCCGGAGTTGGTCAGCTTGAGGCTGGAGAAGTCCAGGGTCTTGAAGTCCGGGTGATCCATCAGCGCGACGAACAGCGTGTTGAGCCCCAGCAACGCCGAGAACCGCCAGTTCTTCAGCTCCTTGATAAAGCCCTTGATGTCCCGCGGATTGGTGATCAGCACGTTGTGGTTGCCGGTCACCATCATGCACATGCAGTTCGCCGTGAACGCATAGATATGGTAGAGCGGCAGCGGCGCGACCATCACTTCCTGGCCTTCGCGCAGCAATGGCTGGCCGTCGCTGCCGAACTGGCCCAGACACGCCCGCGCTTGTTGCATGTTCGCCACCAGGTTGCCGTGAGTCAGCATCGCGCCCTTGGCCAGGCCGGTGGTGCCGCCGGTGTATTGCAGCACTGCGATGTCGTCGAGGCCGACCTTCAGCGGCTTGATACCCAGGCCCCGGCCCAGGCGCAGTGCGCTCTTGAAGGAAATCGCCTGGGGCAAGGCATAGTCCGGGACCATTTTCTTGACCTTGCTCACCATCGTATTGACCAGCCAGCCCTTGGCGGTGGGCATCAGGTCGCCCATCTTCGCTTCGATCAGATACTGGATGTCGGTGTCGGCCAGCACTTCCTGGACCTTGGCCCCGAACATGTTCAGGTACACCAGCGCCCGGGCACCGGAATCCTTGAACTGATGACGCATTTCCCGCGGGGTATACAGCGGGTTGGTGTTGACCACGATCAGCCCGGCGCGCAATGCGCCGAACACGGCAATCGGGTAATGCAGGACGTTGGGCATCTGCACCGCGATGCGATCCCCCGGCGCGAGGTCGGTGTGGGCTTGCAGGTAACCGGCGAACGCGGCGCTGTAGCGTTCAAGCTCGGCGTAGGTCAGGGTCACGCCCATGTTGCTGAAGGCCGGGCGATCCGCGAATTTCTTGCAGGAACGCTCGAACACCTCGATCACCGACTTGTAGGCCCCAAGATCGATGTCCAGGGGCACGCCGGCCGGGCGTTTGTCATTCCAGAAATCAGGTTGCATTGTTCTTGTCCTCTTTACCTGAATCACCTTGGCCACTTCTGTCATTTCTGTAGAACGAAACGCGAAAAGCGGAGCTTCACGGACACTAGCAGTTATGGCGAATCAGGCAAATACGGCCAACAGCGTCATAGATCGTGTGAATCTTCCTAGGGTGGCGTGGGCTGATCAGACGGCAAGCGTGGGATGCGCTATACAATGCAACCACATCGTGCAAAGGAATCGCCATGATCCACGACACTTTCTGGCTGACCGCGAGTGATCACAGCCGCCTCTTCGTCAACCAATGGCTGCCCGCCCCGCCTTTGAAAGCCTTGATTTTGCTGGCGCATGGCATGGCCGAGCACAGCGGTCGCTACGCCCGGCTTGCGGAAAAACTCTGCGAACAAGGCTACGGCGTGTATGCGCCGGACTTGCGTGGACATGGCAAAACTGCCGATAACGGCACACTCGGGCATTTCGCCGATGACGATGGCTGGTGCAAGGTTGTCGGCGATCTCGCCAGCCTCAACCAGTACATCGGCCAGCAACACCCCGGCATGCCGATCATATTGTTGGGCCACAGCATGGGCAGCTACATCGCCCAGGCCTATCTGCTGCACCACAGCGCCAGCCTGCACGGGGCGATTCTCAGTGGTTCGAACTTCCAGCCCGTGGCGCTTTATCGCGCGGCGCGGCAGATTGCCCGGCTTGAACGGCTGCGTCAGGGACCGAAGGGACGCAGCGCGCTGATCGAGTTCCTGTCATTCGGCTCGTTCAACAAGGCATTCAAGCCTGCGCGCACAAAGTTCGACTGGCTGAGCCGCGACCCGGCGGAGGTCGATCTGTACGCCAACGACCCGCTTTGCGGCTTCCGCTGCACCAATCAACTGTGGATCGACTTGCTCGGCGGCTTGCAGCAAATCAGCAAAGCGTCCAATCTCGCCCAAGTCGATCCGGGCCTGCCCTTGCTGGTCATGGGCGGCGAATGTGATCCGGTGAGTGAAGGCAAGCGTCTGAAAGATCTGGCCCATGCGCTACGCACGGCCGGCAGCCAGAACCTGCAATTGAATATTTACCCGCAGGCTCGTCACGAACTGTTCAATGAGAGCAACCGCGATGAAGTGACCGCCGACGTACTGAACTGGATCGCCCAGGCGCTGAGCCACCGCCGCCCGGCCAGAACCGAATAGTTTTTTTTGTGGATTTTTTTATTCGTCACAGGAATTGAGACAGATGACCCAGGTTACCAACACCCCTTACGAAGCCCTTGAAGTCGGCCAGACCGCCAGTTACAGCAAGACTGTGGAAGAGCGCGATATTCAGCTGTTCGCCGCGATGTCCGGCGACCACAACCCGGTGCACCTGGACGCTGAATTCGCTGCCGGCACCATGTTCAAGGAGCGTATCGCCCACGGTATGTTCAGCGGCGCGCTGATCAGTGCCGCCGTGGCGTGCGAGTTGCCTGGGCCGGGCACCATTTATATCGGTCAGCAGATGAGCTTCCAGAAACCGGTGAAAATCGGCGACACCCTGACCGTGCGTCTGGAAATTCTCGAGAAGCTGCCGAAGTTTCGTGTGCGGATTGCCACTCGCGTGTTCAACCAGCGTGATGAGTTGGTCGTGGATGGCGAGGCGGAGATTCTGGCGCCGCGTAAGCAGCAGACGGTGACGTTGCCTGTGTTGCCAGCGATTAGCATCGGCTGATGCTCCTTCGGAGCCATTCGCGAGCAAGCCCGCTCCCACATCGAATCTCGTGAACACAAACTCTGTGTCCGCTGACGATCTGATGTGGGAGCGGGCTTGCTCGCGAATGGCCTCACCTCGAACTTCTGCCTGGCAGTGAATCCCGGGCACAAAAAAACGCCAGTCAGACTGGCGTTTTTTGTTACCGCGACGAGCGCTTAAGAGCGAGCACGCGCCTGGTTACGCAGGGCTTTCACCTGGTCGTGGTTGCGTTGCACGCCGTGGTACTGACGTTCAACCAGGTCACGAATGCCTACCAGGTTGTGCTTGGTGATTTTTTCCAGCGCTTCCTTGTAGGCTTTCAGCGCGTGGTCTTCACCGCGTTCAGCTTCGTTCAGCACGGCTTCTTCATCTTTGCCGGTGAACATCGCTTTCACGTCGACCCAGCGACGGTGCAGATCACCGCTGACGCTGGTGGAAGTTTCCGGATCGCCGCCCAGGGAACGGACTGCAGACTGAAGCTCGGCAGCGGCGGTGGCGCAATCGGCAGAACGGGTCACAAACAGCGTTTTCAGTTCTGGATGCTTGATGTCTTCAGCGCAGGTCTTGAACCCTTCCTGACCGTCTTTGCTGGTTTCGATCAGGTCGTTGAGTACAGAGATGGCTTCTTTATTCACGTCGGTCATTTTCAATTCCTCGCGGGTTGATGAGAGATGCAATAACTATTGCAGCCTGCATGCCAGCTTTGAATTGAGAATTTACTCCTTATTTTTCAACAAGTTAGTTTTATAGCCAATATCTGTATCCGCTTTATTTGCATGATCTGTCATTTGGCCTGCATGCAGAATGCCTGTATTTTCGAGGCTGTTTGAATCAAGACGACTGGCTGATGAATCCTGAAAAGCTCGAACTGCTGATTACCCGCGAAATGCCCTTCGGCAAATACAAGGGCCGCATCATTGCCGACTTGCCCGGCCAGTACCTGAACTGGTTCGCCCGGGAAGGTTTCCCCCACGGCGAACTGGGCGGTTTGCTCGCGCTGATGCAGGAAATCGACCACAACGGTTTATCGGAACTGCTCGAACCGCTGCGCGCCAAACATGGCAAACCTGCGCCCCGCCACTGAATTGACTGAGTAGCCCATGCCCGAAAACACCCGCCGCGCCCGTGATGAAACTTTCTGGCAGACCTTTGCCGATCGTTACTCTGTCGAACCTGGCCCCATCAATCTGGAGAACGGTTATTTCGGGCGCATGTCGCGCACGGTGGTCGAGGAATACCAGCGCAATATCGAGCTGATCAACCGCAGCAACTCGGTGCATGTGCGCCAACGCTTCGAACAGGTCGAAAGCCTGGATATTCGTGCCCAACTCGCCGAGATGATGGGCGTGCGCGCGCAATCCGTCGCCCTCACCCGCAACGCCTCGGATGGCCTGCAAGCGCTGATCCGCAACTACAACCGCTTGCTGCCCGGCGATCAGGTGCTGCTGTGCGATCTGGAGTACGACACGGTCAAGGGCGCCATGCGCTGGCTGGCCCGTCATCGTGGCGTGGAAGTGATCGAAATCGACCACCAGCACCCGGCCACTTACGACAGTTTGCTCGCCAGCTACCGCGAAGCCTTCGTGCGTTATCCACGCCTCAAGCTGATGGCCCTGACCCACGTCACCCACCGCTCCGGGCTGGTGATGCCGGTGCAGGCGATTGCCGCGCTCGCCAAGGAACACGGCGTCGATGTGATCCTCGACGGCGCCCATGCCCTGGGCCAGATCGATTTCAACCTGGAAAC
Organism: Pseudomonas sp. NPDC096950; assembly: GCF_044762525.1. Lineage (NCBI taxonomy): Bacteria > Pseudomonadati > Pseudomonadota > Gammaproteobacteria > Pseudomonadales > Pseudomonadaceae > Pseudomonas > Pseudomonas sp. NPDC096950. The sequence continues at coordinate 50,381 of NZ_JBIWEL010000016.1, read as the reverse complement.
GTTGGGCATTGCCTTCGCCGGCTACAACCTGCACAAATGGATCGGCGCTCCGCTGACCCTGGGTTTCATTTACATCGCGCCGCAACGCCTGGCCGATATCGACCCGGACATGGGCGAGATGCATTTCCCGATCAACGACATTCGTTCCCGCACGCCCTACAGCACGCCGAACATTCCAGCGCTGATGACCTTGCCACTGGTGTTCGAGGAACATCTGTCCATGGGCGGTTCCGCCGCCAAGGGCGCACGGCTCAATTACCTGCGTAACCGCTGGGTCAACGCCGTGCGCGACCTGCCGGGCATCGAAGTCATGACCCCGGACGATCCCCGCCTCTATTGCGGCATCACCTCGTTGCGCTTTACCCGCCACGCAGATCAGCACGTGATGGTCGAGCGGCTGCTCAGCGACTACAACCTGTTCACCGTGGCCCGCAGCGGTGCGTCGTTCGGGCCGTGCATCCGCATTACGCCAGGGCTGACCACCACCGCCGCAGACATGGACTTGCTGGTCCGGGCACTGACCGAGCTGCGCTGACTCACACGGTGTACTTGTCGAAGTCCTCGGGCTTGATCTGGGTCGACACCGCAAAGGTGTCGATGCCGATGGTCATGTGTCCGAAGAAGCCGTCCTCCGTGGTGTCGCGACCGATGCTGTGAACGGTCAGGGTCGACGCTTCGCCGCCCATGCTCTCGTAGTAATGGTCCTGACTGTTGCTCAGCGTTGCCACGGTGCGCCCGGTGTATTCCCTGGCGCTAAGCACTGACCTGGAGGCGACTTCAGGGAAATTCAGCTGCCCGACCCAGGCGACATGCCGCTCTTCCAGATAATTGTTGCCGCCGGTGATGCGCACCGCCACATGGATGTGCAGTGCACGCCCGGCGTAGAAGCCCGGATAGATCGTGGTAAACCGCACCATGCCCTTGCTGTCGCTGAATTGCCCGCCGCGCAGGTAGGTGTCGTCATCGGTACGGGCAATCGCGCCAATGTCACCGGTAGCGACTTCAAGATCCGGATTGATCCGGCTCCAGCCCGAATACGCGCCCCGGGCGTTGCAATGCCAGATATCCACCAGCGCACCGCTGACCGGTTCGCCGGTCATGGCATCGACAATCGCCAGGCGCAACACCAGGGGAATGCCGTCCTGGCCTTCGCTGATGTTTCTGCGGATGAGTTTCGGGTTGCGGAAATAAGGGCCGGCGATTTGCTCCGGGGAGAGCAGGCAGACGGTTTCGCGGGGAACAGCAGAGGTGTAATCCATGAGGTTCTCTCTTCCATAAGATGATTCAAGGATAGAGAGAGAAGCCGGGCGGGATGCGGTAACTATGTATCGGGGAGTGTTTTTATGTGGAATCGTCGCACCGCCGCTCCCACAAGGGGTTTATTTCAGGCAAAAAAAAACGGTGCACCGACCAAGCGCACCGTAAAGCCGTAGAACACACAACGAAGTGTCAGGTAACAATCAGTCCAGCAGCGCCAGGGCCTCGGCAGTGCATTCCTGAATGCGGGCCCAGTCGCCGTTCTTGATCCACTCCGGATCAAGCATCCAGCTACCGCCCACGCACATCACGTTTTTCAACGCCATGTAGCTTTTGATATTGGCCGGGCTCACGCCGCCAGTCGGACAGAATTTCACTTCGCCGAACGGACCGCCCAACGCCTTGATCGCCGCAACGCCGCCGCTGACTTCCGCCGGGAACAGCTTGAAGCGGCGATAGCCCAGGCCATAGCCTTCCATGATGCCGGAGGCATTGCTGATGCCGGGCAACAGCGGGATCGGGCTGTCGACACTGGCTTCAAGCAGGTCACGGGTAATGCCCGGGGTGACGATGAACTGCGAACCGGCCCTTTCGGCGGCGGCGAGCATGCTGCGATCAAGCACAGTGCCGGCACCGGTCACCAGTTCCGGACGCTGCTCGCGCAGGATCTGGATGGCTTTGAGGCCGAACTGCGAACGCAGGGTCACTTCCAGGGCTGTCAGGCCACCGGCGGCCAGGGCGTCGGCCAGTGGCAGCACGTCCTGTTCGCGAGCGATGGTGATCACCGGCAAAATCCGCGCCTTGGCGCAGAGGCTGTCGATCAGGGCAACTTTGTCCGCCATGGAAACGGTCGGGGATGTGTTTGTCATAGCGGCTGATCCTTGGCTCATGGGCACCAGTAAATCTCTAACGTAGGTTGCAGAAACGCGCGAATCGGCATGGCGGCGACATCGTCACCGGCCAATGCGGCACTCAAAGTAGTCAGCTTGGACTGACCGGAAATCGATAGAACGGTGTTCTTCGCCGACGCCAACAGCGCACGGCTCATAGTCAGGCGCTGATGCGGCACGGTCGGCGCCAGCATCGGGTAGCAACGGCGTGTGCCGTCGGCTTTCAAGGCATCGGCCAGGTTCGGGCTGTTCGGGAACAGCGAGGCGGTGTGACCGTCATCGCCCATGCCCAAAATCAGCACGTCGATTGGCGGCAACTCTGCCAACAGGCGATCAGCCTGCTCAGCCGCCAGCTCAAGGTTGGCGGTGGCGCTGTACAGGCTCAGGAACTGCGCCTTGGCCGCCGGGCCTTGCAACAAATAACGCTTGAGCAAACCGGCATTGCTGTCGGCGTGTTCCACCGGCACCCAGCGCTCGTCAGCCAGGGTCACGACGACCTTGGACCAGTCCAGCGTCTGCTTGGCCAGGTGCTGGAAGAACGCCACCGGACTGCGGCCGCCGGAAACCACCAGCGTCGCCGTGCCGCGTGCGTCGATGGCCTCGCTAAGTTGCTTGGCCACATTCAGCGCCAGGCCTTCGGCCAACAGCACCGGGCTCTTGAACTCATGGGCGCTGACGCCCTGAGGCAGTTTCAATTCAGATATCGCCATACCACGACCTCCCGTCCCGCGTGATCAGTGCAATGGAGCTCATTGGTCCCCAGGACCCGGCCGCGTACGGCTTGGGCGCATCACCGGATTTTTTCCACCCGGCGATCAACTGGTCACACCACTTCCACGCGGCTTCGATTTCATCTTTACGGACAAACAGGTTCTGATTGCCCCGCATTACTTCCAGCAACAACCGCTCGTAGGCATCGGGAATCCGTGCGCTGCGCCAGGTGTCGGAAAAATTCAACTGCAACGGACCGCTGCGCAGCTGCATGCCCTTGTCCAGGCCTTGTTCTTTGGTCATCACGCGCAGGGAGATGCCTTCGTCCGGTTGCAGGCGGATAATCAGCTTGTTGCTGATTTGCAGGCGCTGCTCCGGCGCGAAGATGTAGTGCGACGGCTCCTTGAAGTGGATGACGATCTGCGACAACTTCTGCGGCATGCGCTTGCCGGTGCGCAGGTAAAACGGCACGCCGGCCCAACGCCAGTTGCGGATATCGGCACGCAGGGCAACGAAGGTTTCGGTGTCGCTCTGGGTGTTGGAATTCGGTTCTTCCAGGTAACCCGGCACCGGTTTGCCTTCGCTGTAGCCGGCGATGTACTGGCCGCGCACCACTTGGGTAGTCAGGCCTTCCGGGCTGATCGGCGCCAGGGCCTTGAGCACTTTGACTTTCTCGTCACGGATGCTGTCGGCGGACAGGTCGGCCGGCGGGTCCATGGCGATCAGGCAGAGCAGTTGCAGCAGGTGATTCTGGATCATGTCCCGCAGCTGGCCGGCCTTGTCGAAGTAGCCCCAGCGGCCTTCGATCCCGACCTTCTCGGCCACGGTGATTTCCACGTGGGAAATGTAATTCTGGTTCCACTGGGTTTCGAACAAGCTGTTGGCGAAACGCAGGGCGATCAGGTTCTGGACGGTTTCTTTGCCCAGATAGTGGTCGATGCGGTAGGTGCGGTTCTCCGGGAAGAACTGCGCCACGGCGTCGTTGACCTTGCGCGAGGATTCCAGGTCTGAACCGATGGGTTTTTCCAGCACCACCCGGGTGTTTTCCGCCAGGCCAACCTTCGACAGGTTCTCGCAGATCGCGCCGTAAACGGCGGCCGGCGTGGCGAAGTAGGCAATCACGCGCTGGGCGCTGCCGGCCTGTTCGGCCAGGGCGACGTAGTCTTCAGACTTGAGGAAGTCGACGTGCAGGTAGCTCAACCGAGCGAGGAAGCGTTCGACCACAGCTTCGTCCAGCTCTTTGGCATCGACATAGCGGCGCAATTCCGAGGCGATGAACGCCAGGTGTTGCTGCTCGCTGCCGGGTTCACGGGCCAGGGCGATGATGCGCGAGTCTTCGTGCAGCAGGCCGGCGCCGTCCAGTTGATAGAGGGCAGGAAACAGCTTGCGCAAGGCCAGGTCGCCGAGGGCGCCGAACAAGGCAAAGGTGCACGGTTCAACCGTAATCGAAGGCATGATGTTTGTTCTTTTATCAAGTTAAGCTACAAATACCTTTTTTCAAGGCATCACTCAAGGGAAAATGTAGTAATAACCACAACATTTTCGCAAAATACAGATTCCGAGTGGTGGTCGGTCGGAGCCATCAGTAGGATAGGCCACCGTTACGGGCCGCATCAAAGGCCCTTTTTGCATAGCAGGGCGCATCTTTGCGCTGCTGACTCAAGGAACATCTATGGACCGCGTGCGAAATTTACTGGAACAAATCCAGAATCGCCTTGAAGACCTGAACAAGGCCGAACGCAAAGTCGCCGAAGTGATCCTGCTCAACCCACAGCAGGCCACCCGGTTCAGCATCGCCGCCCTCGCCCAGGCCTCCAAGGTCAGCGAGCCGACGGTCAACCGTTTCTGCCGTTCATTCGGCGTCAGCGGTTACCCGGAACTGAAATTGCAACTGGCCCAAAGCCTGGCCAGCGGCGCGGCGTATGTCAGCCGTGCGGTGGAGGCCGATGACAATCCAGAAGCCTACACCCAGAAGATCTTCGGCAGTGCCATCGCGTCCCTGGACAGTGCGTGCCAGGCCCTCGACCCGAACCTGATCAGCCGCGCCGTCGATCTGTTGATCCAGGCCCGGCAGATCCACTTCTTCGGCCTCGGCGCCTCGGCCCCGGTGGCGCTGGATGCGCAGCACAAGTTCTTCCGATTCAACCTCGCCGTTACCGCCCATGCCGATGTGCTGATGCAACGGATGATTGCCTCGGTGGCGCACACTGGTGAGTTGTTCGTGATCATTTCCTACACCGGCCGCACTCGCGAACTGGTGGAAGTGGCGCGCATCGCCCGGGAGAACGGCGCTTCGGTGCTCGGTTTGACCGCTGAAGGGTCGCCATTGGCCAAGGCCAGTACCTTGAGCCTGAACATTCCGCTGCCGGAAGACACCGACATCTATATGCCGATGACCTCGCGGATTATTCAGCTGACGGTGCTGGACGTTTTGGCAACCGGCATGACCTTGCGTCGCGGGGTGGATTTCCAGCCGCATTTGCGCAAGATCAAAGAGAGCTTGAATGCGAGTCGGTATCCGGTGGGTGACGAGTTTAATTAACCCGAAATTTTCATTGGCTGTTCCGGCCTCTTCGCGAGCAAGCCCGCTCCCACAGTTGGAATGCATTCCCCTGTGGGAGCGGGCTTGCTCGCGAAAGCGCCAGCCGCAACACCACAGGACTTGAGCTAGACCCCAACCCGCGCCTGCAAACTCAAATGCGCCCGCTCCCCCGGTGCCAGGCTCCGGCTGTCGGTGCCGCCGCTCGCCGCTTCCACGCAGACAAATTCCAACACCTCATTCCAGCTCACCCCCAGCAACGGCCGTGATCCCGGATGCCAGACCACCGTGTCCGCATCATCGCCAGTATCGATACACAATTCCCGCTGCCAAGCGTGGTCCTTGAGCTGCAATTCGCCGTCGTGCTGGAACACCCGCTGACAACCGCCATCGACCCGCAGTTCGCCTTCCTGCTGACACACCTGACGACTCAACTGATCGTAACCCTGCGCTCCATCGAGCCCAGACAGCGCTATCTCACTCACATCACCAATACGCCAATAGGCATGCAACGCTTGGCTCAATTGGCATGGCAGGCTGTCTTGGTGCTCAGTGCTCAGGCGCAAATCCATGCGTTCGCCCAGGTGGGCGTGCAGGTCGACGGTCCAGTCACATAGCTGAAGTTGCCAGTGCAAGCGCACGCCATCGTCTTCCGTGCTGCTGTCGAGCAACTTCCAGTCCAGCAGCCGCGCCCAGCCATGGGACGGCCAGGCGTTTTCGCTCGGGTGACGGCCAAACCACGGCCAGCACACCGGCACGCCGCCACGAATGGCCCCCACGTGCGGCCACTTCGCCGCGCACCACAACCAGGGTTTCTGCCCCGTAGGCTGAAAGTGCAACAACTGCGCGCCCTGGCGACTGAACACCGCCTGGCACAGCGGATGATCGATCACCAGCACGTCGCGCATCTGATAGCGTTCCCACGCAAACACCGGACGTTCGCGCAAGGATTTGAAGAAGCGTTGTAGCGGATGCTCATGCATGTGCCACGGTCCTGAAAATCATGTGTTACCCGGGGTGCGCCGCCCCCAAAAAAAAGCGGATAGCCTTGGCCATCCGCAAATATGCGCACATAGAGAGGAGCTTATCGCAACAACGTTAGAACACCGACTGAATTTTCAGACCGGCGACCAGAGCGTTGTCGACTTCATCCACACCGCCCGGGTGAGTGATGTATTGCAGGTTAGGACGCACGGTCAGCCAGTTGGTAACGTGGAAGCCGTAGTTGATTTCGTAGTTGTATTCGGTGCTGCGCAGTGGCGCGAACAGTGGATCTGCGTAGTCGCTGACACCGTTGGAAGCGTTGATCAGCTCGGCGTTTTTCTTCACGTCGTCGTTGACATGGATACGGGCGGCACCGATACCGACGTCATCTTTTGGACGCGCATCGAACGGGCCTTTGTACACGAACATCAGCGACTGGTAGTTGTCGACGACGTTGGTGTCCTTGTCGTGGAACGTGGCGTTGGCGGCAACGTTCAGACCACGGGAAGAATCACCGTTGTGGCTGGTGAGTTGCTGTTGTGCAACGAACCAGTAGCCGTGCTTGCTGCTGTGGCTGCGATAGGCGTTGCCGCTGGTGGCCGCGTCATCACCGTTGATGTCTTCACGAACGTCATCAGCCTTGGCCGTGCTTTTGTAGTAACCGACACGGTATTCGCCCGGCAGGTTGTTAGGGTTAGGCAACCAGACCAGTTCGACCGGAATGACGGTGCCCGCTGTACCACTGCCGCTGAGTTTGAAGCCGTTGCCGTGTTCCAGTTGCGACGGGTTCTGGTTGTACGCACCGATCTGCGCGTAGAACTCAGGCGAGATGTTGTATTTCACACGCAGTGCAGCCTGGCTGACTGGCCAGTTGTACCAGATGTTGGTAGCCCAGTTACCCACTTGGGAACCGCAGAACGCCAGGTTCTGGAACTCGCACGGGAAGGTGTTGAAGTCTTCGCCTTCGCCGAAGTAACCGGCCTTGACGTCCAGTTTGCCGTCGAGGAACTGGTGTTTGATCCACAACTGGGTCAGACGAACCATGTGGCCACGACCGTAGACTTCTTGCGAAGAACTCAAGGTGCCGGCACGCGGATCGCCGACGCGGTCATTGGAGATGTTTTCGCCGTTACGGTTGGTGAACTGGACCTTGGCCTGGGTGTTATCCCAGCCCAGCAGTTTTTGCAGGTCCAACGCCACGCCCAGACCGAACTGGTCGGCGTAACGTGCAGTCTTGTCGTTGTTGTAGCCACCGTGGAGGTTGCCGCCTACTTCACCGACATAGTCCATCTTGATGTCGATACCCTGCTCGATCAGCTTGGTCCGCTCACCGCCCCAATCACCGGTCATCCACTGGGAATCGGCGCTGAACGCGTCAGCCGCGTGAACGCTACCGGCCATCGTCATCACCGCAACAGCTGACAGTTGGCAGATAAGCTGAGCGTTGTTCTTCTTCTTCATCCCTACATCCTCGTTTTATTGTTATTAACTGTTTTTATCTAACGCGGTTTACATCACGTGCGACGGATGTCCCCATCTGTCGCGGATTTCCCCCTGTGGGAGCGGGCTTGCTCGCGAAGGCGGTGTATCAGTCGACATCAGTGTTGAATGTCAGACCTCTTTCGCGAGCAAGCCCGCTCCCACATTTGATCTTTACCGGCCCTTGAATTGCGCGATGTTGCCGACCGATGCTTCGGTCTTCGGCACACCCGCAACCCCCAGGCGTTCCCCGGTCTTGGCATCGAACAGCAGCACTTTCGACGGATCGAATTGCAGGGTCAGGGTTTCGCCCACGCCCGGCGCAACGTCCGGCGCCAGGCGGCAGCAGACCTTGGTGTCATTCAGGTTGACGAACACCAGGGTGTCGGGACCGGTCGGTTCGGTGACCTGGACTTCGGCACGAATGGTCGGCAAGCCATTCGGCTCGCTGCCCGCCAGTACGATCTGTTCCGGGCGCAGGCCGAGGATCACTTCGCGATCTTCCAGACCGGCGTCCTGCATGCCCATCGGCAATTCGCAACGGGCCTGGCCGCTGTCGAGCAGCGCCACCAGACGACCGTCCTTGCGCTGCAAGCGCAGGGGGATGAAGTTCATCGGCGGCGAACCGATGAAGCTCGCCACGAACAGGTTGGCCGGGTTGTTGTAGATGTCTTTCGGCGTGCCGAATTGCTGGATGATCCCGTCCTTCATCACCGCCACTTTGTCGCCCAGAGTCATCGCTTCGATCTGGTCGTGGGTCACGTAGACCGTGGTGGTTTTCAGGCGCTGGTGCATCAGTTTCATTTCGGTGCGCATCTCGACGCGCAGTTTGGCGTCGAGGTTGGACAGCGGTTCGTCGAACAGGTAAATCTTCGGCCGCCGCGCCAGGGCACGGCCCATGGCCACACGCTGTTGCTGACCACCGGAGAGCTGGCCGGGTTTGCGATTGAGCAAATGTTCGATCTGCAGCAGCTTGGCCACCCGCGCCACTTCCGCTTCGATATCGGCGGCAGGCATTTTGCGGATCTTCAAGCCGAAGGCGATGTTCTCGCGCACACTCATGGTCGGGTACAGCGCGTAGGACTGGAACACCATGGCGATGTCACGGTCTTTCGGGCTCATGCCGCTGACGTCCTGGTCACCGATCATGATCGCGCCGCCGGTGATGGTTTCCAGGCCGGCGATGCAGTTCATGAGGGTGGACTTGCCGCAACCCGAAGGTCCGACCAGGATCAGGAACTCACCGTCCTTGATCGACAGTTCGATGTTCTTGAGGGTGTCCGGCAGGCCGGGGCCATAAGTCTTGTTTACATTGCGAAGTTCGAGCGTAGCCATGATTACCCCTTGACTGCGCCGGCCGTCAGCCCGCGCACGAACTACTAGCCTGCGACCACAACGACAAGCATGTA
>NZ_JBIWEL010000016.1:0-41102 GCF_044762525.1 Pseudomonas sp. NPDC096950 | reverse complement strand
ACCACATAGACCAGCAGGGTCGGCAGCCCGGCGATCATCGCCGCCGCCATATCAACGTTGTATTCCTTGGCCCCGGTACTGGTGTTGACCAAGTTGTTCAGCGCCACCGTAATCGGTTGCGAATCACCGCTGGAGAACACCACACCGAACAGGAAGTCGTTCCAGATCTGGGTGAACTGCCAGATCAGGCAGACCATGATGATCGGGGTGGACATCGGCAGGATGATCAGCCGGAAGATGGTGAAGAAACCCGCGCCATCGAGCCGCGCGGCTTTCACCAGCGCATCGGGAACACTGACGTAGTAGTTACGGAAGAACAGCGTGGTGAACGCCAGGCCGTAGACCACGTGCACGAACACCAGGCCGGTGGTGGTGCTGGCAAGGCCCATCTTGCCGAGGGTGAACGAGGCTGGCAGCAGCACGGTCTGGAACGGCAGGAAGCAACCGAACAGCAGCAAACCGAAGAACAGTTGCGAGCCACGGAAGCGCCACATCGACAGCACGTAGCCGTTCAGCGCACCGATGGCGGTGGAGATCAGCACCGCCGGAACGGTGATCTTGATCGAGTTCCAGAAGTACCCGTCAACCGTGCCCCAGGCCTTGACCCAGCCGATGCCGCTGACCACGGTTGGCCAGCTCAGCAGGTTGCCGGAGTTGATGTCTTCCGGGGTCTTGAAGCTGGTCAACAGCATGACCACCAGCGGAATCAGGTACAGGAACACGGCGAGGATCAGCACGCCATAGATCGCGATGCGACTCAGGCTGATGGCCGGTTTGGCAGCGAAACTAGTCATGACGCTTGGTCCTCAGCTCGGAGTACAGGTAAGGCACGATGATTGCGAGAATCGCACCGAGCATCAGAATCGCACTGGCCGAGCCCATGCCCATCTGGCCGCGACTGAAGGTGAAGGAATACATGAACATCGCAGGCAGGTCGGAGGAATAACCCGGGCCACCGGCCGTCATTGCCGCCACCAGGTCGAAACTCTTGATTGCGATGTGAGCGAGGATCATCACGGCGCTGAAGAACACCGGACGCAGGCTCGGCAACACCACTTTGAGGTAGATACGCGGCATGCTCGCGCCGTCAATCTGGGCGGCACGGATGATCGATTGATCAACGCCACGCAGGCCGGCGAGGAACATCGCCATGATAAAGCCCGAGGCTTGCCAGACGGCGGCGATCACCAGGCAGTACACCACGCGATCCGGGTCGATCAGCCAGTCCAGGCGAAAGCCTTCCCAGCCCCAGTCCCGCAACAATTTGTCCAGGCCCATGCCCGGGTTGAGCAGCCATTTCCAGGCTGTACCGGTAACGATCATCGAGAGCGCCATCGGGTACAGGTAAATGGTGCGGATAAAGCCTTCGCGACGAATGCGCTGGTCGAGGAACACCGCCAGCAGCACACCGATCACCAGGGTGATGCCGATGAACATGCCGCCGAACACCGCCAGGTTCTTGCTCGCTACCCACCAACGGTCGTTGTCGAACAGACGTTGGTATTGCGCCAGCCCTGCCCACTTGTAAGTCGGCAGGAAGGTCGATGTGGTGAACGACAGGACGAACGTCCACAGGATATAGCCATAGAAGCCCACCAGGACGATGAACATGCTGGGCGCCAGCACCAGTTTTGGGAGCCAGCGCTGCAGTGCATCGAACGGCGAGGCCTTGCTGAACACAGCAACAGAACTCATGGGAAGATCCCGTACGTAGAAAAAGGATTACAAGCGCATTCCCGGTGTGGGAGCGGGCTTGCTCGCGAAGGCGTCGTGTCAGTTCATAAAGTGTTGCCTGACACTCCGCTTTCGCGAGCAAGCCCGCTCCCACAGGGGGAGCTGCGGCTTTAACGGTTACTTGGCCGCTTTGATCGCAGTACCGAGTTGCTTGGCCGCAGTGGCCGGATCGGCTTTCGGATCGTTGATGAAGTTGGTCACCACATCAAAGAACGCGCCTTGTACCGCCAGCGTGGTCGCCATGTTGTGCGCCATGCTCGGCTGCAAGCCGCCGGACTTGGCGTCCGTCAGGAAGTCCTTGGCCGCGGTCTGGGCGCAGGAGTCGAAACCGTACTTGCCCATGTCGTTCAGCATGTCGATTCGAACCGGGATCGAGCCCTTGTTGATGCTGAAGACTTTCTGGAAGTTCTCACCCAGAACGACCTTGGCAATGTCCTGCTGAGCAGCAGCCGTGCCTTTGTCTTTCTGCTTGAACACCGCCAGGGAGTCGATGTTGTAGGTGAAGGCCTTGTCGGTACCCGGGAACGCTACGCACTCGTAGTCCTTGCCGGCGACTTTCTTGGCTGCGGTCCATTCGCTCTTGGCCCAGTCACCCATGATCTGCATGCCGGCCTTGCCGTTGATGACCTTGGCCGCTTCCAGGTTCCAGTCCTGGCCTTTGCCGTCGACGTCCATGTAGGTCGCGACTTTCTTCAGCTCGGTCAGCGACTTGACCATTTCAGGGCCGGTCAGTGCAGCGTTGTCCAGGTCAACCAGGGCTTTCTTGTAGCCGTCGGCGCCCATGACCGAAAGAACCACCGCTTCGAACACGGTGCTGTCCTGCCAAGGCTGGCCGCCGTGGGCAAGGGCAATGAAGCCCGCTTTCTTGAGCTTGTCGCCGGCGGCGTAGAACTCTTCAAGGGTGGTTGGCGCTTTTTCGATCCCGGCTTTCTTGAAGACTTCCGGGTTGATCCACAGCCAGTTGACGCGGTGAATGTTCACCGGCACGGCTACGTAATCACCGTCGTACTTCACGGTATCGGAGACTTTCTTGTCGAGCAGGCTGTCCCACTTCTCGGACTTGGCGGCTTCTTTCAGGACGTCGGTGTCGAGCAGACCGGTGGACGCCCATTCCTGGATGTCCGGACCTTTGATCTGCGCTACGCCCGGCGGGTTACCGGCAACGGCGCGGCTTTTCAGTACGGTCATGGCAGTCGCACCGCCACCACCGGCCACAGCGCCGTCCTTCCAGGTGAAACCGTCTTTTTCGACTTGGGCCTTGAGCACATCAACGGCGGCTTTTTCGCCACCGGACGTCCACCAGTGAACGACTTCTACCGAACCTTTGGAATCGGCGGCAAGTGCACTGACAGGGAATGCAGAGATAGGAAGCAATGAGGCAAGAGAAATGACAGTAGCGAGGCGAGAAATCGCATTCATCTAGAATTACCTTTCTTGTTGTTATGCATGCAAGTCTGGTGCTTGCGCTGCATGGGATTTTAAACAGGACTTATCCCTTCGCAGGTAACGAAGGGACGCTTGAATGTCACCACATGGTTACACAGGAGCGCTCTGGGACAACTGCCCCAAGGCAGTCGCCATGCTCGGCGCCAACGGCAGGCGCGGAATCAGCACGGCTTGCCAGGCGTGATACAGATCCGGTTTACCCGCCCAGATATCGGCACTCGGGCGGTTTTGCGGATCGAGTTCATGGTGCCAACTGCCGTCGCAGCGGTCGATGAAATGACTGTCACAGAATTCCCAGAACAGTCGGTACCAGGTTTCATATTGCTCATCGCCGGTGCGTTTCAGCAGCGCACTGGCGGCGGCGCTGGCTTCGCAATGGGTCCAGTGCAGGCGATGGCGAACCACGGCGCGATTGTCCCAGTCCAGCGTGTAAACAATCCCCGGTGCGCCATCGACATTCCAGCCGTGACGGCAGTTGTGGTCGAAGAGTTTTTGCGCGTCGGTCGCCAGCCAGCCCGGCGTCAGCATCCCGGCCTGTACCCGTGCGGCTTCGAGGTGCAGCAACAGTCGCGCCCATTCGAAACCGTGGCCCGGCGTGGTGCCGTAAGGGCGAAAACCGTCGGCCGGGTTGTCGTGGTTGTACTCGCGCAGCGGCTGCCAGTCGCGATCGAAATGCTCGACCACCAGGTAATCGTTGGCGGCGGCGTGACCATGAATCACCCGCTCGACGATGCGTTGCGCGCGGACCAGCCAGCGGTTGTCACCGGTGACATCCGCCAGCGCGAGGAAAGCTTCGGTGGCGTGCATGTTGCTGTTGGCGCCGCGATAGGCCTCTTCTTCGCGCCAGTCGCGGTTGAAGGATTCGCTCATCGCGCCCTCCTCCTCGCTCCAGAAATGCGTGTCGATGACGCGGATCGCTTCGTCGAGCAAGGCTTGTGCGCCGGGGCGTTGTGCGGCCACGGCGGAACTCGCGGCCAGGGCGACGAACGCGTGCAGGTAGGCGGCTTTGCCGGTGTTGTCATCGCGATGCTGTGCAACTGCGAACCAGCCGCCGTGCTCGGCATCCTTCAGCGGACCGCTGAGGGCCTGGACACCGTGATCCACCAGTTCAGCAAACCCCGGCAGGCCCTGGATGTGGGCCATGGCGAAGCTGTGGGTCATGCGCGCGGTGTTCATGGTTTCGGCGTGGGCGTTGGCCGGGAGGCGGCCCTTTTCATCGAGATTGCCGAAGCCTTCTGGAAGCTTCGACGCCTTGGCGAACGCCAACAGGCGCAGGCCTTCGGCGGCGAGCCATTGCTGATGGGCAGGCGCGTTCAGCCAACTGCTGAAGGCTGGTTGGAAGGTGTCCATGGGGTACCTTTTTTGTTGTTATGACTGGGGGCAGTCTAAACAACGGGTGCGGTGCGGCAGGTAACGAAGGGGGCGGGGTTTGTCACAGGGTTGTGACATTCGGCTTGAGGAATGTGTTGAAGGGGCTGACGCCTTCGCGAGCAAGCCCGCTCCCACAGGTGAGCGCATTCCAATGTGGGAGCGGGCTTGCTCGCGAAGAACGATAACGCAGTCTTTAATCAAGCGACCGAGGAAGCTGCAACGTCACCCGCAACCCACCCTCACGCAAATTCTGCAGACTCACTTCACCGCCATGACTATGGGCAATGTTGCGCGCAATGCCCAAGCCCAACCCATAACCCTGCTGCTGCCCGGCCAGGCGGAAGTGCGGTTCGAACACTTGCTCCATCCGCTGCTCCGGCACGCCCGGGCCTTCATCGTCCACATGCAGGATAAACGCGCTCTGGTCGTCATCGATGTGCAGATGGGCGTTCTGTCCGTACTTCAAGGCGTTGTCGATCAGGTTGCCGATGCAGCGCTTGAGCGCCAGCGGCTTGCCCGGATACGCCGCAAACGCCCGGCCCTGTTGAGTCACGCGGCCATTTCCATTGGGCGCCAAGTACGGTTCCACCAAACAATCGAGCACATGATTGAGGTCCACTGGCTCAATGTTTTCGTGAATGTCGGTGTCTTTCACGCATTGCAGCGCGCCTTTGACCAGCAGCTCCAATTCATCCAGATCGCGGCCAAACTTGGCTTGCAGTTTTTCGTCTTCAAGCAATTCGACCCGCAGGCGCAAGCGTGTGATCGGCGTGCGCAAGTCGTGGGAGATGGCGCTGAATAACTGGCTGCGTTCGGTCAGGTAACGACTGATGCGTTCGCGCATTGCGTTGAAGGCGCGGCCCACTTCGACCACTTCACTGCCACCGCCCTCGGGCACCGGTTCGACTTCAGCACCGAGGGACATGTCCCGCGCCGCCCGGGCCAGGCGTTTGAGGGGACGACTCTGCCAGTGCACCAGCAGGCCGATAAACAACAGCAAGAAGCCGCTGGTGAGCACGATAAACCACACCTGCTGCGCCGGCAGGCCTTGCTCTTCAAGACTGGTGTACGGCTCGGGCAGCAACGAGGCGATGTACAGCCATTCCCCCGGTGCCATCTGGATTTGCGTGACCAGCACCGGCGGGTTCACCGGTTCCAGGGTCAACGCGTAATGCGCCCATGAGCGTGGCAATTCATCGAGTTTCAACCCGCTGTTGAAGATCCGCAGGTCTTCGGGGCTGACGAAGGTCACCGAGATATCGGTGTCGTGGCCCAGGGATTCGCGCAGCACTTCGTCCACAGCCTTGAGCACCGCCGCTTTGCGCGGGGTGATCGGCAGCACTTCCATGCCTAACGGTTTGTCGTTGAGGGTCACCACAAACCGGGTGCCGCCCATGCTGCGCAATTGATCGAGCACCAGCGGCCGGAACGCCACCGGCAACGAGCGGAAATAACTGACGCTGGCGGTCATCGAATGCGCCAGGCTGCGGGCGCTGGTGACCAGGCCTTCGAGTTGCGTGGCGCGCAGTTGCGAGACCCAGATCACGCTGGATAACGCCTGGGCGAACATCACCACCAACAAGGTCAACAGCAACATCCGTCCGAGTAGCGAACGCGGCACCGGTACTTTGGCAGCGAGCCGGCGCAACATCTCAGTGGCCATTGCTGGCAACCACATTGGCGGCCAATTGATAACCACTGCCGCGCACGGTCCGGATCAGTCGCGGCGGTTTTTCGGTGTCGCGCAGGCGCTGGCGCAAACGGCTGACGGCCATGTCGACAATGCGATCCAGCGGCATCAAATCGCGGCCACGGGTGGCGTTGCCGATGGTGTCGCGGTCGAGGATTTCCTGGGGATGATCGAGGAACAGTTTCAGCAGGGCGAAATCGGCGCCGGAGAGAATCACTTCTTCGCCGTCGATGTGGAACAGCCGATGGCTGACCATGTCCAGCCGCCAGTCATCGAAGGCCAGCACTTCACCGCCGGAACGTTCCTGACCGAATTGGGCGCGGCGCAACAACGCCTTGATGCGGGCCTGCAATTCTCGAGGGCTGAAGGGTTTGCCGAGGTAGTCGTCAGCGCCCAGTTCCAGTCCAATCACGCGGTCAGCTTCGTCGGAGCTGGCGGTGAGCATGATGATCGGCACCTGGGCCTGGCGCGGGTGCTGGCGAATCCAGCGGCAGAGGCTGAAACCGTCTTCGTCCGGCAGCATCACATCGAGGATCACCAGATCGCTCGGCGCTTCGTTCATCGCCTGGCGAAAGCCTGCGCCGTCCGGCGTCGTGCGCACCTGAAAACCTGCACGGGTCAGGTAGGTGTCCAGCAACTCGCGTATCTCTTGATCGTCATCGACCAACAAAATCGACTTGTTGACTGAGCTCACAGGGGCGGCATCCTTGTTGTTTGAATTGGGCGGATTATGCCTGAACCACAGAATCTACAAACACCGCAGAACCATGTGGGAGCGGGCTTGCTCGCGAAGGCGGTGTATCAGTCGACATCAGCGTTGAATGTCAGTCCGCCTTCGCGAGCAAGCCCGCTCCCACAGGTTGGATTGCGTTTCAGGCCTGGTCGAGCGCCACACCTGCGCCAACCAGCCCGGAATACGGCGCCGTCACCAGCCACACCGGGATGCCTTTGAAGTAATCGCTCATGCAACCCTTGTCGGCGAAGCACCGGGCGAAACCGCTTTCAACGAAGAAATCGGCAAACCGTGGCACCACACCGCCCACGATAAACACGCCACCGCGACCACCGGTGGTCAGCACGTTATTGCCGGCCACGCGGCCGAGCCAGCAGCAGAACTGCTCCAGCACTTCCAGGGCAATCGGATCCCCCGCCAGACCGGCAGCGGTAATCGCTTCCGGGGTGTCGAGCACCGGTTCGTGTCCATCCACCGCACAAATCGCCCGGTAAACCCGCGGCAATCCACCACCACTCAACGCGGTCTCGGCGCTGACATGCCCGATCTCGTTGAAGATGTGTTGCCACAACTGGGTTTCTCGCGGGCTGCTCAACGGCAAATCGACGTGACCACCCTCCCCCGGCATCGCCGCATAACGGCCTTCGCCCAGATCAAGCAAAGTGCCGACGCCCAAACCGGTGCCCGGACCAATCACCACCGCCGGGCGCAATGGCTCCGGCGTGCCTTCGCAAACCACGCGGAATTCGCCCGGCTGCAAACGGGTCATGCCCAGAGCCATGGCCGAGAAGTCGTTGACCAGCAGCAGTTGATCCACCTGCAAGGTCTGGCAGAACGCCTTGCGGCTCAGGCGCCAGTGATTGTTGGTGAAGCGGAATTCATCGCCACTCACCGGGCCGGCGACCGACAGGCACACCGAACCAATGTCACCCGGTTTGAGCCCCAACCCGCTCAGGTAGACCCCAATGGCCTCCTCCGGGCTGGCGTGTTCCGCCGTCGGCAATACCTGGATCGACTCCAGTTGCTGGTTTTTCCACAACGCGAAACGTGCGTTGGTCCCACCGATGTCACCGACCAAAGCCAGTTTCAATTAAGCGTCTCCAGGGCAGAAGTAAAGGCGCTGGCGCCCTGCTCTGCGGAGCTGAAGGCCATGCGCATGAAACCAAACAGTTCGCGCCCGCTGCCGATGTTGTTACCCAACAAACCCTTGGCCGGTGTGCGCGCTGCGAATTCTTCGGCGTCCACCTTAAGCTCCAGGGTGCCTTTGACGCCATCGACGCGGATGATATCGCCCTCTTGCACTCGCGCAAGAGCGCCGCCGACGTAAGCTTCGGGGCTGACGTGAATCGCCGCCGGGATTTTCCCGGACGCGCCGGACATCCGTCCGTCGGTCACCAGCGCCACTTTGAAGCCGCGATCCTGCAGCACACCGAGGAACGGCGTCATCTTGTGCAGTTCCGGCATGCCGTTGGAGCGCGGACCCTGGAAGCGCATCACCGCGACAAAATCCTTCTCCAGCAAACCGGCCTTGAATGCATCGGCCAAATCCTGCTGATCCTGGAACACCATGGCCGGTGCTTCGACGATCTGGTTTTCTAGCGCGACAGCGGAAACCTTCATGACGCCACGACCGAGGTTGCCTTCCATCACGCGCAAGCCGCCTTCTGACGAGAACGCGCGCGCGACCGGGCGCAGGATGGTTTCGTCGAGGCTGTCGGTCACGCCTTCGCGCCAGACCAGTTCGCCGTTATCGAGGAACGGTTCCTGGGTGTAGCGGCTCAGGCCATGGCCGAGCACGGTGTTGACGTTTTCGTGCAGCAAGCCCGCTTCCAGCAGTTCGCGGATCAGGAACGACATGCCGCCCGCCGCCTGGAAGTGGTTGATGTCGGCTTTGCCGTTCGGATAGACGTGGCTCAGGGTCGGCACGACTTCGGAGAGGTCGGCCATGTCTTGCCAGGTCAATTGAATACCGGCAGCCATCGCGATGGCCGGCATGTGCAGGGTGTGGTTGGTCGAGCCGCCAGTCGCGTTCAGCGCCACGATGGAGTTGACCAGCGAACGCTCATCGACGATTTCACCGATCGGCATGAAGTTGCCATTTTGCTTGGTCAGGCGCGTGACTTGATGCGCCGCTTCGCGAGTCAGGGCCTCGCGCAACGGGGTGTTCGGGTTGACGAAAGAAGAGCCCGGCAAGTGCAGGCCCATGACTTCCATCAGCAGCTGGTTGGTGTTGGCGGTGCCGTAAAAAGTACAGGTACCGGGGCTGTGGTAGGAATTCATTTCCGATTCCAGCAGCTCCTCGCGCGAGGCTTTGCCTTCGGCATAGCGCTGGCGCACATCGGCTTTCTGCTTGTTGGAAATGCCGGAGACCATTGGTCCGCCCGGTACAAAGATCATCGGCAGATGACCGAAACGCAGCGCGCCCATCATCAGGCCCGGCACGATCTTGTCGCAGATGCCGAGCATCAACGCGCCGTCGAACATGTTGTGGGACAGCGCCACGGCGGTGGACAACGCGATCACTTCACGGCTCGGCAGGCTCAGTTCCATGCCGGGCTCGCCCTGGGTCACGCCATCGCACATGGCCGGGGTGCCGCCGGCGAACTGGCCGACCGAGCCGATTTCGCGCAGGGCTTTCTTGATCTGTTCAGGAAAGACTTCGTATGGCTGATGCGCCGAGAGCATGTCGTTATACGAAGAAACAATGGCGATGTTCGCGGAGTTCATCATCCGCAGACTGTTCTTGTCTTCGGTGCCGCAACCCGCCACGCCGTGGGCGAAGTTGGCGCATTGCAGCTTGCCGCGCATCGGACCGTCGCTGGCAGCGCCGCGAATCAGCGCAAGGTAAGCCTCACGCGTAGCTCGGCTACGGGCGATAAGCCGTTCGGTGACCTCAAGGACGCGGGGATGCATGTGTAGAACTCCAGGCTAACGGATGTGGCGACCTGATTGTCTATGCTGATCAAGGGCCGTTGTCGATGGGGTGACGGGCGGCTTTCTTGATCGATCGGACCAGTTGATTCAGGTCACTCGTTGTAGATTGAACAAAATATTGCCATTAAAAAGGCTTGTTTTCTATTTTTATGCGAATAATCTTGTAATTCCAACAACAAAACGACGGCGGCCCTGTTAAATGACTCTTCGAATCGCAATCAATGGTTTTGGCCGTATCGGCCGCAATGTCCTTCGCGCACTGTATACCCAAGGCTACCGCCAGGATTTGCAGATCGTTGCCATCAATGACCTGGGCGACAGCTCGATCAACGCTCATCTGCTGAAGTACGACACCGTTCACGGCACATTCGACGCCGATGTCCAGCACGATAACGAAAGCCTGACCGTCAACGGCGACCGTATTTCGGTCAGCGCAATCCGCAACCCGGCCGAACTGCCGTGGGCTGCCGAGAAGATTGACGTGGTATTTGAATGCACCGGTCTGTTCACCGACCGGGCCAAAGCCGCCGCGCATATTACGGCCGGCGCGCGCAAAGTGATCATCTCGGCCCCGGCCAAAGGCGCCGACGCCACTGTGGTTTACGGGGTCAACCACGACATCCTGCGCCAGTCGCACCAGATTATTTCCAACGCCTCGTGCACCACCAACTGCCTGGCCCCGGTGGCCCAGGTGCTGCACCGCGAGTTGGGCATCGAGAGCGGTCTGATGACCACGATCCATGCCTACACCAATGACCAGAACCTGACCGACGTCTACCACACCGACCCGTACCGCGCTCGTTCGGCCACCCAGAACATGATCCCGAGCAAGACTGGCGCCGCTGAAGCGGTCGGCCTGGTGCTGCCGGAACTGGCGGGCAAACTGACCGGCATGGCGGTGCGTGTACCGGTGATCAACGTGTCGCTGGTGGACCTGACCGTGCAGCTCAAGCGCGAAGCGTCGGCCGACGAAGTGAATGCGCTGCTGAAAGAAGCGGCCCAGCATTCGAAGATTCTCGGCTACAACACCCTGCCGCTGGTCTCCAGTGACTTCAACCACAACCCGCTGTCGTCGATCTTCGACGCCAACCACACCAAATCCAGCGGCAAGCTGCTCAAGGTGCTGGCCTGGTACGACAACGAATGGGGCTTCTCCAACCGCATGCTCGATAACTGCCTGGCGCTCTGCAACGCTGAATAACACGTGGAGCAACACCGATGATCGGTATCAGCTTCACGCAAAAAACCATGGCGGCGCGCAAGCGTATCGCCTTGGTGGCCCATGATCATTGCAAAGTGTTTTTGCTGGACTGGGCCGAGCGGCAGAAAGACAAGCTGGCGCAACATGAACTGGTCGCCACCGGCACCACGGGGTTGTTGTTGCAACAACGCCTCGACCTGCCGGTGGAAAGCATGATCAGCGGCCCGTTGGGCGGCGACCAGCAACTCGGTGCGCGCATCGCCGAGCAGCGGGTCGACATGCTGGTGTTCTTCTGGGACCCGTTCGAACCGCAACCCCACGACCCGGACATCAAGGCGTTGCTGCGGGTCGCGGCGGTCTGGAACATCCCGGTGGCCTGCAACGAATGCAGCGCCGATTACTTGCTGAGCAGCCCGATGATGGATCAGGCCCACCAGCACCGGATTCCGGATTACGCGACCTATCTGCTGGGTCGCGCGTAAAGCTTCACAAATCAGCACTTGACCACTCGGGCGGATGATAAGCATTATCATTCGCTCGAAATGGATCAGGTCCTCCCGTGAGTCAATCGCGCTTCAATCACGTCTTCATCGCCCAGCGGGTTTCCCTGCTGCGCACGTTGGAGCGGATGGTCAACAATCACAGCACCGCCGAAGACCTGCTGCAGGAAACTTACCTGCGCGTGACCCGGGCGCTCAGTGAACGGGCCATCGATCACCTCGAACCCTTTGTGTTCCAGACCGCCCGCAACCTGGCGCTGGACCATTTGCGTGCGCGGCGCATCCAGTCGCGCACCATGCTCGATGACGTCCCGCTGGAGGTGGTGGAAAGCATCGCCGCCCCCGCCAGCAGCGCCGAGGACGCCGCCCATGCCGAACAATTGCTGGAGCGTTTGAACGTGAGCCTCAGTGAACTCAGCCAGCGCCAGCAGCAGATTTTCATCCTCAGCCGCTTGCATGGGCACAGTTATCTGGAGATTTCCGAGAAGCTCGGCGTTTCGTTGAGCACGGTGCAGAAAGAATTGAAATTGATCATGGCGATCTGCATCGGCGTTGCGGAACGCTTAAACGGCGACTGAGCACGCAAGGCTTTGCTACCCTTGCTCACTTTCAAGCGCCATAAAAAACCAGCCGTGCACAGACACAGCCGAGGAAACACCGTGACGGACACCCACCGCTCCGCTGGAGACCCCGCCAGCGCGATGGACCAGGCCCTGGACTGGCTGATCGTGCTGGGCAGTCCGAGCGAAGAACAGACCCGACAGTTCCACGACTGGCTGGCCGCCGATCCGCTGCACGCCGAAGCCTTCGCCAAGGCCCAGGCGATCTGGGACGGTCCGCTGGTCACGCAGTGCGCGCAAAGCCTCGCCGCGCAACCGGCGAAAGTCAGCGTGCTGTCGCGCCTGCGTCCGCACTGGAAACCCCTGGCCACGGCGGCGGTGTTGATCCTCGGTTTGTTCAGCTTCAGTAATTTGCCGATGCGCTTGCAGGCCGATCACCTGACCGTGGTCGGTGAGCGCCAACGCCTGCAACTGGAGGACGGCTCCAAAGTCCTGCTCAATACCAACTCGGCATTTTCCAGCACCATCAACGACCAGCAGCGCGTGGCCCGGTTGTACCAGGGCGAGGCGTTTTTCGAGGTGCCGGCCAACCGTGGCCAGGCGTTGGAGATCGACGCCGGACCGGTCAAGGCCAGCGTGCGCGATACCGCGTTTGCCGTGCGTTACCTCGACGGCGTGGCGCAGGTTCGGGTGCAGCGCGGCGACGTGGATTTGCGTGCGACCCGTGACGATGCGCGGGTGCGGCTCTCGGCGGGCGAAAGCATCCGCATCGGCCCCAACGGTTTCGACCGCCCGGCCAAGCTCGATGCCGCCACCGACCTGGCCTGGGTCCAGGGCCGACTGGTATTCGAAAACTGCCCGCTGAGCCAAGTGCTGGCGGAGCTGCGTCGCTACTATCCGGGCTGGATCATCAACAACAATGAGCAGTTGGCCGACGTCGCCGTCACGGGTAATTACCGTCTCGACCAGCCGCTGGACGTGGTCCGCTCCCTCGCTCATATCACCTCTGCCCGGCTCCAGGAATTCCCTGCGCTGGTGATCCTGAACTAAATGAGAATTATTTTTACTCGATAGCTGAAGCTCGTTCGTCTCGTTATAGCCAATGCAATTGATTCGCATCTAAGGATGCCAATCTGCACCTATAAAGATTCGTGCGACACGGAGCGCTATCGATGTCCTCTCGCCATACCCGCCAGTCCTCTTCACCTTCCCGCGTGTTGTCGCTGCTGACCGCCGCCATCCTGATGGCCGGTGCCGCGCCGCTGATGGCCGCCACTGCCGCCGAGCAGCCAAGCCGCAACATGGGCGATTATTCGTTCGCCATTCCACAGCAGTCGCTGGTGTCGGCCCTCAATGCCTTTACCGCCGTAACTGGCTGGCAGGTCGGCTTGCCCGCCGAACTGGCGCAAGGTGTCGCCTCGCCGGGTGTGCGCGGTTCGCTGCCACCGGAAAAAGCCCTGGATCGCCTGTTGGTGGGGACCAACCTCGGTTATCGCAAACTGGGCAATAACAACATCGTGCTGGAAAAGCGCAACAGCAGTGGCGCGCTTAATCTGCAACAAGTGACGATCAGCGCCACCCGCCAGGAACAGAGCATCGACAGCGTGCCGGCCACCGTCACTGTGCAGACCCGCGAAGAGCTGGACCGCAACAACGTCAACAACATCAAGGATCTGGTGCGCTACGAACCGGGTGTTTCGGTAGGTGGTGCAGGCCAGCGCGCCGGGCTCACCGGTTACAACATCCGCGGCATCGACGGCGACCGCGTACTGACACAAGTCGATGGCGTGCAAGTGCCGGACAGTTTTTTCAACGGCCCTTACGCCCAGACCAACCGCAATTACGTCGACCCGGAAATCGTCAAACGCGTCGAAATCCTCCGTGGCCCCGCGTCGGTTCTGTACGGCAGCAATGCGATCGGCGGCGCGGTCAGCTATTACACCCTCGATCCGGACGACATCATCAAGCCCGGCAAAGACGTCGGCGCGCGCCTGAAAACCGGCTACAGCTCGGCAGACGATAGTTGGCTGACGTCCGGCACCGTCGCTGGCCGCACCGGCGATTTCGACGGCTTGCTGCATTTGAGCCAACGCAATGGCCATGAAACCGAATCCTACGGCGAAACCGGCGGCACCGGCCTCAACCGCACCGAGGCCAACCCCGAAGACGTGCGCACCACCAACGTGCTGGCCAAACTCGGCTGGAATTACGCCGACGACGCACGCCTGGGCCTGACCTACGAAAAATACAAAGACGACCGCGACACCAATCAACTGAGCGCCGTGGGTGGTCCGTTCAACGCCGGACGCGGGTTCGGTTTCTACAAGTCCCGCACCGGCAATGACACGGTCAGCCGCGAACGTTTTGGTATTGAGCACAGCTTCGGCCTCGACAGTGCATTGGCCGACAATATCAAGTGGTCGCTCAACTACCAGATCGCCAAGACCGACCAGAGCACCGAAGAAATCTACGCGCCGTCCCGCACCGTACTGCGTGAGCGCAACACCAATTACAAGGATCGCCAATGGGTGTTCGACGCCCAGGCCGACAAGTCCTTCGCCATTGCTGACACCGATCACACCGTCACCTACGGCACCACCATCAAGCAGGACAAAGTCACCGGCCTGCGTACCGGCACCGGCACCTGCCTGACCGTGGCCGGCGCCTGCCGCGTCATTGGTGCACCAAGCGCCGCCGACACCTTGAAACCGGCCAGCGACTTCCCGGACCCGACCATCAACAGCTACAGCCTGTTTGCTCAGGATCAGATCAGCTGGGGCAACTGGACCTTCCTGCCGGGCGCGCGCTACGACTACACCCAACTCAAGCCGCACATAACCGACGAGTTCCTGGCCACCGCCGACCAGAGCGGCAACGGCGTGGTGAGCGACAAGACCAAGACCTGGCATCGTCTGTCGCCGAAGTTCGGCACCACCTACAGCTTCAACGATAACTACACCTGGTACGGCCAGTACGCCGAAGGCTTCCGCACGCCGACCGCCAAGGCTTTGTACGGTCGTTTCGAAAACCTCGCCGGCGGTTATCAGGTCGCGCCGAATCCGGACCTGGAGCCGGAAAAGAGCAAGAGCTATGAAACCGGCCTGCGCGGCCAGTTCGAGGCAGGCACGTTCGATGTGGCGGTGTTCTACAACAAGTACCGCGACTTCATCGACGAGAATGCGATCACGCCCGGCTACACCGAGACCACGTTCCAGAGCAATAACATCAAGCACGCCACCATCAAGGGCGTGGAGCTCAAGGGTCGCCTGAACCTCGACACCTTCGGCGCTCCGACCGGCCTCTACACCCAAGGCTCGATGGCGTACCTGTATGGCCGCAACGATGACACTGGCCAGCCGCTGAACAGCATCAACCCGCTGACCGGCGTGTTCGGCCTCGGTTACGACCAGGATAACTACGGCGCGCTGTTGAGCTGGACTCTGGTCAAGCGCAAGGACCGCGTCGACAGCACCAGCTTCAAGACCCCGGACGGCACCAGCACCCAGTTCAAGACCCCGGGTTATGGCGTGCTCGACCTGGCCGGTTTCTACAAGGTCACCGACGACGTGACGATCAATGCCGGCCTGTACAACCTGACCGACAAGAAATACTGGCAGTGGGATGACGTACGCGGTTACGACAGCGTCGGCGAAGCCTCGGTGACCCAACCGGCCAACCTCGATCGCCTGACCCAACCGGGTCGCAACTTCGCGGTCAATCTGGTCTGGGACATCTGAGCCTGAATGCCTCACTGCGACACATTTGTTAATGCGTCGTGGTGAGGTTTTTTTACGCTCGGGCGTCTTCTTGTTCGTCTCGTTACCAAGCGCCTCTTTTTTCACAAGGATTTCCCATGACCTCCACGGACACTGCTCAACGCGCCGCCCTGCGTTCGCAACGTTTGAACCAGATCACCAACGAGCCCCACACCAAACTGGATGCACTGGTCAAAGCCCACGCGCCGTTTGAAACCCAGGCCAACTTCGCCCGTTTCGTGGTCGCGCAGTACCTGTTCCAGTCGGAACTGGTGGCGCTGTACAACGACGCCGAACTGACCGCCATCGTCCCGGACCTGCCGGCGCGTTGCCGGGCCGAAGCGGCGAAGGCTGATCTGGCGGACCTGGACACCGAGGTTCCGGCACCGGTGGCAGGCGCCGTGCAGAATCCAACCAAAGCCGCGGCCCTGGGCTGGTTGTTCGTTTCCGAAGGCTCGAAGCTGGGTGCTGCGTTTCTGATCAAGCGCGCCGTGGGCCTGGGCTTGAGCGAAACCTTTGGTGCCCGTCACCTCGGTGAACCGGCCGGTGGCCGCGCTGAAGGCTGGAAGAGCTTCGTCAAAACCCTCGACTCGCTGGCGTTCAGCGCTCAGGAAGAAGCCGAAATCGAGCAAGCTGCGGTCGATGCGTTCAACCGCTTCACCGTACTGCTGGAACAGGCCTACACCCCGGAACTCGCCTGACACCACCCCCCCCTGTGGGAGCGGGCTTGCTCGCGAAAGCGTCTTGTCAGTCGATATCAATGTTGCCTGATACACCGCCTTCGCGAGCAAGCCCGCTCCCACAAGGGAACTGAGTACACCCCGCAATACCCCAATCAACACTTGCCGATCGTGCGCCACACTGGTCACCATAAGCCCCATGCCTCACCTCGCCTCCTCCAAACTCGCCCGAATCCTCTTCGGCCTGCTGGCCTACGTCAGCCTGGGCATCGGCCTGGTTGCGATTGTCGTGCCGGGCCTGCCGACCACCGAGTTCATCCTTCTCGCCGCGTGGGCCGCGACCAAGAGTTCGCCGCGCCTGAGTGCCTGGCTGGAAAACCATCGGTTGTTCGGGCCGATCCTGTGCAACTGGCGCAACGGCAAAATCATCGCCCGCCGGGCCAAGGTCAGCGCCACCGTCAGCATGTTGCTGTGCGCCGGTTTGATGCTGGTGATGCTCGATCACGGCTGGCCGATTTACCTGGCGATTGCCGGTATGAGCCTGGGCAATCTGTGGATCTGGTCGCGACCGGAATCAGCCCCGCAACCTTCCTGACGTACACAAATCCCCTATAGCCCCAACACCGCAAATCTCCTGAATTCCAGCCCGTTTCAGGGGATTCTCCTGCGCAAACGTTCACCTGATACCGTTCGTCCGCTTACCCCTCATGCAAGCTGTGCGCGCGCCGATGTGGATTAAATGGCGCTGAATGGACTTGGCGAGCGGGATCTCTCCCGTCTCTTGGCCAACACCTCATCCATTTGCGAGTTCGCCCTATGTTCGACTCTCTGTCCATCCGCCTGAAAATCGTCCTGTTGTCCGGTCTGTGCCTGCTCGGCGTCGTTGCCTTGATCGTCGGCATGAACATCTACCAGACCAACCAGAACGACGAACTGGTCAACGCCTCCAGCAGCAAAATGCTCACCGCCAGTGTGCAGAACCTTTTGCAGGCCAAAGCCGCCGAGCAAGCCGTGCGGGTGCAGAAGACCTTCGGCGAAAGCCTGCTGGTGGTGACGGCCCTGGCCGATCAAATCAAGGACATGCGCAACATGGCCGCCAAGCGTTCCCTGGAGGCTGGCGCCCTGCGTGAAGAGTTGAACCAGAGCCTGAAAACCGCGTTCGAGCGCAACAGCAAGGTGTTGGGAATCTGGCTGGCGTTCGAGCCCAATGGCCTCGACGGCAAGGACAGCGAGTTCGCCAATGACGCGGCCCGACAGTCCAATGAATCCGGGCGCTTCGCCAGTTACTGGAGCCGCGCGGGCGGGGTCGGGCTGAACACGATCATGGTCGAAGACGACATGACTAAAACCACCCTCAGCCTCAGCGGCACCCCATACAACAGTTGGTACACCTGCCCTCGCGACAACAAACGCACCTGCCTGCTCGACCCGTATTCCGATACCGTCGGCGGCAAGGAAGTGCTGATGACCACCATTTCCGTGCCGCTGTTGGTGGACGGCAAGGCCATTGGCGTGGTCGGCGTGGACATCGCCCTCGACTCACTGCAAGCGGCGGCGATGGATTCCCAGCGTGATTTGTTCAACAACGCCGGGCATATGCTGATCGTCTCCGGCAGCGGTGTGCTCGCCGGTTACAGCGCCGACGCCGGCAAGGTCGGCAAAAACATCGGCGAAACCCTTGGCGCAGACGGCAAGGAAGTCCTGCAACTGCTCGGCAACGGTTCGCCGAAGATTCTCGAACAGGGCGAGCTGATCCGCGCGGTGTACCCGGTCAGCCCGATCCCCGATTCCAAAGCCTGGGGCGTGGTGATCGACCTGCCGAAACAGGTGCTGCTGGCCGATTCGGTGAAGCTGCAAGCGGTGCTCGATGATGCGCAGCAAAGCGGCACGATCAAGGCCCTGATGGTGGCGATTGCGGCCGGGCTGGTCGGTCTGCTGCTGATCTGGCTCACCGCCTCCGGCGTCACCCGGCCGATCAACAGCGTCGCCGAAATGCTCAAGGCGATTGCCAGCGGCGACGGCGACCTGACCCAACGCCTGCACTACAGCAAGAAAGACGAACTCGGCGAACTGGTGAGCTGGTTCAACCGGTTCCTCGACAAGCTGCAACCGACCATCGCGCAGATCAAACAAAGCATCACCGACGCCCGTGGCACCGCCGACCAGTCTTCGGAAATCGCCCGCCAGACCAGCGAAGGCATGCAGGTGCAGTTCCGCGAAATCGACCAGGTCGCCACCGCGTCCAATGAAATGAGCGCCACCGCCCACGACGTCGCCAACAGTGCATCGAACGCCGCCAACGCAGCCAAAGGCGCTGACCAATCGGCGCGGGATGGCATGCAAATCATCGAACGCAGCACCCGGGACATTAACTTGCTGGCCGATGAAGTCAGCAAAGCCGTAACCGAAGTCGAAGCCCTGGCGGTCAACAGCGAGCAGATTGGTTCAGTGCTGGAAGTGATCCGCAGCATCGCCGAACAGACCAACCTGCTGGCGCTCAACGCGGCGATTGAAGCGGCCCGGGCCGGGGAAAGCGGTCGTGGCTTCGCGGTGGTCGCCGATGAAGTGCGCAACCTGGCCAAACGCACCCAGGACTCGGTGGAAGAAATCCGCATCGTCATCGAACGCATCCAGACCGGCACTCGCGGCGTCGTCGCGACTATGCATTCAAGCCAGACCCAGGCCCACAGCAACGCCGGGCAAATCCAGCAAGCGGTCCAGGCCCTGGGCAAGATCAGCGACGCGGTCACGGTGATCAGCGACATGAACTTGCAAATCGCCAGCGCCGCCGAACAGCAAAGCGCCGTGGCCGAAGAGGTCAACCGCAACGTCTCGGCGATCCGTACCGTTACCGAAACCCTGACCGGCCAAGCCACAGAGTCGGCGCAAATCAGCAGCCAGCTCAATGCTTTGGCCACGCACCAAATGAAATTAATGGATCAGTTCCGCGTTTAACAATCCACCGCAAATCCCCCCTGTGGGAGCGGGCTTGCTCGCGAAGGCGTCGTGTCAGTCGATATCAATGTTGCTTACACACCGCATTCGCGAGCAAGCCCGCTCCCACAGGAGTTAATTCCCACATGGGGATTTCATCCGGCCTGTCATCTGTTTTGATCTATGATCGAACCCTCGTTCCGGAGGGCCTTCGATGACTGATTTACTCACGTCCATTCAAGCCGCACTCGGCTTGCCGCACACCCCAATCCCCTTCACGTCGAGCGGCGCCCTGCCCTCGGCGTTCGCCGTCACCGACCTGGCCTGCGCCAGCATCGGCGCCGCCGGCCAGGCTGTCAGCCAGTTGCTGCAGCAGCAAACCCGTCGCCTGCCCAGCCCTGAAGTCGATCGCCGCCTGGCCTCGTTTTGGTTCGCCACCTCTATTCGCCCCGTGGGCTGGAGCGTGCCGCCGCTGTGGGACCCGGTCGCCGGTGACTATGCGACGAAGGATGGCTGGATCCGCCTGCACACCAACGCCCCGCATCACCGCGCCGCTGCCGAACGGGTCCTCGGCGCTTGTGCCGACCGCGCCGGCATGGCCAGTCAGGTGGCGAAGTGGGCCAAGACCGATCTGGAAACCGCCGTGGTCGAGGCCGGTGGCTGCGCCGCCGAAATGCGTACCTGGGCGCAATGGCAGGCTCATCCTCAAGGCATCGCGGTGAACGCTGAGCCGTTGATTCAATTCGCCGCCAATCCGGGCCAAAACACCAAACCGTGGCATGGCTCAGTGGCGCGACCGCTGGCCGGGATCAAGGTGCTGGACTTGACTCGCGTACTCGCGGGCCCCACCGCTAGCCGTTTTCTCGCCGGGCTCGGCGCCGATGTCTTGCGCATCGACCCGCCGACCTGGAACGAGCCGGGCGTCGTGCCGGAAGTCACCCTCGGCAAACGCTGCGCACGCCTGGATTTGCACGACAAGGTTGATCGCGCGGTATTCGAAAGCCTGCTCAAGGACGCCGACATCTTGCTCCACGGCTACCGCGCCGATGCGTTGGAACGCTTGGGTTACGGCGTGGCTGAACGCCAGGCATTGGCCCCCGGGTTGATCGATGTCTGCCTCAACGCCTACGGCTGGAGTGGCCCGTGGCAGAATCGTCGGGGTTTCGACAGCCTGTTGCAGATGAGCAGCGGGATTGCCGAGGCTGGCCAGCAATGGAAGAAGGCCGACAAACCCACGCCGTTGCCGGTGCAGGCGCTGGATCACGCCACCGGGTATTTGATGGCGGCAGCGGCGATCATGTTGTTGGGCAGTGGAGGGTCAGCACGGTTGTCGTTGGCGCGGACGGCGAAGTTGTTGATCGAGCAGGGTGCCGGGACGGATGAGCCGTTGCGGGCGGAAGATGACAGCGATCAAGGGCTGTTGGTTGAACAGACACCTTGGGGGCCGGCGCATCGGTTGCACGTTCCGCTGAAAATCACCGGGACGCCGTTACAATGGACACTGCCGGCGTCTGAATTGGGTGCCCATCGCGCGCAGTGGTGGTGATTTTCAGATAGCTTTCGCGAGCAAGCCCGCTCCCACAGTGGATCGCATTCCTCCAGGAAAACCCGGTCCACTGTGGGAGCGGGCTTGCTCGCGAAGGGGCCATAACAGCCACCCATCCTTCCGGATCAGCTCAATCAGCCCGACTCAACGATGTCCACAAAAGCTGCGCCGCATACCCCCGAAACGGCCGCCACACTTCAGCCCGCAACAACAACTCCCGCGCCGTCACCGGCTCTCCCTCAAGCGCCGCCAACGCATTAATCAACCCCACATCCCCCGACGGAAACGCATCACCCTCCCGCAACTGCCGCAACGCAATGTACTGCGCCGTCCAGTCACCAATCCCGTGCAACGCCAACAACCGCGCCCCCCCACTGTCCCGCCCCGGTTCAAACAACAGCGGATCATCCAGCAACGCCTGCGCCACACCCGACAGCGTCCGGCCTCGGCTTTTCGGCATGCCCAATGTCGCCAGGTCCGCCGCCGCCAACACCGCCGCCCCGGGAAATACATGGGTCAGCCCCGACAGCGGTGAGCGCAACGGCTCGCCATACTGCGCCACCAGTTTCCCCGCCAGTTTGATCGCCGCGCCCACGCTAATCTGCTGCCCCAACACCGCGCGAATCGCCAGTTCCAGACCGTCCCACGCCCCCGGCACGCGCAATCCGGGACGCTCGGCGATCAGTCGCGCCATCAACGGATCTGCCGCCAGATGTCGATGGATAGAGGGCAAGTCGGCATCCAGATCAAACATCCGCCGCAACCGCGCCACAATCTCGGGCACGGCACCCGGATCAGGGAAATCCAGCGTCACCTCCAGCGCATCCACGCCGGCGGGTGTGATCGAAAATGTGCCGTGAACACCGTTCAAGCCGATGCTGCGCGAATACACGCCATCGACCACCGTCTCCATCCCGGCAATCGCCCGCGCCGATAAAAAATTCAGCATCGCTGCCCAGTCGTAAGGTGGTCGATACGCCAGCAGCAAACTCATCGAGACAGCCCCAAGTGATTTAATTTAACTAAATAGATAACCCGCAATAACGTTCAACAACTAACACCTTATTACAACTTTTATTTATAACCGGCCACATTCTGACAACTGAAAGTTGCGTATTCGCCAAAACGAACTAGCTTAAAAAACTCAACGCACAACGCGTTATTCCTGCCTCGATCTGCCGGAGGCCTCTGGACCGGGCTTTTCCAGCAATACAGTTATGCACGTGAAAAGTTCATAAGTCTTTCATTAACAATGGAATGTGCCCATGCACTGATCTATGTCAGCTGATTGAACAGTTAACAGATTTATTCTGTTGCCTCTCTTCTCCTGCACTGGAGTCATGCAATGTCTGAATCCCCCGGAAAACTGAAACTCGGTGCGCTCGTTGCATTGGTCGTCGGCTCAATGATTGGTGGCGGGATCTTCTCTCTGCCGCAGAACATGGCCGCCAGTGCGGACGTCGGTGCCGTGTTGATCGGTTGGGCGATCACGGCGGTCGGCATGCTGACCCTCGCCTTCGTATTCCAGACCCTGGCCAACCGCAAGCCAGACCTGGACGGCGGTGTCTACGCCTACGCCAAGGCCGGTTTCGGCGACTACATGGGTTTCTCATCGGCCTGGGGTTACTGGATCAGTGCCTGGCTGGGTAACGTCGGTTACTTCGTGTTGCTGTTCAGCACCCTCGGCTACTTTTTTCCAATCTTCGGCGAAGGCAACACCGTTGCCGCAGTGATCGGCGCGTCGGTGCTGCTGTGGGCCGTGCACTTCCTGGTCCTGCGCGGGATCAAGGAAGCGGCGTTCATCAACCTGGTGACCACCGTCGCCAAGGTCGTGCCGCTGCTGCTGTTTGTGTTGATCGCGGTGTTCGCGTTCAAACTGGACATCTTCACCGCCGACATCTGGGGCACACAAAACACCACCCTCGGCAGCGTGATGAACCAGGTGCGCAACATGATGCTGGTCACCGTCTGGGTGTTCATCGGTATCGAAGGCGCGAGCATCTTCTCGGCCCGGGCGGAAAAACGCAGCGACGTGGGTAAAGCCACGGTGATCGGTTTTATCACCGTGCTGTTGTTCCTGGTGCTGGTGAACGTGTTGTCCCTTGGGATCATGACCCAACCGGAACTGGCCAAGTTGCAGAATCCGTCGATGGCGGCAGTGCTGGAACATGTGGTTGGTCACTGGGGCGCGGTACTGATCAGCGTCGGCCTGATCATCTCGCTGCTCGGCGCGTTGCTGTCCTGGGTGCTGCTGTGCGCGGAGATCATGTTCGCCGCCGCCAAGGACCACACCATGCCGGCGTTCCTGCGCAAGGAAAACGCTAATCACGTGCCGGTCAATGCGCTGTGGCTGACCAACGCGATGGTGCAGGTGTTCCTGATCATCACGCTGTTTTCCGCCAGCACTTACCTGTCGCTGATCTACCTCGCCACCTCGATGATTCTGGTGCCGTACCTGTGGTCGGCGGCTTATGCGCTGTTGCTGGCGGTGCGTGGCGAGAGTTATGAAAACGCCCTGGCCGAGCGCAAGAAAGACCTGATCATCGGCGGTATCGCGGTGATCTACGCGGTCTGGCTGCTGTATGCCGGCGGCATCAAATACCTGCTGCTGTCCGCCCTGCTCTATGCCCCCGGCGCGATCCTGTTCGCCAAGGCCAAGATCGAAGTGGGCAAACCGGTTTTCACCACTGTCGAGAAGCTGATCTTCGCCGCCGTCGTCGTCGGTGCCCTGGTGGCGGCCTACGGGCTGTATGACGGCTTCCTGACTCTGTAACCGTTTCAATCTGGAGGATCACTGTAATGACCACGGAAAAAGTGAAGTACGGCGTACATTCCGAAGCCGGCAAACTGCGCAAAGTCTTGGTTTGCTCCCCAGGCCTGGCCCACCAGCGGCTGACCCCGAACAACTGCGACGAACTGCTGTTCGATGACGTGCTGTGGGTCGCCCAGGCCAAGCGTGACCATTTCGATTTCGTCACCAAGATGCGAGAACGCAACGTCGATGTGCTGGAAATGCACAACCTGCTGACCGACATCGTCGCGATCCCCGAAGCGCTGGACTGGATTCTGGACCGCAAGATCACCGCCAACACCGTAGGCCTGGGTCTGGTCAACGAAGTCGGTTCATGGCTGCGCAGCCTGGAGCCGCGCAAAATCGCCGAGTACCTGATTGGCGGCGTATCCGCCGATGACTTGCCGAGCAGTTTCGGCGGCAAGACCATCGAGATGTTCCGCGACTTCCTCGGCCACTCCAGTTTCATCCTGCCGCCGCTGCCCAACACCCAGTTCACCCGCGACACCACGTGCTGGATCTACGGTGGCGTGACCCTGAACCCGATGCACTGGCCGGCGCGCCGTCAGGAAACCCTGCTGGCCAGCGCGATCTACAAATTCCACCCGGAGTTCACCAACGCCGACTTCCAGGTCTGGTACGGCGACCCGGACCAGGAACACGGCAACGCCACCCTCGAAGGCGGCGACGTGATGCCGATCGGCAACGGCGTGGTGTTGATCGGCATGGGCGAACGTTCGTCCCGCCAGGCCATCGGCCAACTGGCGCTGAACCTGTTCAAGCACAACGCAGTGGAACGGGTGATCGTCGCCGGTCTGCCTAAGTCCCGGGCGGCGATGCACCTGGACACGGTGTTCAGCTTCTGCGACCGCGACCTGGTGACGATTTTCCCGGAAGTGGTGAACCAGATCGTCGCCTTCACCCTGCGTCCTGACGACAGCAAACCGGGTGGCATCGACATTCGTCGCGAAGAAACCAGCTTCCTCGACACCGTGGCCGCCGCACTTAATCTCAAGGCCCTGCGCGTGGTGGAAACCGGCGGCAACAGCTTCGCCGCCGAACGCGAGCAGTGGGACGACGGCAACAACGTGGTGGCCCTGGAACCAGGCGTGGTGATCGGCTACGACCGCAACACCTACACCAACACCCTGCTGCGCAAGGCTGGCGTGGAAGTCATCACCATCAGTGCCGGCGAACTCGGTCGCGG
This sequence comes from Pseudomonas sp. NPDC096950, assembly GCF_044762525.1. Taxonomy (NCBI): domain Bacteria; kingdom Pseudomonadati; phylum Pseudomonadota; class Gammaproteobacteria; order Pseudomonadales; family Pseudomonadaceae; genus Pseudomonas; species Pseudomonas sp. NPDC096950. The sequence continues at coordinate 16,020 of NZ_JBIWEL010000016.1, read as the reverse complement.
TCGCGGCGGCGGCCACTGCATGACCTGCCCGATCATTCGCGACCCTATCGACTATTAATTTTTGCGCCCGGCCTCACCCTTATAAAGCGTGAGGTCGGGGGATAACCGAAACCCAAGGAGATCCACCATGGCTTTTAATATGCGCAACCGCAGCCTGCTGAGCTTGATGCACCACACCACCCGCGAGCTCAACTACCTGATCGACCTGTCCCGTGACCTCAAGCGCGCCAAGTACACCGGCACCGAGCGTGCGCACCTGCAAGGCAAGAACATCGCACTGATCTTCGAAAAAACCTCGACCCGCACCCGTTGCGCCTTCGAAGTCGCGGCCCACGACCAAGGCGCCCACGTCACCTACATCGACCCGGTGTCGTCGCAGATCGGCCACAAAGAAAGCATGAAAGACACCGCCCGCGTGTTGGGCCGAATGTTCGACGCCATCGAGTACCGTGGCTTCGAACAGGAAATCGTCGAAGAGCTGGCCAAGTTTGCCGGCGTGCCGGTGTTCAACGGCCTGACCGCTGAATTCCACCCGACGCAAATGATCGCCGACGTGTTGACCATGCGTGAGCACAGCGACAAGCCGCTGCATGAAATCAGCTACGCCTACCTCGGGGACGCCCGCTACAACATGGGCAATTCGCTGCTGATGATCGGCGCCAAACTCGGCATGGACGTGCGCATCGGCGCACCGAAAGCCCTGTGGCCACACCAGGATTTCATCGATCAGTGCAAAGCCTTCGCCGAAGAAAGCGGCGCGCGCATCACCATCACTGAAGACCCGAAAGAAGCGGTCAAGGGCGTGGACTTCATCCACACCGACATCTGGGTGTCGATGGGTGAGCCGGTGGAAGCGTGGGACGAGCGCATCGAGCAACTGCTGCCGTACCAGGTCAACACCGCGATGATGAAGGCCTCGGGCAACCCGCGCGTGAAGTTCATGCACTGCCTGCCGGCGTTCCATAACAGCGAAACCAAAGTCGGCAAAGACATCGCCGCGCGCTATCCGCACCTGGCCAATGGCGTCGAAGTGACCGAAGAAGTCTTCGAATCCCCGGCCAACATCGCCTTCGAGCAAGCGGAAAACCGCATGCACACCATCAAGGCGATTCTGGTGTCGGCGTTGGCGGATATCTAAAAGCCTCGCCCGGCTCCCACTGGCGAAACACCGGCCCCTGTGGGAGCGAGCCTGCTCGCGAAGACGGACTGACATCCAAAATCAATGTCGGCTGATACACCGCTTTCGCGAGCAGGCTCGCTCCCACAATGGATCGGGTTTCGGCAGGAGGACCGTGTTGCCCGAACCCTTTTCTGAAAGGACTGCACTATGCGTATCGTCGTCGCCCTGGGCGGTAACGCCCTGCTCCGCCGTGGTGAACCCATGACCGCGGACAATCAACGCGCCAACATCCGCGTCGCCACCGAACAGATCGCCCGGATTTACCCCGGCAACCAACTGGTCATCGCCCACGGCAATGGCCCGCAGGTCGGGCTGCTGTCGCTGCAGGCGGCGGCCTACACCTCGGTGTCGCCCTACCCGCTGGACGTGCTCGGTGCCGAAACCGAAGGCATGATCGGCTACATCATCGAACAGGAACTGGGCAATCTACTGGACTTCGAAGTGCCGTTCGCCACGCTGCTGACCCAAGTCGAAGTCGATGCGAATGACCCGGCGTTCCAGCACCCGAGCAAACCGATCGGTCCGGTCTACTCGAAAGCCGAAGCGGAAAAACTTGCCGCCGAAAAAGGCTGGGCGATTGCCCCGGATGGCGACAAATACCGTCGCGTGGTCGCCAGTCCTCGGCCGAAACGCATCTTCGAAATCCGCCCGATCAAGTGGCTGCTGGACAAGGGCAGCATCGTGATCTGCGCCGGCGGTGGCGGCATTCCCACGATGTACGGTGCCAGCGGCAAACTCGAAGGCGTGGAAGCGGTGATCGACAAGGACCTGTGCTCGGCGCTGCTGGCCGAACAGCTGGAAAGTGATCTGCTGGTGATCGCCACCGACGTCAACGCCGCGTTCATCGACTTCGGCAAACCAACGCAAAAAGCCATCGCCCAGGCCCACCCCGACGCCATGGAAAAACTCGGCTTCGCCGCCGGTTCCATGGGGCCGAAGGTCCAGGCTGCGTGTGAGTTTGCCCGCAATACTGGCAAAGTCGCGGTCATCGGTTCACTCTCGGACATCGAAGCCATCGTCCAGGGCAAGGCCGGCACGCGCATCAGCACGGCGACACCTGGCATTACTTATTTATAAGGAGAGACGCCAATGGCCACGTTTGAACCGGGTCACTTGCACTTCGAGCGCCACGCGCTGAATGACGATGATGTCAGCTACAACCTGTGCCTGGACTATGAAGTCACCCAGGATCCCGAAGGAGGCAAAGGCATGCAGTTCACGTTGCATGGCAGCATCCAGGGCAAGGACATGGAAGAGCAGTTCTTCCTGCCCAAGGACCAGGCCTACAACTTCGCCAGCAACGTGACGCACATTGCCGAGAAGTACGGAATCCCCAAGACCCACAGCAGCATTGGCTCGGTGCACAAGCATTACGATGCGATGTTTGAAGATGTGCGAGTGCAGCTGGATATGAAATCGGGTGATCCGGTGAAGCCCGAACATTTGGAGTGAATCCTGAGGCCACCCCTCACCCTAACCCTCTCCCCAGAGGGGAGAAGGAACTGACCGAGTTGCATGTTCGAGCTACATCGACCTGAAATATCAAGTCGAACTCAGGACTTGAAAGCAACAGAGATCGGCTCCCTTTCCCCCTCTCCCCTTTGGGGAGAGGGCTGGGGTGAGGGGTGGCTTTCAACCCCAACCTGAATCTCAAGATTTCACCCCAGCCCTCCACCAAGGCATACTTGCCACCCTCCGCATTCCAGAACCAAAAACCGCCCCATGCGTATCCACGTCAGCTTCATCGACCGCGTCGGCATTACCCAGGAAGTCCTGGCCTTGCTCGGTGGGCGCAATCTCAATCTGGATGCGGTGGAAATGGTTCCGCCGAACGTCTACATCGACGCCCCGACCCTGAGCCCCGAAGTGCTCGAAGAGCTGCGCGACGCCTTGCTCAACGTGCGCGGCGTGCAGGCGATGACGGTGGTCGACATCCTGCCCGGCCAGCGCCGGCACTTGCAGCTCGACGCGTTACTCGCGGCGATGACCGACCCGGTGCTGGCCCTGGACAGTGCCGGCAAAGTGCTGCTGGCCAACCCGGCACTCATCGCGCTGTACGGTCGTGAACCCGCTGGAGAAAGCATCGCCGAACTGTTTGCCGACCCGGCATTGCTCGATACCTTGCTGGAAAACGGCTTCCGCCTGCCGCTGCGGGAAATCACCGTCAATGGCCAGACCCTGTTGCTGGACGCCACGCCGATCACCGACGCCGGCGCCCTGCTGACCCTGTATCAGCCGAACCGGATCGGCGAACGCCTTTCCGCCCTTCACCACGACCACGCCGAAGGTTTCGATGCGCTGCTCGGCGAATCCCCGGCGATTCGTACGTTGAAGGCCCGCGCCCAAAGGGTCGCGGCCCTCGATGCACCGTTGTTGATTCAGGGCGAAACCGGCACCGGTAAAGAACTGGTGGCCCGGGCCTGTCACGCCATCAGCGCGCGGCACAGTGCACCGTTCCTGGCGTTGAACTGCGCAGCATTGCCGGAGAACCTTGCCGAAAGCGAACTGTTCGGCTATGCACCCGGCGCCTTCACCGGCGCGCAACGGGGCGGCAAACCGGGGCTGATGGAACTGGCCAACCAGGGCACGGTATTTCTCGATGAAATCGGCGAGATGTCGCCGTACTTGCAGGCGAAACTGCTGCGGTTTTTGAACGACGGCAGCTTCCGTCGGGTGGGCGGTGATCGTGAGGTCAAGGTCAACGTGCGCATCCTCAGCGCGACCCACCGCGACCTGGAAAAAATGGTCAGCGAAGGCACCTTCCGCGAAGACCTGTTCTATCGCCTCAACGTGCTCAACGTCGAAGTCCCGCCCCTGCGTGAACGTGGCCAGGACATTTTGCTGCTGGCTCGCTACTTCATGCAGCAGGCCTGCGCGCAGATTCAGCGCCCGGTCTGTCGCCTGGCGCCGGGCACCTACCCGGCATTGCTGGGCAACCGCTGGCCGGGCAACGTGCGGCAATTGCAAAACGTGATCTTCCGCGCCGCCGCGATTTGCGAAAGCAGCCTGGTGGATATTGGTGATCTCGACATCGCCGGCACCTCAGTGGCGCGGCAGAGTGACAGCGAAGTGGATAGCCTCGAACAGGCCATGGAAGAGTTCGAGAAAACGTTGCTGGAAAAACTCTACGTCAGCTATCCCTCGACTCGGCAACTGGCCAGTCGGTTGCAGACTTCTCATACGGCGATTGCTCATCGGTTGCGTAAGTACGGCATCCCAAACAAACCCTGAGCCTGACTCGGTCAAAAATGTGGGAGCGGGCTTGCTCGCGAATGCGGTGTGTCAGGCAACATTGATGGCGACTGATACACCGCATTCGCGAGCAAGCCCGCTCCCACAGGTTTTGTGTAAGGCCGGAAAACCTGTTTAAAAGCGACCTTCATCTGTACTGAAAGCGCTACAGCGGAACGATATCGCTACACCCTCCCCTGATCACCGCTGTGCAAGGCTTTGATCCCATTACGCTTTTTTCTTTGCTTCAGGCTGTAGCGATTTCGCTACACGCTTTAGGTCCGCCTATACCGCCGCGGTACACAACATGCTGATTTATAAGGCTTTAACAACCTTGGCCGCGATCTTGCTTAGTAGCCACCTATAAAGAAGGGCTTTAGCCCAAGCATTCAATCGCGTCCACCAGACGAGTCTGGCCCCCTTAGGAGTTTCCATGAGCGAGTTGCGTTTTACTGAAGATCACGAATGGCTGCGCACCGAAGCTGACGGCAGCGTCACAGTCGGCATCACCGCTTTCGCGCAGAACGCCTTGGGCGACGTGGTTTTCGTACAACTGCCTGAGCTGCAGTCCTACGACAAAGGCGCTGAAGCCGCCACCGTGGAATCGGTAAAAGCCGCCAGCGGCGTGTACATGCCGCTCGATGGCGAGGTGCTGGAAGTCAACCCGGCGCTCGACAGCAGCCCGGAACTGGTCAACGAAGATCCGCTGGGCGAAGGCTGGTTCTTCCGCTTCCAGCCAACCGACGCCTCGGCTGTCGCCAAACTGCTGGATCAGGACGCTTACGACCGCCTGATCAAAGCCAACGCCGAAGCCTGAGGAGCGCTGACATGACCCAAGTACCTTCTGTTTCTGTAGATGTGACCACCGCCAACGAATTCATCGCCCGCCACATCGGCCCGCGTTCCGGTGACGAGCAAGCGATGCTCAACAGCCTCGGTTTCGACTCCCTGGAAGCCCTGAGCGCCAGCGTCATCCCTGAAAGCATCAAAGGCACCAGCGTCCTCGGCCTCGAAGACGGCCTGAGCGAAGCCGATGCCCTGGCGCTGATCAAATCCATTGCCGGCAAAAACCAGCTGTTCAAGACCTACATCGGCCAGGGCTACTACGGCACCCACACGCCGTCGCCAATCCTGCGCAACCTGCTGGAAAACCCGGCCTGGTACACCGCCTACACCCCGTACCAACCGGAGATTTCCCAGGGCCGTCTCGAAGCGCTGTTGAACTTCCAGACTTTGATCAGCGACCTCACCGGCCTGCCGATCGCCAATGCCTCGCTGCTGGATGAAGCCACCGCCGCTGCCGAAGCCATGACCTTCTGCAAACGCCTGAGCAAGAACAAGGGCAGCCACGCCTTCTTCGCCTCCGTGCATTGCCACCCGCAAACCCTCGACGTATTGCGCACTCGTGCCGAGCCGTTGGGCATCGATGTGGTGGTTGGCGACGAGCAAGAGCTGACTGACGTGACGCCGTTCTTCGGCGCACTGCTGCAATACCCGGCAAGCAACGGTGACGTGTTCGATTACCGCGAACTGACCGAACGCTTCCACGCCGCCAACGCTTTGGTCGCCGTCGCGGCTGATCTGCTGGCCCTGACCGTACTTACCCCGCCGGGTGAATTCGGTGCCGACGTGGCCATCGGCAGCGCGCAACGCTTCGGCGTGCCGCTGGGCTTCGGTGGCCCGCACGCCGCTTACTTCTCCACTAAAGATGCGTTCAAGCGTGACATGCCGGGCCGTCTGGTCGGTGTTTCCGTGGACCGTTTCGGCAAGCCGGCCCTGCGTCTGGCGATGCAGACCCGCGAGCAACATATCCGCCGTGAGAAAGCCACGTCGAACATCTGCACCGCGCAAGTACTGCTGGCCAACATCGCCAGCATGTATGCCGTGTACCACGGCCCGAAAGGCCTGACGCAGATTGCCAACCGCGTGCATCACCTGACCGCGATTCTGGCCCAAGGCCTGAAAGCGATCGGCCTGAATGTCGAGCAAACAAACTTCTTCGACACCCTGACAATCAAGACCGGCGCCAACACTGCCGCATTGCACGACAAGGCCCGCGACCAGCAGATCAACCTGCGCGTCGTGGATGCCGAACGTCTGGGCCTGTCCCTCGACGAAACCACCTCCCAAGCCGACGTGAAAACCCTGTGGGCCCTGCTGGCCGACGGCAAGTCGCTGCCAGACTTCGCCGCCCTCGCCGCTTCGGTTCAAGCGACGATTCCAGCGGCACTGGTGCGCCAATCGCCGATCCTCAGCCACCCGGTGTTCAACCGTTACCACTCGGAAACCGAGCTGATGCGCTACCTGCGCAAGCTCGCCGACAAGGACCTGGCCCTGGATCGCACCATGATCCCGCTGGGTTCCTGCACCATGAAACTCAACGCCGCCAGCGAAATGATCCCGGTGACCTGGGCTGAATTCGGCGCCCTGCACCCGTTCGCCCCGGCCGCACAAAGCGCCGGTTACCAGCAACTGACCGACGAACTGGAAGCGATGCTCTGCGCCGCGACTGGTTACGACGCGATCTCCCTGCAACCGAACGCCGGCTCCCAGGGTGAATACGCTGGCCTGCTGGCGATTCGCGCCTATCACCAGAGCCGTGGCGAAGACCGCCGCGACATCTGCCTGATTCCATCGTCCGCCCACGGCACCAACCCGGCCACCGCCAACATGGCCGGCATGCGCGTAGTCGTCACCGCGTGCGATGCCCGTGGCAACGTCGACATCGAAGACCTGCGCGCCAAAGCCATCGAGCACCGCGAACACCTCGCCGCGCTGATGATCACCTACGCGTCGACCCACGGCGTGTTCGAAGAAGGCATCCGCGAAATCTGCGGCATCATTCACGACCACGGCGGCCAGGTGTACATCGACGGCGCCAACATGAACGCGATGGTCGGCCTCTGCGCGCCGGGCAAGTTCGGCGGCGACGTCTCGCACTTGAACCTGCACAAAACCTTCTGCATTCCCCACGGCGGTGGCGGCCCGGGCGTTGGCCCGATTGGTGTGAAATCGCACCTGACCCCGTTCCTGCCGGGTCACGGCACCATGGAACGCAAGGAAGGCGCGGTCTGCGCGGCACCGTTCGGCAGCGCGAGCATTTTGCCAATCACCTGGATGTACATTCGGATGATGGGTGGCGCGGGTCTGAAGCGTGCTTCGCAACTGGCGATCCTGAATGCCAACTACATTTCCCGTCGCCTCGAAGAGCACTATCCAGTGCTCTACACCGGCAGCAACGGCCTGGTAGCGCACGAATGCATCCTCGACCTGCGTCCGCTGAAAGACAGCAGCGGCATCAGCGTCGATGACGTCGCCAAGCGCCTGATCGACTTCGGCTTCCACGCCCCGACCATGTCCTTCCCGGTGGCCGGCACGCTGATGATCGAGCCGACCGAAAGCGAATCCAAGGAAGAACTGGACCGCTTCTGCGACGCCATGATCCGCATCCGCGAAGAAATCCGCGCGGTGGAAAACGGCACGCTGGACAAGGACGACAACCCGTTGAAAAACGCTCCGCACACCGCGGCGGAAATCGTTGGCGAGTGGACGCATCCGTACAGCCGTGAGCAAGCGGTTTACCCGGTTGCATCGCTGATCGAAGGCAAATACTGGCCACCGGTCGGTCGCGTCGACAACGTGTTTGGCGATCGCAACCTGGTTTGCGCTTGCCCGTCGATCGAAAGCTACGCTTAAAACTGTGTGGGGCGGTTAATCCGCCCCACTGCATTACCCCTTGTGGGAGCGGGCTTGCTCGCGAATGCGGTGGATCAGTCACCTCAATGTTGCCTGACCTACCGCATTCGCGAGCAAGCCCGCTCCCACAGGGGACCGTGCAAAGCCCCAGATTCCGCGAATTCCTATAACAAGAAACCGGAGAACAACTCATGTCGTTAAGCGTGTTCGACCTGTTCAAGATTGGTATCGGCCCCTCCAGCTCCCACACCGTCGGCCCGATGCGTGCCGCTGCGCGTTTCGCCGAAGGTCTGCGCCGTGAAGGGTTGCTGACCGCCACCGCCAGCGTCAAAGTCGAGCTCTACGGCTCGCTCGGCGCCACCGGCAAGGGCCACGGCAGTGACAAGGCTGTGCTGCTCGGCCTGGAAGGCGAACACCCGGACACCGTGAACACCGAAACCGTCGCCGCCCGCCTGCAAGAAATTCGCGGCAACGGTCGCCTGAACCTGCTCGGTGAACACAGCATTGCGTTCAACGAAAAAGAACACCTGGCGATGATCCGCAAACCGTTGGCGTATCACCCCAACGGCATGATCTTTCGCGCCTTCGATGCCGCCGGCATTCAGATCCGCAGCCGCGAGTACTACTCGGTCGGCGGCGGTTTTGTCGTCGATGAAGATGCGGCCGGTGCCGACCGTATCGTTGAAGACGCTACGCCGCTGACCTTCCCGTTCAAAAGCGCCAAGGACCTGCTCACTCATTGCACCACCTACGGCTTGTCGATCAGTCAGGTGATGCTGACCAACGAAAGCGCCTGGCGCCCGGAAGCGGAAACCCGCGCCGGGTTGCTGAACATCTGGCAAGTGATGCAGGACTGCGTCGCCGCCGGTTGCCGTAACGAAGGCATTTTGCCCGGCGGCTTGAAGGTCAAGCGCCGTGCCGCCGCGCTGCATCGGCAATTGTGCAAGAACCCGGAATCGGCCCTGCGCGATCCGCTGTCAGTGCTGGACTGGGTCAACCTCTACGCGTTGGCGGTCAACGAAGAAAACGCCAATGGCGGGCGCGTCGTCACTGCGCCCACAAACGGTGCGGCGGGGATCGTCCCGGCGGTGCTGCATTACTACATGCGCTTCATCCCTGGCGCCAACGAAGACGGGGTCGTGCGTTTTCTGCTGACCGCGGCGGCCATCGGCATTCTCTATAAAGAAAACGCCTCGATCTCCGGCGCTGAAGTCGGCTGTCAGGGTGAAGTCGGCGTCGCCTGTTCGATGGCGGCCGGCGCCTTGTGCGAAGTCCTCGGCGGCACGGTGCAGCAAGTGGAGAACGCCGCGGAAATCGGCATGGAACACAACCTCGGCCTGACCTGCGACCCGATTGGCGGGCTGGTCCAAGTGCCGTGCATCGAGCGCAACGCCATGGGCTCGGTGAAAGCGATCAATGCGGTGCGCATGGCCCTGCGCGGCGACGGGCAACATTTCGTCTCCCTCGACAAGGTCATCCGCACCATGCGCCAGACCGGCGCCGACATGAAAAGCAAATACAAAGAAACCGCCCGTGGCGGTTTGGCGGTCAACATTATCGAGTGCTGATGCACGCATCCGCATTATTTTCAGGAGCTGAATATGTCCACCGAACAATTGCTGAAAACCCCGCTGCACGCACTGCACATCGAACTCGGCGCCCGCATGGTGCCGTTCGCCGGCTATGACATGCCGGTGCAATACCCGTTGGGCGTGATGAAAGAACACCAGCACACCCGTGAGCAGGCCGGGCTGTTCGATGTTTCGCACATGGGCCAGATCCGCCTGACCGGTGCCAATGCCGCCAAGGCCCTGGAAACCCTGGTGCCGGTGGACATCATCGACTTGCCGGTGGGCATGCAGCGTTACGCGATGTTCACCAACGAGACCGGCGGCATCCTCGACGACCTGATGGTCGCTAACCTCGGTAACGACGAACTGTTCCTGGTGGTCAATGCCGCTTGCAAGGATCAGGACCTGGCGCACTTGCGCCAGCACATCGGCGATCAGTGCACCATCGAGCCGCTGTTCGAAGAACGCGCGTTGCTGGCGTTGCAAGGCCCGGCCGCCGTGACCGTGCTCGCACGCCTGGCGCCTGAAGTGTCGAAGATGACCTTTATGCAGTTCGCCCGCGTGAAACTGCTGGGTGTGGACTGCTTTGTCAGCCGTTCGGGCTACACCGGCGAAGACGGTTTCGAAATCTCCGTACCGGCCGCCAATGCCGAAGCCCTCGCCCGCGCCCTGCTGGCCGAGCCGGAAGTGGCCGCCATCGGCCTTGGCGCCCGTGACTCCCTGCGCCTGGAAGCCGGCCTGTGCCTGTACGGCCACGACATGAACACCGAGACCACGCCGATCGAAGCGAGTCTGCTGTGGGCCATCTCCAAGCCTCGTCGTGCCGATGGTGCGCGGGCCGGCGGCTTCCCGGGTGCGGAAACGGTATTCGCCCAGCAACAAGGCGGGGTCAGCCGCAAGCGTGTTGGCCTGCTGCCGCAAGAACGCACTCCGGTGCGCGAAGGCGCAGAGATCGTCAACGAAGCCGGCGAGATCATCGGCAGCGTGTGCAGCGGCGGCTTCGGGCCGACCCTCGGCGGTCCTCTGGCCATGGGTTACGTCGACAGTGCTTACATCGCTCTCGACACTCCGGTTTGGGCAATTGTTCGTGGGAAAAAGGTGCCTTTGCTTGTAAGCAAAATGCCATTTGTTCCACAACGCTACTATCGTGGTTGATTGACTGTTTCTATAAGTAACGCGGTTGCGTTAACAGTGCACTAATCTGTAACGCAACCGCCATAAAACAGTGCAACCGTTCGATAATGAACTTGGCTTATAACGATCGAAAACAATTGAACACGGCAATCGTATAAGCCCGCACTAGTGGACCGTCTAACAGCCACCAACCTGAGCAAAACCGGGCCCCTCACAGGGGCTTGTTTTTTATTGGCTAGTTGGCGTAGAGTTTGTTCACTGTGTTTGCATGGGTCGCTTGGAATCGTGACCTGGGCAGTAGCCTACAAGTTAGCTACATCCCGTTCGACGTCTTCTTACTCTCCTGCAACCAGCCCCAGTACTCTTTCATGAGAAAGAGACTGTCATTAATTTTTGCGTCAAAGGAAATAAGAAATGTCCCAACGTCAGAGCGGTACCGTCAAGTGGTTTAACGACGAGAAAGGTTTTGGTTTTATCACTCCTGAAAGCGGTCCGGATCTGTTCGTGCATTTCCGCGCCATCCAGGGCAACGGCTTCAAGAGCCTGAAAGAAGGCCAGAAAGTGACTTTCGTCGCTGTGCAAGGCCAGAAAGGCATGCAGGCTGACGAAGTACAAGCAGAAGCCTAACCTTCTGTAACGAAAAAGCCCCTGATGCTGACATCAGGGGCTTTTTTGTGCGCGTAAATCCGTAAAATGGCTTCTTTTTCCGCCAGAGGCTGCCATGTCGAAACACCTGCTCAAACCCCAGGGCGACTTCCCCGCCGCCGCCTTGGGTCGTCGCCTGGCAGCGATGTTCTATGACTTCCTGTTGTGCACCGCCCTGCTGATCGTCACCAGCGGCATCTACAAGATGATCCAGATGGCGATTATCGGCGAAGACAAAATGCGCACCCTGACCGAAGCCGGCGCGCTGGACGGTGATCCATTGCTGTCGACGGTGCTGTTGTTCGTGCTGTTCGGTTTCTTCGCCAAGTTCTGGACCTGGTCCGGCCAGACCTTGGGTATGCAGGTGTGGGGAATCCGCGTGCAGAACGCCGACGGTTCGTCCATTAGCCTGTGGCAGGCGTTGTTAAGGTTTGTGGTGTCGATCGGGTCGTGGCTGTGCGTGGGCCTGGGTTTTCTCTGGCCGCTGTTTGATAAGCAGAAACGCAGCTGGCATGACATGTATTCGAATACGCAGCTCGTTCGTATTCCGAAGAAAACCAAGTAATCCCGCCACACAAAAATCAATGTGGGAGCGGGCTTGCTCGCGAAAGCGCTGTTTCAGTCGCGGCAAATGTCGACTGATAGACCGCTTTCGCGAGCAAGCCCGCTCCCACAGTTTTCTTGTGACTCAGGCGTTCCCGGCCAACTTCATCCGCGCCGCCTGGGTGAAGTCCAGCATCCGCTTCAACGGCCGGATCGCCTGGGGAATCAACGCCGGATCGACAAAGATCTCGTTCGTCCCTTCCTTCAAGCTCTTCAGCGTCCGCTCAAGGGTATTCATCGCCATCCACGGGCAATGCGCGCAACTGCGGCACGCGGCACCGTTACCGGCCGTTGGGGCTTCGATGAACACCTTGTCCGGGCACAGCTGCTGCATCTTGTAGAAGATGCCGCGGTCGGTAGCGACGATCAGGGTCTTGTTCGGCAGGCTTTGCGCGGCGGCGATCAACTGACTGGTGGAACCGACAGCGTCCGCCAGCTCGATCACCGACGTCGGCGACTCCGGGTGCACCAGAATGGCTGCGTCCGGGTACAGCGCCTTCATGTCTTCGAGCTGCTTGGACTTGAACTCTTCGTGAACGATGCAGGCACCGTCCCACAACAGCATGTCCGCGCCGGTCTTGCGCTGGATGTAGGTACCCAGGTGTTTGTCCGGGCCCCAGATGATCGTCTCGCCGTTATCCATCAGGCTTTCGACGATCTCCAGCGCGCAGCTTGATGTCACCACCCAGTCGGCCCGAGCTTTAACCGCCGCCGAGGTGTTGGCATACACCACCACCGTGCGTTCCGGGTGCAGATCGCAGAACGCCGAGAACTCGTCCACCGGGCAACCCAGGTCCAGCGAACAGGTCGCTTCCAGGGTCGGCATCAGCACGCGTTTTTCGGGGTTGAGGATCTTCGCGGTCTCGCCCATGAACTTCACTCCCGCGACCACTACGGTCTTGGCCGGATGGGCATTGCCGAAGCGGGCCATTTCCAGGGAGTCGGAGACGCAGCCGCCGGTTTCTTCGGCCAGGGCCTGAATCACCGGATCACAATAGAAGTGGGCAACCAGCACTGCGTCCTGAGCCTTGAGCTCGGCGGCAATGGCGGCGCGGTAAAAAGCCTCTTCCTCGGTGGTCAGCGGCTTGGGCTGCTTGGCGTCGAGGTGAGCTTGAACCAGAAGACGTTCAGAAATTTGCGTCATGATCGCAAGACCTGCGGGCGCTTTCGCGCGAAAGTCGAGTATACACCCGGCTCCGGACCCCTTGAGGGTACCGCCGGGAGCGTTAGTATTCATCAGGCACAACGTTGGAGCCGGGCAAGGCTACAGAATATCCCGCGGATGCAAAAGATGATTCTGACCTGCGTCACGCGGTGTAGTCCCGCGTTGAGCCGAGCACAAATCGCGGGCAAAAAAAAATCCGGAAATCCTCACTTGCGTGGGCCTTCCAGACTTTTAAAACTGCTACAAAAATGGTGGGTCGTGTGGGATTCGAACCTACGACCAATTGGTTAAAAGCCAACTGCTCTACCAACTGAGCTAACGACCCGCTGTGTGGTGGCGCGTATAATACTGATTTCTAAGGACTATTCAACACCTAATTTGAAATAAATCAAAAATAAGGGGTTGGGTCGCTGATTCCGGCGGCTGCGAAGCCTTCTGCACGCAGGCGGCAGCTGTCGCATTTGCCGCATGCATAGCCTTTATCGTCCGCCTGATAGCAGGAAACGGTCAGTCCGTAATCAACGCCCAGCTTCACGCCTGCCTCGACGATCTGCGCCTTGCTCAGGTTTTGCAGCGGAGCCTGGATACGGAAGCCGTTGCCTTCGACACCGGCCTTGGTCGCCAGATTGGCCATGCGTTCGAAGGATTCGATGAACTCGGGACGGCAGTCCGGGTAACCGGAGTAGTCCACCGCGTTCACACCGATAAAGATGTCGCGTGCGCCGAGCACTTCGGCCCAGCCCAGTGCCAGGGACAAGAACACGGTGTTACGCGCCGGCACGTAAGTCACCGGAATGCCTTCACCCGCCTCTTCCGGAATATCGATGCTGGTGTCGGTCAGTGCCGAGCCGCCCATACCGTTCAGGTTCAGGCCGATCACCTTGTGCTCGACCACTCCCAGGTCGCGGGCGACACGCGCGGCGGCGTGCAATTCGGCGTGGGAGCGCTGACCGTAGTCGAAGCTCATGGTGTAGCAGGCATAGCCCTCAGCGCGGGCCATGGCCACGACGGTTGCCGAGTCCAGGCCGCCGGACAGCAGGATCACCGCACGTTTTTCGGTTGTATTCAGTTGTTCGGTCATATCAGCGCCCCGGCTCGTCATTCCAAAGATATTTATGCAGCTGCAATTGCAGACGCACTGGCAGATTGTCCGCCACTACCCAGTCAGCCAGGTCCCGTGCATTCAGGTCATGGTGACTTGGCGAGAACAGGACTTCGCCGGCACGTCGATCAAGGCCGTACTGGATCAGCTTGGACACAGCCCAGTCGTAGTCTTCCCGCGAGCAGATGACAAACTTCACCTGGTCGTTGGGCGTCAGCAGTTCGATGTTCTCGTAGCGGTTGCGATGCGCTTCTTTCGAACCTGGGGTTTTCAGGTCCACGACGCGACTGACCCGGGAATCTACCGCCGAGATGTCGAGCGCACCACTGGTTTCCAGTGACACTTCGTAACCGGCGTCGCACAACTGCTTGAGCAATGGGATGGCATTGGGTTGCGCCAGCGGCTCGCCGCCGGTGACACAGACGTAGCGCGGACGGAAACCGGCCACTTGCTCGAGGATATCGTCGAGGGGGCGAATGGTGCCGCCGATGAACGCGTAAGCGCTGTCACAGTATTGGCAACGCAATGGGCAACCGGTCAGGCGCACAAAAACGGTGGGCAGCCCGGCAGTCCGCGTTTCCCCCTGTAACGAGTAGAAAACTTCGGTAATTCTCAATGTGTCTTGCATAGTCGCCACGGGCGTAACAGCTAAACAGGCTGTCCGCCTCCGTCAGGCTCTTCAAGGAACCCCGCCAACGCGCGAATCCCAAAAAGCGTATTTCAGAAAAAGGGCGTGAATTCTAACGAAAAAACCCGCGACAAGCGCGGGTTTCTTCAATTCTGGTCAAGCCAGCTTACATGCGTTGCAAATCGCGTTGAGCCAACTGAGCGGCGGAAGTGCCCGGATATTGGGACACCACCTGCTGCAGAATGCCTTTGACCTTGTCGGTATGACCCAGGCGGCGTTCTACATCCGCCAGCTTGTACAGCGAGTCAGGCACTTTGGCGTGCTTGGGGTACAGCTGCGAAACCTTGGCAAATGCCTGACCTGCACCTTGCAGATCACCTTTGGCCAAATTGACTTCGCCCAACCAGTACTGGGCATTGCCCGCGTATTGGCTGTTCGGGTATTTGCGCAGGAAAGCGGCAAAAGCCTGGCTGGCCTTGTCGAAATCCTTGGCTTTGATCAGGTCGAAGGCTGCATCGTAATACAGTTTTTCCTTCGCCGGATCACCCGGTTCACTGCTGGCGGCTGGTGCTTGAGCGGCGGCCGCTCCTGCACCTGCACTGGCGCCTGCAGCAGCTGCTGCGCCGGGGGCATTCAACGTGCCACCGGTGGAAGAATTATCAGGAGTGGCGGCTGGTGCAACGCCGGTTCCTATGCGCCGATCAAGATCCTGGTATCGCTCCAGGTTTTCCTGCTTCATGCGCGCTACATCATTTTGCAGAACTTCGATCACACCTTGTTGGCGTGAAATCTGCTCCTGCATGGATTGCAGTTGGTTGAACAGCTCGCCCTGTGCCGAGACAGGGGCCGAAACCCCTCCCCCGGCATAGGCGCCGTTCGTACCGTAACCCGCAGGCGGATAACTGGTCCCGCTATTGTTTCCGGAATTGTTATCGACCACAGGAACCGCAGCCCACACCGCAAGCGGTGCGAGACTGAGAGCCAGAACAGTTACAGCACGACGGCACGTTCGCATGACGAATTACTTACGCAGTTCGACGCGACGGTTTTGAGCCCAGGACTGCT